>NZ_FRAU01000010.1:0-41847 GCF_900142415.1 Rhodothermus profundi
AGCCATGGCGAAGGAGGTATTTCAGCGGACGAAGCCGCATGTGAACATAGGGACGATAGGTCATGTGGATCATGGGAAGACGACGTTGACGGCGGCCATTACGCAGGTGTTGTCGAAGCGGGTGTCGGATCCGGTGAATCAGCCGCGGACGTTTGATTCGATAGACAATGCGCCGGAGGAGCGGGAGCGAGGGATTACGATAGCGACGGCGCATGTGGAGTATGCGACGGAGAAGCGGCACTATGCGCATGTGGATTGTCCGGGTCATGCGGATTATGTGAAGAACATGATTACGGGAGCGGCCCAGATGGACGGGGCGATTTTGGTGGTGGCGGCGACGGATGGTCCGATGCCTCAGACGCGGGAGCACATTTTGTTGGCGCGTCAGGTTGGGGTTCCGTACATTGTGGTGTTTTTGAACAAGGTGGATTTGGTGGATGATGAGGAGTTGTTGGAGTTGGTGGAGATGGAGGTACGGGAGTTGTTGAGTCAGTATGAGTTTCCTGGGGATGAGGTGCCGGTGATTCGGGGGAGTGCGTTGTTGGCGTTGCAGGGGGAGCCGGAGTGGGAGGATCGGATTATGGAGTTGATGGAGGCGGTGGATGAGTACATTCCGACGCCGGTACGGGAGAAGGACAAGCCGTTTTTGATGCCGATAGAGGATGTGTTTTCGATTACGGGTCGTGGGACGGTGGTGACGGGTCGGATTGAGCGGGGTGTGGTGAAGGTGGGGGATTCGGTGGAGATTATTGGGTTGCGGGAGGACAAGTTGACGTCGGTGGTGACGGGGGTGGAGATGTTTCGGAAGCAGTTGGATCAGGGGGAGGCGGGTGACAATGTGGGGTTGTTGTTGCGGGGTATTGGGAAGGATGATGTGGAGCGAGGGATGGTGGTGTGTGCGCCGGGTAGTGTGACGCCGCATCGGGAGTTTGAGTGTGAGGTGTACGTGTTGTCGAAGGAGGAGGGGGGTCGTCACACGCCGTTTTTCAACGGGTATCGGCCGCAGTTTTATTTTCGGACGACGGATGTGACGGGGGATATTAGTTTGCCGGAGGGGGTGGAGATGGTGATGCCGGGGGACAATGCGCGGTTTCGGGTGAAGTTGATTTATCCGGTGGCGATGGAGGAGGGGTTGCGTTTTGCGATTCGCGAGGGGGGGCGGACGGTCGGTGCCGGCGTCGTCACGAAAATCCTCGACTGAAAATCCGTCGATTTTGAATAAACCATCCGGTGGGGGCACGCGTTAACGTGCCCCTACCCTTTGACTTGCCGAGCAAGAGAGGCGATGGCCAGCCAGAAAATTCGCATCAAGCTGAAATCGTACGATCACACGCTGATCGACAGGAGTGCGGAGAAGATCATCCGCACGGTAAAGGCGACCGGTGCGGTGGTCAGCGGTCCGATACCGCTGCCTACAGAACGCACGGTCATCACGGTGCTGCGGAGCCCGCACATTGACAAAGAGAGCCGCGAGCAGTTTGAAATTCGGCGGCATAAGCGGCTCATCGACATCCTGTCGACCAGCAGCAAGACGGTCGACGCCCTGATGAAGCTGGAGTTGCCCAGTGGCGTCGACGTAGAAATTAAAGTGTAAAGGCAGGCAAGCTGCCATAAGCTGCGTGCAAGGGCACCATGAGTGGAATGCTTGGAAGAAAAATTGGGATGACCCAGGTCTTTGACGAGGCCGGGAATTGCATTCCCTGCACCATTATTCAAGCAGAACCCAATGCCGTGGTGCAGGTGAAAACGGCCGAAGGCAAAGACGGGTACGATGCCGTGCAGTTGGGCTACGGCGAGCGTAAGCTCAAGCGCACCACAAAGGCGATGCTCGGCCATTTTCAGAAGGCCGGCGTTTCGCCCAAACGGGTGCTCCGCGAGTTTAAAAACTTTGTGCTGGACGTAAAGCCCGGCGACGAGGTGCGCCTCGAGCAGCTCTTTGAGGAAGGCGAGCTGATTGATGTCGTGGGCATCTCGAAAGGCCGGGGATTTCAGGGCGTAGTCAAACGGCACGGCTTTGCCGGAGTAGGGACCCGCACGCACGGCCAGCACAACCGGGAACGGGCGCCTGGATCGATCGGAGCCTCTTCGTTCCCGTCGCACGTGTTCAAAGGAATGCGTATGGCCGGGCGCATGGGCAACCAGCGGGTCAAGGTGAAAAACCTGGAGGTGATTCGGATTTTTCCGGAGCACCATCTGATTCTGGTCAAGGGAGCTGTTCCGGGCCCGCGCAACGGCATCGTTGAGTTGCACAAGAAGGTCCAGTAGGCATCGGACCGAGTTTGAAGCGAAATAGACGCGTTATGGAACTGCAGGTATATCGGCTGGATGGGAGTGAGACTGGCCGTACGGTAACGCTCGATCCAACGGTTTTCGAAATCGAGCCCAACGATCACGTGCTCTGGCTCGACGTCAAACGGATCGAAGCGAACCGGCGGCAAGGGACGCATAAGGTGAAAAATCGCGCGGAAAACGCCCACAGCACGCGCAAGCTGTATCGTCAGAAGGGTACGGGCTATGCTCGTGCGGGCGATGCTAAGTCGCCCATCCGGCGCGGTGGAGGAACCGCACACGGGCCGCAGCCGCGATCCTATGCGCTTAAAGTTAACCGCAAAACCCGGCGGCTGGCCCGCCGCTCTGCCTTAAGCTATAAGGCGAAGGCGGAAGCTATTCGCGTGATTGAAGACTTTACCTTTGAACGGCCCAGTACCCGGCAACTGGTGGAGGTGCTGACTGCGCAGGGGTTGGCAGGACGTAAGGTGTTGATTCTTACAGGTACGCACAACCCCACAGTGTACCTTTCCAGCCGCAATCTGCCTAAAGTGCGCGTGCTGGAGGCGCGCAATGCATCGACGCGCGACCTGCTGGATGCCCAGGTGCTGTTGATGCAGGAAAGCGCTGTTGAGGTGCTGAACCGACAGTTGACTACGGCACCCGTGGCGGCCTAAACCAACCGACCAGGGCACAACCATGAGCAAGCATCCGATTCTAATTCGCCCGCTGGTGACGGAGAAGCTTTCGCAGCAGATGGAAGAGGGGCGATATGCCTTTATCGTTGCCAAGGACGCCAACAAGATAGAGATACGGAAAGCCGTCGAGGAGATGTATCCGGGCGTCAAAGTCAAGAAGGTGCGCACGATGATCATGCCAGGTAAGCGTCGCCGGCAATTTACGCGCCGGGGCGTGGCCGAAGGGCGCACCAGCGCTTACAAGAAGGCGATCGTGACGCTGACGCCCGACAGTCCTCGCATCGACTTCTTCGAGAACGTGTGAGCGCATGAACCTGGCAGGCGCAAAGTCCTTCGGGACCGGTAGGCCTGCCGCAGACCCGATAGACCATCATGCCGATTCGCAAACGGAAACCGGTTACTCCTGGCCAGCGCCAGTATTCGGTTTCTACGTTTGAGGAAATCACCAAGGATACGCCGGAAAAAAGTCTGCTGGCCCCCTTGAAAAAACGGGCCGGCCGTAATAACCAGGGGCGCATTACCACGCGCCATCAAGGCGGTGGCCATAAGCGGCGCTATCGGATTATTGACTTTAAGCGCGATAAAGATGGCATCCCGGCGCGCGTAGTAAGTATTGAGTACGATCCTAACCGTTCGGCGCGCATTGCATTGCTGGCCTATGCCGATGGAGAAAAACGCTACATCATCGCGCCGAATGAGCTCAAGGTCGGGCAGACTGTGATGAATGGACCGGAGGCGCCTCCCGAGCCAGGCAACTGCCTGCCCCTGGAAAACATTCCGGTAGGTTCTTATGTGCACTGCATTGAAATGAAGCCGGGCAAGGGGGCGCAGATTGCGCGGGCGGCCGGCACTTATGCGCAGGTGATGGCGCGCGAGGGCAACTATGCCACGCTGCGCCTGCCGTCCGGTGAAATTCGCTTGATCCATGTGAAGTGTCGGGCAACAATCGGGACGACAAGCAATCCCGACCACATGAACATTGATCTGGGGAAGGCAGGGCGCAGTCGCTGGCTGGGCATTCGGCCCAAGGTGCGGGGAGTTGCCATGAACCCCATTGACCACCCCATGGGCGGCGGAGAAGGACGGCACTCAGGAGGGCATCCCCGTTCGCCTTGGGGGCAGCCGGCCAAAGGGTATAAGACCCGGAAGCGCAACAAACCTTCGGACAAATACATCTTGCGTCGTCGCAACGCGGCAAAGTAAAGGACGACGCTTAAGCAAAACGCAGAGAAGCGGATATGGCGCGTTCGTTAAAGAAAGGACCGTATGTCCACTATAAGCTGCTCAAGAAGGTTGAAGAACTCAACCGGACCGGCCAGAAGAAGGTCATCAAGACCTGGAGCCGGGCTTCGATGATTATTCCTGAGTTTGTCGGCCATACGTTTGCGGTGCATAATGGCCGACAGTTTATACCGGTTTATATCACCGAAAACATGGTCGGGCACCGGTTGGGGGAGTTTGCACCGACGCGGACTTTCCGGGGACATGCGGGCGAGAAAAAGGATAAGCGTGGCCGTCGATAAGCTATCAGAGAGCAATGGAAGCCAGAGCGATCAATAAATATATCCGGAGTTCGCCGCGTAAAATGCGCGTGGTGGTCAATGCCGTTCGGGGCAAGCGGGTGGCCGAAGCGCTGGCTATTTTGCGCCACCTGCCCCATCGGGCGGCGCGCCCTATTGAAAAAACGATCCGCTCGGCCGTCTATAATCTGATCGAAAAAAATCCGGAGGAGCGGATCGATGAGGCCAACCTGGTCATCCGCGATATCCGCGTAGATGAAGGGCCGCGGCTCAAACGCTGGCGGGCAGCGCCTCGCGGGCGTGCCGTGCCGATTCGGCGACGGATGAGCCACCTGACGGTTGTCGTGGCCACAACGGAGCCTGAGGGCGAAGCATAACGCGGCGAGCAAGACGTTCTAACTGCAGCATAAAGCGATCATGGGGCAGAAGACACACCCAATAGGATTTCGCCTGGGCGTCATTCGCGGCTGGTTTTCCAGTTGGTACGCCGAGAAGGACCTGCCAGAAAAGCTGATTGAAGATGAAGAAATTCGGCGTTACCTGCACGCGCGGTTGAAGCGGGCAGGGTTAAGCCGGGTCGTGATTGAGCGTACTCCGAAGCGCGTGATTCTGACGCTGCACACCAGCCGACCGGGCGTGGTGATTGGCCGCGGTGGTCAGGAAGTGGAGAAGCTCCGGGAGGAGTTGCAGAAGCTGACGGGTAAAGAGATTCAGATTAATATCAGTGAAATCAAGCGGCCAGAGCTGGATGCCAGCCTGGTAGCCCAGAACATTGCGCAGCAGTTGGAGGGTCGCGTTTCATTCCGTCGCGCAATGAAACAGGCCATTACGGCGGCCATGCGCATGGGCGCCCAGGGAATCCGCATCAAGGTGTCCGGGCGGCTCGGCGGTGCGGAAATGAGCCGCACCGAACAATACCTAGAAGGCCGCGTGCCGCTGCACACGCTCCGGGCCAACATTGACTATGCCCAGGCCACGGCCTACACGATCTATGGCACGATCGGGGTAAAGGTCTGGATCTTTCTGGGTGAGATTATCGGCAAGCCGGATTTGAGTCCGAATGCCCTGATTCAGCGGCAGCAGCAGGCCCTTGAACAGCCGGAGCGGCGGCGTCGGCGTCGGGCGCGCCGCGCTGGCCGACGCGCGGCTGCCGAAGAAGAGCGTTAACTCAAAACCGAAAGGGCGTAAGCCCTTGACGTAAGCGAAGCGGAGGTACGAGCCATGTTAATGCCTCGACGCACCAAGTACCGCAAGCAACAGAAAGGCCGGATTCGCGGCCTGGCGTCGCGCGGTACGCAAATAGAATTTGGAGATTTCGGGATCAAAGCCCTGGAACCGGCGCGTATAACGTCCCGGCAAATCGAGGCGGCCCGCGTGGCCATTACCCGCAAGCTGAAGCGCACGGGTAAGGTCTACATTCGCATTTTCCCCGATAAACCCGTAACCAAAAAACCGGCTGAAGTGCGCATGGGGAAAGGGAAGGGTTCGGTCGAGTACTGGGTTGCGGTGGTGCAACCGGGGCGCATTCTCTTTGAAGTGGGAGGAGTGTCTGAGGAGCTGGCGCGTGAAGCGCTTCGGTTAGCCTCCCATAAGCTGCCTATTAAAACCAAGTTTGTCATGCGGCCCGATTATGTGGCCGCCTCGCAGGGACGCTAACCCAAACCTGGCATGGGGTTATGAAGCCGAAAGAAATCCGTGCAATGAGCCTGGAAGAAATTGCTCAGCGCATCCGTGCCGAGGAGGAGGAGTTGCGTCAGTTACGTTTTCAGCATGCAGTCGCGCAGCTTGAAAATCCTATGTTGCTGCGCAACAAGCGTCGGCTTATTGCACGGCTGAAGACGATTTATAATGAGAAGCTCCGGGAAGCCCAGCAGGCGGCTTCCTCCTCCGAGTAAAATTAAACTTTTTCGGTAGTTGGTGAGGTCGAGGCTCACCAAGCCGTCAAAAGCAGCTATGGCGAACGAACAGCAGACGCAGAAACCTCAGCGTGGACGCCGGAAAGAGCGGATCGGCGTCGTTGTCAGCAATAAAATGGATAAGACCATTACTGTCGCCGTTGAGCGACTGGTTAAACATCCGCTCTACGGAAAGTATATCAAGCGTACCACGAAGTTGATGGCCCATGACGAGAACAACGAGGCCAATGAGGGCGACGTTGTCCGCATCATGGAGACGCGCCCGCTTTCAAAGCGTAAACGTTGGCGCCTCGTTGAAATTATCGAACGGGCCAAGTAAAGCCGAGAGCCAACCATGATTCAGCAGGAGAGCAGGCTGGTGGTCGCCGACAACAGCGGAGCCAAGGAAGTGCTCTGCATCCGCGTGCTGGGCGGAAGTCACAAGCGCTACGCCCGCGTCGGCGACAAGATTGTCGTTTCGGTCAAATCGGCGATTCCTGGCGGTAGTGTGAAAAAGGGCGACGTAGTCAAGGCGGTTGTCGTCCGGACTCGAAAGGAATACCGCCGGCCTGACGGAACCTATATTCGCTTTGACGATAACGCGGCGGTGCTGATTAACAACCAGGACGAGCCTATTGGGACGCGTATTTTCGGTCCTGTGGCGCGTGAGCTGCGCGATAAACAGTTTATGCGCATTGTGTCGCTCGCGCCCGAGGTGGTCTGAGCCGCCGCGTAAACCTAAGAGCTGCAGAAGGCCATGCCGCGGAAAAAGAATAAACAGCCTAAACTCCACGTAAAACGGGGCGATCTTGTGCGCGTGATCGCCGGCAATGATAAAGGCAAAGAGGGGCGCATTTTGCGCGTCTTTCCTAAGAAGCAGCGCGTGATTGTGGAAGGGGTGAACCTGCGCATCCGCCACGTGCGGCCCAGCCCGAAGTATCCGCAGGGGGGGCGTATCCAGCAGGAGATGCCCATCCATGTTTCAAACGTAATGCCGCTTGATAGCAACGGGCGGCCCACCCGCGTAGGGCGAAAGTGGGTGGAGGATCCGGCTACAGGCCGAGGGCGCTGGGTGCGCTACGCAAAAACTACGGGCGAAGAGCTGGATCGTTGAAGCCGGCTACGCGCCAAAGCCCAGAATAAAAGGGAGCCATGACCTACATTCCGCGACTGAAAAAAAAGTATCGGGAAGAGGTGGTACCCGCGCTCATGAAGCAATTCGGGTACCGCAATGTGATGGAGGTGCCGCGTCTGGTTAAGATCTGCGTCAACAAAGGGGTGGGCGAGGCAGCCCAGAACAAAAAGATACTGGACGACGCGATTGAGGAGATTCGGCTCATTACAGGGCAGCATCCGGTCGTGCGTCGTGCCAAGAAGAGTATTTCCAATTTCAAAATTCGCAAGGGGATGCCCGTCGGCGTGTCGGTCACGCTGCGGGGCGACCGAATGTATGAGTTCTTTGACCGCCTCGTTACCCTGGCGTTGCCTCGGATGCGTGACTTCCGAGGCGTGTCGGACCGCAGCTTCGATGGGCGCGGCAACTATACGCTAGGAATTCCAGAGCAGATTATTTTCCCTGAAATCGACGTGGACAAAGTTGAACGCATCAGTGGGTTTGACATCACATTTGTAACCACGGCGAAAACAGACGAAGAGGCCTATGCCCTGCTAAAGTTGCTGGGCATGCCGTTCGTTCGTCGAGAAGAACCACAGGCAAAAGCAGCATAAAAGCGCCATGGCAAAGAAGTGCTGGATGGCACGCGAGAAGAAGCGACGCGAGCTGGTTGCAAAGTACGCGGAAAAGCGGCGGCAACTTAAAGAGGCGGGTGATTGGATTGGACTCCAGAAACTTCCGCGGAATTCCAGTCCGGTCCGGTTGCGTAACCGGTGTCCCCTGACCGGACGGGCGCGGGGCTACCTGCGGAAGTTCGGGGTCTCGCGCATTGTCTTTCGTGAAATGGCCTTGGAAGGGAAGATTCCCGGGGTTCGCAAGGCAAGCTGGTAACCCCGATTTCAGTTAACTGCAACGACCATGAGTGGGATTACGGATCCGATTGCTGACTACCTGACCCGTCTGCGCAATGCGCAGATGGCGCGGAAGGTCTATGTGGACATTCCCGCTTCCAAGCTGAAGCGGGCGATTACGCAGATTCTCGTGGATAAAGGATATGTGCAGCGGTACCTGGACATTGATGATGGTAAGCAGGGACTGCTGCGTATCTACCTGAAATACGACCGCAATGGTAATCCGGCGATTCGGGAGCTGAAGCGCGTCTCCAAGCCGGGGCGGCGTCAGTACGTAGGAGCGGACGCGTTGCCCCGGGTACGTAATGGGCTGGGTATTGCCATTATTTCAACTTCCCAGGGGGTTATGACCGACAAGGAGGCGCGTAAGCTGCACATTGGGGGCGAGGTCCTGGCTTACGTGTTCTGAGCCATTAAAGCCATGGATCAGCTTGACAGCAAAACCAGATAAACCATGTCGCGGATAGGGAAACAGCCGATCCATCTGCCCGACGGCGTGCGCGTCGAAGTGGCACCGAACAATGTCGTTACCGTGACGGGCCCTAAAGGGACGCTCACGCTGCAGGTGGATCCGGACATTACCGTAGAAGTCCAGGACAAGACGGTCCGTGTGCTGCGGCCGACCGATCAGAAGCGGCATCGGGCATTGCACGGGCTTTACCGCGCGTTAATTCAAAATATGGTAACGGGGGTTACCCAGGGATACCGTAAAGAGCTGGAAATTATTGGCATCGGCTTTCGGGCGTCGATGTCCGGCAACTTGCTGGAGCTTGCCCTGGGCTACTCGCACCCGATCTACTTTGTCCCGCCGGAAGGAATTAAAATTTCGGTGCGGAGTGAGCGTGGGAGCAATCCGATTGTAATTGTCGAGGGCATTGACAAGCAGCTTGTGGGGCAGGTAGCGGCCAAGATCCGCTCGCTGCGGCCGCCGGAGCCGTACAAGGGCAAAGGCATCCGCTATGTGGGCGAGTACGTGCGGCGCAAGGCGGGCAAGACGGCAGGCCGCTAAGGTAGTGAGGGTTGTTCTGTTACGTAAACCCGGAAGGTCGGCAATCTTCCGGTAAACCTGAGGGACAGGCGATGATTAACGAACTAAAACGCAAGAAAGAACGTCGGGCCCGCGTCAAGCGGGGGCTAAAGAAAAAGATTCGCGGGACGCCGGAGCGCCCGCGTCTATGCGTGTATCGGTCGAACAAGCATATTTACGCGCAGGTAATTGATGACACGCGAGGGCACACGCTGGCAGCCGCTTCCAGCCTGGAGAAAGACATACCGGCAGGAACCAAGATGGAGATTAGCCGGGAGGTTGGGCGGCGTGTTGCCCAGCGGGCGCTGGCTGCCAACGTAACCAAAGTGGTATTTGACCGGAACGCCTACAAATATCACGGTCGGGTAAAGGCACTGGCTGAAGGGGCCCGTGAAGGGGGCCTTCAGTTCTGAGTCTTTCCAGGCCATCGATAAAGCGAAAGTAGACGATTATGGCACAACGGAAAAATCGTAATCGGAATCGTCGCCGGCAGCGTCAGCGTGCTGCGGAGGAGCAGCAGTGGATTGAGCGTCTGGTGTCGGTAAAGCGGGTGGCCAAGGTGGTGCAGGGAGGACGGCGTTTTTCCTTTAGCGCCGTTGTTGTAGTAGGTGATGGCAATGGGTTGGTGGGATCAGGAGTGGGGAAGGCCCGTGAAGTGGCAGATGCCATAGCTAAGGCCACCGAGAATGCCAAGAAGAATGTAATTCGGGTGCCGATTCGGCGGGGTACGATTCCGCATCCAGTGATTGGACGGCAGGATGCAGCCCGCGTGTTGCTCAAGCCGGCTGCGCCGGGTACGGGCGTGATTGCTGGAAGTGGGGCGCGGGCGGTGTTGGAGTGTGCGGGCATCACCGACGTGCTCTGCAAGGCGTTGGGATCGACGAATCCCTATAACCTGGTGGCGGCGACGATCAACGCCCTGGAGCAACTTGAAGACCCGCTGGAGGTAGCGCAGCGCCGGGGCGTCTCGCTGCAGAAGGTGTTTGAAGGGTAAACGCATCGGACCACGGAAGGCAACGGACGTATGGCAGCAAAAAAGCAGAAAAAGCTGAAGATTACGCAGGTCCGTAGCGTCATTGACTATCCAGAGCGGCAGCGCCGCACGCTGGAAGCGCTGGGCCTGCGGCGCATTGGCCGGACGGTGGTCCACAATGATACGCCCCAGATTCGGGGTATGATTAAGAAAGTGGAACACCTGGTGCGCGTTGAAGAAATTGAGGCGTAAGCACGTTCACCTGTGCGCAAAACAGTCTGGCAGCAATGGATCTGAGTCGATTGAAACCAGCAAAAGGAGCGGTTCGCGAGCGTAAGCGTCTGGGACGCGGCGTTGGATCGGGCTATGGAGGGCACAGCTCAACCCGCGGTACGAAAGGGCAGAAGTCGCGGAGTGGGCAGAAAATTCCAGCCTATTTTGAGGGCGGGCAAATGCCGTTGGTGCGGCGCGTGCCCAAACGAGGCTTTCGGAATCCTTTCCGCAAGGAATACCGAGTGATCAATCTGGCGGATTTGAGCCGTTGGATTGAGGCGGGGCGTCTTTCGACAGAGGCACCGATCACGCCGGAGACGCTGGTGGCCGCCGGGCTGGCCCGAAAGCGGGATCGCATAAAAATTCTAGGTGATGGCGAGCTGTCGGTGGCGCTGCAAATTTCGGCGCATGCTTTCAGCGCCTCGGCCCGTCAAAAAATTGAAGCGGCTGGCGGGACAGCCACCGTGATCGCCTGACCTTCCAGCGCAGATGCGTCCCCTCAGGGGATGCCAAGCCGATAGCAGACCATGGCGGGTTTTACAGAAAGCATTCGCAATATCTGGAAGATTGAAGAGCTTCGGCAGCGCGTGCTGTATACGCTCGGGTTGCTGGTCGTTTACCGGATTGGCACCTACGTGACGCTGCCAGGCGTAGACGCCCACATTCTGGCCGAAGTGAACCGCCAGGCCGGTACCAACAACCTGTTTGGCCTTATCGACCTGTTTGTGGGAGGTGCCTTTTCGCAAGCGGGCATTTTTGCGCTGGGGATCATGCCCTACATCACTGCCTCCATTATCATTCAGTTAATGGGGGCGGTGGTCCCGTACTTTCAGAAGCTGCAGCGTGAAGGAGAAGAGGGACGGCGCAAAATTACCCAGCTTACGCGTTATTTGACGGTTGGCATTACCGCGCTGCAAGCCATTGGGTATGCCATTAACCTGCGCTATGGCGCTACCGGACAGGCCATTGTGGTCAGTCCGGGCTTTTTCATGTTGATTGCCGTCATTGTGCTGACAGCCGGTACCGTTTTCGTAATGTGGTTAGGCGAGCGCATTACGGAGAACGGCATCGGCAATGGCATTTCGCTCATTATTATGGTGAGCATTATTGCCTTCCTGCCCCAGGCTGTCTATAACGAGTTTACGCTGAAAGACAACCTGTTTATTGTGCTGTTGGAGCTGGCTGTTTTTGTGGTCATTACGGCCGGGGTGGTGCTGGTAACCCAGGGGACGCGCCGCATCCCTGTGCAGTATGCCAAGCGGGTTGTCGGACGCCGGGTGTACGGGGGAGTAACCCAGTACTTGCCACTGCGCGTTAATGCGGCCGGGGTAATGCCGATCATCTTTGCGCAGTCCATCATGTTTGTCCCTGCCACCATAGCGACGTTCTTTCCGGGCAGCGACTTCATGCAGCAGTTTGGCACCTTTTTCTCGGATATTTCGGGCTGGGGCTATTCGTCGCTGTTTTTTGTGCTGGTAGTCTTCTTTACCTACTTCTACACGGCTATTGCCGTGAATCCCCGCGAAATGGCTGATACGCTCAAGCGACAGGGCGGCTTTATACCGGGCGTGCGGCCGGGCAAACAGACCAGTGATTTCATTGATACGATCCTGACTCGGATCACGCTGCCAGGAGCTATCTTTCTGGGAATTGTGGCGATAATTCCGGCGTTTGCCATGCGGGCAGGGGTAACGGCCGGTTTTGCGCACTTTTTTGGCGGGACCAGTCTCCTCATCATTGTGGGCGTGATGCTGGATACGCTGCAGCAGATCGAAAGCCATCTGCTTATGCGGCATTATGAGGGCTTTATGAAAGGGACGCGGGTGCGGGGACGACGTTTTTAGCGGTCTGTGTATGATTCACATCAAAACGGAAAAAGAAATCGATATCTTACGACGGTGCGCCGATCTAGTAGGCCGCACGCTGGGCGAGGTGGCGCGCTATATCCGGCCGGGCGTGGCCACAGCCGAACTGGATGCTATCGCGGAGGATTTTATTCGGACGCATGGGGGCGAGCCGGCTTTTAAAGGGTATCGCGTAGGACGGTTGGTGTATCCGGCGACGCTGTGCGTTTCCGTAAACGATCAGGTCGTGCATGGCATTCCGGGGGATTACCGGCTGCAGGAAGGGGATCTGGTGTCGGTGGACTGTGGGGTGCGCTATCGCGGCTTTTATGGGGATAGTGCGTACACATTTGGCGTAGGGGAGCTAGATCCGGAAAACGTGCGGCTCTGCCGGGTAACCTACGAAGCCTTGCAAAAGGGGATTGCGCAGGCAGTTGCCGGCAAGCGCATTGGCGACATCAGCCATGCGATTCAGCGGCATTGTGAGGCCGCAGGATACGGGGTAGTGCGTGCGCTGGTAGGACACGGAATCGGTCGCCGGCTTCATGAAGAGCCCCAGGTGCCTAATGTGGGGCGGCCCGGAACGGGACGGCGGCTTCGGGTGGGGATGACGTTCTGCGTGGAACCTATGGTTAATCGGGGAACGTATGAGGTGCGCGTCGGCGAGGACGGGTGGACCGTCTATACAGCCGACGGATTGCCCTCGGCCCACTACGAACATATGGTCGTGGTGCGAGCCGGACGGCCGGAAGTGCTGACGACGTTTGCCTACATTGAAGACGTGGTCGAAGCGCCTTACAACCAGACGGTACCATCCCCCCATGGCGAAACAGAAACCCATTACGCAGGACGGTGAAGTGATCGAGGCGCTGCCCAATGCCCAGTTTCGCGTGCGCCTGGATAATGGGCATGAAATTCTGGGCATTCTGTCGGGCAAGATGCGCATGCACTACATTAAAATTCTACCGGGCGACCGCGTCAAAGTAGAGCTGTCGCCCTACGATCTGACGCGGGGGCGCATAGTGTATCGTTATAAATAAACGTTCACGAACCCGGCGGCGTCTAAAGCGTTTACGCACCCTTGCCTGATAACGCTGGGGATTCACCTAAAGTAAGCAGGGTCATGAAGGTACGTGCCAGTGTAAAAAAGCGGAGCGCCGATGACAAGATTGTGCGGCGCAAAGGGCGGATTTATGTAATCAATAAGAAGAACCCCCGCCATAAGCAGCGTCAGGGCTAATGGCGGGTTAAACCGGTAGAGGCTATGCCACGAATTGCAGGTGTTGACATTCCGCAGCATAAGCGTGGAGAGATTGCGCTGACCGCGATTTATGGAATTGGAAGGTCGCGGGCAAAGGAGATCCTCAACCGGGTTGGTGTTGATCCCAATACGCGTCCCAAAGACTGGACCGACGAGCAGACGCGGGAGATTCGGCGGATTATTGAGCAGGAATACGTTGTCGAAGGGCAGCTCCGGGCCGAGGTCCAGATGAACATCAAGCGGTTGATGGACATCGGCTGCTATCGGGGCATTCGGCATCGGTTGGGGTTGCCTGTGCGAGGTCAGCGCACGCGCACCAATGCCCGTACGCGTAAGGGGCCCCGCAAGACGGTGGCCGGGAAGAAGAAGGCTCCGAAGAAGTAATTCTGCATTGCAGCCATGGCAAGGAAGCAGCGGACAACGCGCAAGAAGAACGTTATTGTCGAACAGAACGGGCAGGCGCATATTCAGTCCACTTTCAACAATACGATTGTCACCATCACGGACCAGTACGGCAATACGATTGCCTGGTCCAGTGGCGGTAAAGAAGGCTTTCGGGGCAGCCGTAAGGGGACGCCCTATGCGGCACAGATGGCTGCTACGTCGGCTGCGAAGGAGGCCTATGAACTGGGATTGCGCCGGGTGGACGTCTTTGTGAAAGGGCCTGGATCGGGCCGCGAGTCGGCCATCCGGGCGCTGGCAGCAGCGGGACTGGAGCTGCTGACCATTCGGGACGTTACCCCGGTGCCGCATAACGGCTGCCGGCCGCCGAAACGGCGTCGCGTCTGAACCGCCGTTCGGTATAAGCCCGGTCACGGCAGCAAGGGGTGGTGCTGTCGTGCGTTTGTCTTATACGTTGCAAACTTTCATCTGACAAACGAGACCAGAACGACTATGGCCCGCTATCGAGGCCCCAAACAGAAGATTGCCCGGCGCTTTGGGGAGCCCATTTTTGGTCCGAGTAAGGCGCTGGAGCGCAAGCCGTATCCTCCTGGCCAGCATGGACGGACCCGCCGGGCTAAGGAGAGCGAATACGCTATTCAGCTAAAAGAGAAGCAGAAGGTCAAGTACATTTACGGGCTGCTGGAGCGGCAATTTCGCAACCTGTTCGAAAAGGCGTCGCGCAAGAAAGGCATCACCGGCGAGAATCTGCTGAAGATGCTGGAGGCGCGGCTGGACAATACGGTCTATCGCATGGGGTTTGCCCGCACGCGCCGGCAGGCTCGCCAGTTGGTCGTCCATCGTCACATCATGGTGAACGGCCAGATCGTCAACATTCCCTCCTACCAGCTTCGGCCTGGCGACGTGGTGGCGGTGCGTCCAAAGAGTCGCCAGTTGACTGTTATCCAGGAGAACATCAAACGGCTACGCCGGAACTTTCCCTGGCTGGAAGTCGATCGTAAGGAGATGCAGGGGAAGTTCCTGGACTATCCGAACCGGGAAGACATTCCCGAAAACATCCGTGAGCACCTGATCGTCGAGCTTTACTCCAAGTAGTCCGGCGGCAGGCAGCGCGGATGGAAAGGCCGGAGAACGACTTTCCGGGTTTTGCGATCGATAAAACCCAAGACTGACCATGAGCAACTACATGGTACAACTGCCCGAAGGCGTTCGTGTGGAAGAGGCGACGGAAACGTTCGGGCGTTTTGTGATTCAGCCGCTGGAACGTGGCTATGGGGTTACGATTGGCAACGCGTTGCGGCGCGTGCTGCTCTCTTCGCTGCCGGGCGTTGCCATCACGGCTGTGAAGATTGATGGCGTGCAGCACGAATTCTCAACGATTCCAGGCGTTACTGAAGACGTCGCCGAGATTATTCTGAATCTGAAAGGCGTGCGCTTCAAGGCCAAGGATACGACGGACGCAAACATCCGGCTTTCGCTGAAAGGGCCCCATGTGTGGACAGCCCGGGATATCGGGGAGGCCACCAGCCACTATGAGGTGCTGAACCCGGACCATTACATTGCCACGCTGGCCGAAGGCGCGGAAGTTAACCTGGAGCTGCGCATGGGGCGTGGCCGCGGCTACGTGCCCGCCGAAGAAAACAAACTGCCGGATGACCCCATTGGCGTGATCGCTATCGACGCGATCTTTACGCCCATCAAGAACGTGCGGTACACGATCAAACCCACGCGCGTGGGGCAGAAAATTGAGTACGAACGCCTGGAGCTGGAGATCACTACCGACGGCTCTGTCTCTCCAGAAGATGCGCTCGTGCAGGCCGCTACCATCCTGCGCGACCATATTAACCTGTTCATTACGATGGAGAGCGAGCCGCAGCCCGAGGTGCAGAAGAAGGAAGTCGACGCCGAAGTGCAGCGCATCCGCGAATTGCTTTCGCAACCGGTCGATGAGCTCGACCTGTCGGTGCGCGCGCAAAACTGCCTCAAGGCAGCCAACATTCGCACAATTGGTGATCTGGTGCGGCGGCAGGAGTCGGAAATGCTCAAGTTCCGTAACTTCGGCCGCAAGTCGCTGCAGGAACTGATTGCTGTGCTGGAGGAACGCGGGCTGCATTTTGGCATGGACGTCGACAAGTATCTTGAGGGAGCCGAGAGCTGAGCCGGCGTTGCCGGAGTAAGCTGAAAGGAGCCATGAGACATCGAAAGAAAGGATTTAAATTAGGCCGCACCTATGGACATCGCCGGGCTACGCTGGCGGCGCTTTCGTGCGCGCTTATTCGTCATAAGCGTATTCGCACGACGCTGGCTAAGGCCAAGGCACTGCGCATGTTCATCGAGCCGCTGATTACGCGGGCCAAGGAAGACACTACCCATAATCGCCGTCAGGTCTTCCGCTACCTGCAAAGTAAAGAGGCGGTCAAAGAGCTTTTTGGCGAGATCGCTGAAAAGGTAAACGGACGGCCCGGCGGCTACACGCGGGTGGTGCGCATCGGCCGGCGTCCCGGTGATGGGGCCGAGATGGCCATTATTGAACTGGTCGATTACAACGATATCAAGCCGGTCGATAGCCGAAAGACAAGGAAACGGACGCGGCGAGGCCGCGGGCGGGGACGGCGCCAGGCTGCGCCAGCGGCAACAGCGCCTACTGCGGCAGAGCAGCCGCCGTCCCCAGAAGAAGCAGGAGCAAGCGAAACTGCCGACGCTGAACCAGCAGAAGCGACGGCGCCTGCTGCGGCCGAAAGTGCCACCGAAACGGCTGCATCTGCCGAGACAACATCCCATGCGTCGCCCTCTACAGAGGAAGAGACGGCGCAGGATAAAAAGAAAACGGACGACGCCTGAACCAAACTTTCCGCTGACGTATCCGAACCGGACGCCCAAGCGCCATCTTCTGGAGATGGCGCTTTTTTTGTTGGCGGAACAGGTGAAAGCCCCGACACTTTAACCCTGAGAGGAAAAGCTGCAAAGGGGAAGCGAAGCCCGGAGGCCCATGGTCCAGGTATCCACGCTCCTGAAAGCGGGGAGTCTGAATATTCCAGAAGAATACCAGCAACGTCTGGAGGAGCTGCTGCGGGTGTGTCATAAGCACCTGCCTCGCGTTGATGAAGACCTTATACGCCGAGCATTTCGGGTAAGCTACTGGGCCCATCGAGATCACCGGCGCGTGACAGGTGAGCCCTACATCCTGCATCCTCTGGAAGTGGCCTTTATTGTGGCCCAGGATATCAGTTTTGATGATGTCAGCGTAGCGGCTGCGCTGCTTCACGACGTGGTGGAAGACTCCGACATCTCGCTGGACTTTATTCGGGAGGAGTTCGGCGAGACCATGGGCATTATTATCGACGGGCTGACGAAAATTCAAGGCGTCTTCGCATCGCGTGAGCTGGGACAGGCCGAAAACGTGCGCAAGCTGATGCTCTCTATGGCCGAAGACATTCGCGTTATTCTGGTTAAGTTTGCAGACCGGCTGCACAATATGCGCACCATTGAGGCGCTGTCCCCGCAGAAGCGACTGAAAATTGCAACCGAGACGCTTGAGCTGTTTGCGCCGCTGGCGCACCGCTTTGGTCTGTTCAAGATCAAAAGTGAGCTGGAGGACCTGTCGCTCAAAGTGCTGCAACCCGATGAGTACTACGCAATTGTGCGGGGACTGAACGAATCAAAAAAGGAGCGGGAGGCTTATATCCAGCGCTTTATCGAACCCCTGAAGCAGCGGTTGGAGGAGGCAGGACTCGAATTTGATATCTACGGCCGTCCCAAGAACATTTACTCAATCTATCGAAAAATGAAGCGGCAAAACAAGCCGCTTGAAGAAATCTATGACCTGTTTGCCATCCGCATTGTGCTCAAAAGTTCAGGTCGAAAGGGAAAGGAGGACTGCTGGCGGGCCTATTCCATTGTAACCGATCTGTATCGGCCTTTGCCGGAGCGGTTTCGGGATTTCATCTCCGTGCCTAAATCCAACGGCTACCAGAGTCTTCACACCACTGTGCTGGGGCCGGGCGGCCGCAAGGTAGAAGTGCAGATTCGCACGCAGGAAATGCATGAAGTGGCCGAACGGGGCGTAGCGGCGCACTGGCGTTATAAGGAGGGCATAGAGAAGCCTGATCCCAAAATGGACCAGTGGCTGCGGTGGGTTCATGAGATTCTGGAAAATCCGAAGCCCGACCAGGCCACGGAGTTTGTCAAGGAATTTCGGCTGAATCTTTATGATGACGAGATTTACGTCTTTACCCCTAAGGGCGACGTCATCAGTCTGCCGCAAGGTGCGACGCCAGTTGATTTTGCCTTTCGGGTACATACAGAAGTGGGCTTGCACTGCATCGGGGCCAAAGTCAATGGTAGGCTGGTGCCGCTTTCCTACAAGCTGAAAAGTGGGGACCAGGTAGAGATTATCACCTCCAAGAAGCAGACGCCCAATCCTGATTGGATGAAATTTGTCGTTACCCAAAAGGCAAGAAGTCATATCCGGCACTGGATCAACGAGCAGCGTCGGAAAACCATTGAGCTAGGAAAAGAGCTCTGGGAAAAGCGGGCGCAGCGTCTGGGGTTGGAAGTGGATGAGCGTCAGTTGCAGCGCGTGGCCCACCGGTTGAAATTCCCTAACCTCCAGCAGATGTTTTATGAACTGGGGAGCGGGTTGTTTGAAGTAGATGAGTTGATTAAGGCGCTGCAGGCCGGAGATGGGCAACAGGAGTCGCAATCGCAGGCGTTGCGTCTGAAGTACGAAAGCTTTCTGGATACGGCTAAGGAGACCGGGCAGCCTGCGCTGAAAATAGATGGAGAGCTTCATACGGATATTGTTACCACCTATGCGTCCTGCTGCAATCCTATTCCCGGGGATGAGGTGTTTGGCTATGTGAGTCGAAGTGGAGCCATAAAGATCCATCGGGTTAACTGTAAAAATGCTCCCTATCTGCTGATCAATCATCCAGATCGCATTGTGCCGGTTGAATGGAGCCGGCAAAAGGACGTGCAGTTTCTGGCTGCACTGCGGGTAATTGGCGAAGATCGGGTAGGAATTGTCAGTGATATTACAACGGTCATTTCTAAGAGCCTCAAGACAAATATTCGCTCCATAACGGTCGATTCAGAAGATGGCGTGTTTGAAGGGACCATTGTGCTTTACGTGAGCGACCTGGAGCACTTGCGCCGCGTCATTGAGCGAATCAAACGCATTGACGGCATCTACGGGGTATACCGTTTTGAGGAGTAACGACAAGTCCTTAAAAATTCAATGATGAGCTGTCGTTTTGTTTTGCAAAAGCTCACGTAATTTAATAAAATGCTGCGTCCTGCCGCATCGTTGCAATGTGGGAGGTAGCGCCCCATCCATGCGGGCAGGCAATCGCGTTGGTTGCATGTGCAAATTTAAACGGAGTGGCTGATCATGGCGCAACGCATACCCACTTTGACGAAGAAGGACGTGGCGCGTCGGGTTGCCCAGCTTATGGGTGAACCCATTTACAAAAGCGAGCCCTGGGTAAGTGCGGTGATTGAAGCATTGGCGCAGCTCCTTGAAGAGGCGGATCCTGAAGTGCGCATTGAGCTGCGCGATTTCGGGGTCTTTGAGGTCAAGCGCACGCGTGCAAAGCCCAAAGCACGCAATCCGAAGACAAACGAGACCGTTTTTATTCCCAGTCGCCGAAAGACGCACTTTAAGCCCAGCAAGCGGCTGAAGCAGGTGTTGCAGCGTCCGCTCATTGAATTGAACTATGAAATTCCTGAAGGGAGCGCCGACAAGTATCTGGAAGCGCAAGCTTCCGGGAAGAACGGCGCTCGCTGAAAATACCCTGCGGAGATGAACCATGAGGTGGCGGACGGGTTAATCCCGAACCCGTCCGCTTTTTTCATGGTGCTGCTGAAGCAATGTTGTTGTCTGGGGCTACGCGGCCGCGTGTAGTGGGCATAGATTACGGAAGGCGACGGGTTGGGCTGGCGCTGGCTGACCCGCTGCGCATAATTGCTCAGCCCTATGGTACCTACCCGCCAGAGGAAGCGCTGCGCGTGCTTCAGCGACTGCATGCCGAGGAAGGAATTGAAACGCTGGTGGTGGGCTGGCCGCTGACGGAAGCAGGAACGGAGGGCGCAGCTACACGTCAGGTAGCGCGCTTTATCCGTCGATTAGAACGGCTGCTGCCTGGCGTAAAAATTGTGCGCTGGGACGAACGCTACACGTCGGAGCTTGCCCGAGAACGTTTGCGCGAAGTAGGAGGATCGCGCAAAAAGCGAAGGGAGCGGGGACGTGTAGATCAGATGGCTGCCGCGATAATCCTGCAGGAGTATCTGGAATATCAGGAACCGAAGCAAAGCTTTCCCCAATAAAGCACAGGTCCAAACGTTACGATCGGACGCGGATGGTACTGCCTATTCATGTATACGGGGATCCCATTTTGCGGGAGCGAGCGCAGCCCGTGCAGGCCAATTCGCCCGAGCTGCAGCAGTTGCTTGACGACATGGTCGAAACCATGCATGCGGCTTCGGGCATTGGACTGGCGGCGCCTCAGGTAGGGCGTCGGGAGCGTGTTTTTGTGGTCGATCTGACGCCGCTGAAAGAAGAGCTGGAAGCTGAAGGGGAGTCGCTTCCCTCCATGCCGATGTTTTTTATCAATCCAGAAATTATCTGGACGAGTGCGGCGCAATGCAGCCTTGAAGAGGGCTGTCTCTCTATTCCGGAGGTGCGGGAAGTGGTGGAGCGGCCTGAGGCCGTTCGGGTTCGCTATCTGGACCGTCAGTTCAGGCCGCAAGAATTGGAAGCCCATGGCATGTTGGCCCGGGTCATTCAACACGAATATGACCATCTGGAAGGCATTCTCTTTATCGACCGCATCAGTGCCTTTCGACGACAGTTGTTGAAGCGACGTCTTCGGGAGATTGCGCGGGGGCACGTGTCGGCCGAGTATCCGTTAGCGCTCAGCCGGGTATAACAAACGGGCTAATTGGCACTGCTTGCTCTGAGGAACGCGTCGCTGCTATCTTCCCAGGAGCGTAAATGCACCCGGGCATGCAGGCGATGTGGCGTAAACGGGCAGCAGGGCTGCTCCTGCTTTTTCTGGTCAGTGCCGTTGGCCTACCGGCCGGCCACCAACTGGTACATGTGCTAGAGGCGGGGGCTTTCGGGTGCGTGGTGGGCAAAGGGCTCCAGCAGGCGACAAACTGCAAACACCTGCCCGATCCTTGCCGTTTGTTTGCCAGTCTGCGTTCCCTTCCGGCAGCCGGAGTAGCCTTATCCGCCTTTAAAGGCCCTGAAGAGACGATTCCTTTCTTGACCATTCAGGCAGTTGTCCCCTTCTTACCGTGGGCGCCCTTTACGCGGGCCCCACCGGTTTTGTGCTGAAGCAGACCACGCATCATCGCTGCTCACCAATAGCTCAGCACAAAACCGGATGGCAAGCCATGAAGCATCCTGTACAGGTAGGGCTTTTATTGCTGAGTTTTCTCGTTAGCCGAGGGCTCGAAGGATATGGACAGATTCTAAAAGGACGAGTTACTGATGCCGCTACAGGGACTCCCCTGATTGGCGCTACGGTCTTTGTGCCTGCCCTTCAGATTGGAACAACAACCGATGCCGAAGGGCGTTATTGCCTGAGGTTTACTCGGACGGGTCGCTACCGCGTGCTTTTTAGCTACGTAGGTTACCAGCCTGAGGCGCGTGAGGTAACGCTCACGGACACCACGTATTTAGCGGTGAGCTTAACTCCTACGGCTATTGAAGCTCCGGGCGTAACGATTACTGCCAAGGCACAGGCTACTGATCTGCTTTCGACTCCGCAGGCGGTAACGGTGCTGGAAGGCAGGGGGCTGCGTCTGGCTCGTGGGATGACGGCTGTGGATGCGCTGGCCCAGACGCCCGGGGTACATCTACTGCACACAGGCACCGGCATAGCCAAACCGATGATTCGAGGGCTCACGGCGCAGCGCGTGCTGGTGGTGCAGGATGGAGTTCGACAGGAAGGCCAGCAATGGGGAGAAGAGCACGGGGTGGAAGTGGATGCGTACGCTCCCGAGCGTATTGAGGTCGTCAAGGGGCCTGCCAGTTTGCTTTACGGATCGGATGCACTGGGCGGTGTGGTGCAACTGGCTACAGCAGGGCCTTTCGCGTACAGGCAGCCGGTTACCGGGTCCCTTACGCTGGAAGGAGCTAGTAATACCCGAATGGGCAGCGCGCATCTGGAGATAGGAGGGCGTCAGGGCAGATGGTTCTATGGTACCAAGCTGACGCTTCGTCGGGCCGGCGCTTACGACACGCCCCGAGGACTGGTCCCCAACACCGGTCTCGCCGAGCGCAATGGTATGCTTCAGGTGGGCTATCAAGATCATACGGCGCAGGTGCACCTGGCTTATAAGGGATACCGCGCTCGCCTGGGATTTTTCGAACCGGAAGCAGAGGAAGCGACCTCTGGGCCGGACAGGCGCTACCATATTGGGGAGCCATACCAGCGGGTGCATCATGATCTAGCCCAGCTTCGGATCCAATGGCGGCCAGGGGCTGACCGTCTGGAGCTGCACGTGGCCTGGCAGCAAAACCGACGGCAGGAATTTGAGCATGAGGAGTCGGAAGCGCTTGCAGCTGCTCGGGAAGGTCCTTCGCTTTATTTGCGGCTGCGTACGGTAACGACCGATCTGCGCATTCACCATCGGCCAATCGGGCCTCTATTTGGCACAATCGGTTTCAGCGGTCTTTTTCAGCGTAATGAGACGCTGGCCGCGGAAGCGTTAATTCCCGGGGCACGTGTCTGGAATGGAGCTGTATACGTATTTGAAGAACTAATGCTACCCCGGTTGACCCTTAGCGGGGGAGTGCGGTGGGACGGCCGGTGGCTTTTCGTGGAGGAGAACGAAGCACTGGGGGTAAGTGCACAGCGGCGCACCTATAGCGCCTTGAGCGGCGCTGTAGGTCTGTCCTGGCGCGTGCGGCCGAATCTGGCGCTGGCGTTCCATATTGGACGCGCCTGGCGTGCGCCGACGCTCAATGAGCTTTTTTCCCGTGGGGTGCATGAAGGAGCCAGCCGGTTCGAAGTTGGCACCCCAACGCTGCGCCCCGAGCAGAGCTTCAGTGTTGACGGCACGCTTCGCTGGTTGCAACGCCGCCTGCATCTGGAGGTTAATGCCTTTGTGCATTGGATTACCCACTTTATCTTTCCCCGGCCTACCGGCCAGCGGGATAGGGATTCTGGCTTTTTTATTTATCGTTTCGATCAAGCGCAGGCGTTACTCTGGGGTGGAGAGTTGCTTTTAAATCTGAGCATAACCGATTGGCTGCATTTGCACCTGGGAGGCGACGTTACCTATACCGAGAACCGAGCAACGCGCACGCCGCTTCCATTTTCGCCACCGCCCCGGTTGCTTGCTGGAATTGAAGTGCATCGGGAGCGCTGGGGGGCTGCCGATGAGGTGATGCTGCGTCTGGGGCCTACTGTTGTCGCCTCCCAGCAGCGGGTTGCTCCAGACGAGGCCCCTACCGATGGCTATGTGGTCTGGCACCTGGCGTTTTCGGCTTCTTGGCCACTGGGCGCCTGGCGATTGGTGACCGATCTGACCGTTCAGAATCTCCTAAATCGGGCTTATGTTAGCCATTTAAGTCGGCTGCGTCCTTATGGCGTGTTGGAGCCAGGACGAAACGTTCAGCTACGTCTTGTGCTGCAGAGGTAATGTGTCCGTAAGCAGAGCGAGGTAGCAGGGCTGAAGTCCGAAACGAAAGGCGCCTTTGCTCAATGAGGCGCCTTTCGTTTCGGGAGGTGGTTCAGCGGGTGGTGTTACAGCTCAAATCGACGGCGGTAATCTTTGATGTCCGCTTGCTCACGCAGCGCAGCCAGCCACTGAGCCAGGACTTGTTGGCGTCGCTGACTGAGCAATTGCTGCCGAATCTGTTCGCGCATCTGTGCGCTCAGGGGAGGCGGTTCATACAGCCTGGTTAGCTGCACCACGAAGGCAGCGTTTTCCCCTGCAACGACATCGGACGTCTCGCCTTCCTGCAGCCCGAACACGGTGCCGATGAAGCGCGGCTCACGGCCCAGTCCAGGAATCAGCGTTTGATTATAGCTAAGCTGAGTGACAGTTTGCACGGTGGTGCCCAGCGCTTCGGCCAGGCCCTCAAAGCCGTGTTGCTGCAGCGCTTGCCGCAGGCGGGCTACCTGCACTTCTTTTTTCTTTTCCAGCAGCACACGGGGGCGGATTTCATTGCGGACTTCTTCAAAAGAGCGGTATCCTTCGGGCGTTACTTCGACGAGCTGCAGGACGATAAACCGGTCGTCCAGTTCGATGACCTGGCTGATGTCGCCTTCGTCTGCGTCGGCGAGGAAGTTCAGGATGGCTCGGCTCTGACCAATTCCGGGCAGAAATTGCTGTCCTTCCTCAATGCGCATTTCCTGCACCTGCAATCCCATGCGTTGGGCTTCGCCCTCAAAGTCGCCGGAGTCTTCTGCAAAGTATGCCAGGTCTTCCATGCGTTCCTGGATACGGTTCAGCGTAGCCAGGGAGGGGGTCAGGCGCATGGCCAGGTCAGCGATCTGCACCTCCAGGTTAGAGCGGCCGGTTACTTCAATCAGGTGGTAGCCGAAGCGCGTGGCAACAGGTCCGACGACGCGGCCGATCGGCGCTGAGAAAGCCGCTTTTTCGAAGGGTTCGACCATGCGGCCGCGTCCGAACCAGCCGAGATCGCCTCCGCGGCGAGCGCTTCCAGGGTCGTCGGAGTGCTCACGGGCCAGGGTGGCAAAGTCGGCTCCTTGTTCGAGTTGGCGTTTCAGTGCCAGGGCTTCCTGGCGGGCCTGGCGGCGAGCTTCCGGGTCATCTTCGGGGGCGCGGATCAGGATGTGCCGGGCGCGGATGACGGTTTCCGAGGCGGGGCGTACGGCCCGAATTTTAATCAGGTGCGCCAGGCCGCCGGCGATCACCGGTCCTACAACCTTGCCCGGTTGGGGGTCGTCAAAGATTACGTCGCCCAGCGCTGGGTCTAGTTCGTCCCGGCGGAAGAAAGCATCGGTGAAGGGCCGTTCTGAAGCATAGCGGGCCAGGAAGAGCGAGTCGTTTTCGGCCTGGGCAAAGCGTTCTTTGAGGTGAGTTAGTTCTTCGAGCACCTGCAGGGTGTCTTCAGCGGTGGGATTCTTGGGCAGGGTAACGTAGGCGACCCGATAGGTGCGGTTGCGTTTGAAGTCCTCCCGATGCTGGTTGTAGTAGCGGCGCAGGTCGCTTTCGGTAACCGAGACGGAATCGTCTGGCACTTCTGCGTAGCGGAGTGCGACGTAGCGTGCGTCCGCCCGCAGCGTGCGTCGGCGGTACGTTTCTTCCACTTCCTGATCAGAGACGCGTACGGTAGCGAGCAGGAGCTGCTCCAGTTTCTGCCGAGCGCGCTCGGCGCGCAGGAATTCTTCGAGTCGAATCCAGTCTTCACGGGCTGCCGGGTTGTCGATAAAGTTTTGCAGGAGCGCCCGGTTGACGTTACCGTTTTCGTCGCCGAAGTAGGCTTTAATAATGGGATGGGGGTTATCGCCCAGGACCATCTGTACGACTTCGTCATCGGTCACCGTAATGCCCAGACGTTCCATAGCCTGCTGGCGCAGGCGGTCTTCGACGAGCGCATTGAAGACCTGTTCGCGAATCAGGTCGCTCATCTGCGGGGTAGGCGATTCGCCCGTCTGTTGCTGATAAGCCTGCATCTGGGCTTCGATTGCCCGGACGTATTCCTGGTACGAAATGGGGTCCCCGTTCACTTCGGCGATGGTGTCGCCGGTGCGTCCGACGACATCGAAGGCGCCCGAATCCTGCAGCACCCAGATAATGCCAAAGGAGATCACCAGAATCCACAGAATGACTCCGGTGTTCTCCCGGAGTTTATTCATGACACCCATGCGCGCAACGCTGTTTGGTTGGCTTCCACACAAAAAACAAGTGGAAATTAACAAAAATAAGGGCGCAGCCCAAGTATAAAAATGTGGCTACGCCGGTGTTGTGTAAAACGGTCCCTGTGCAGATTTGTTCGGCCTTTCAGGCTACGCGGGAGCGAGCGCGTTGCAGTTCGGTGCGCAGCGTCAGCAGCGTTTTCCCCAGGATTTGAGAGATGCGGGCTTCGGTAAGGCCCAGTAGTTGGGCGATTTCGCGAAGCGTCAGATTTTCGTAGTAGTAGAGCGCCAGAATGTTTTGCTCGCGTTCCGGGAGTCGTTGGATCAGTTTGGAGATGTACTCAATGAGAGAGGCCCGGTCGATAGCCTCGAATTGTTTTTCGGCGTCTTCGTTGGGGATGGTTTCGAGGACGCTCTGGTCGCCATCCTCGCCGATGGTGTCTTGGAGGGAGAGGGCAAAGCGTCGCTGGGCGTCGGTAAGCAGGGTATGATATTCTTGTAGTGAGATGCCCAGGTAGTCGGCTACGTCCTGGTCGTCGGGTTCTCCGCCGAGCGTCTGGCGGAGCGTGTCGATGGCCTGTTGCAGTTCGGCAAGTTTACGCCGACGCTCGCGGGGCAGGGCATCGATAGAGCGGAGGTAATCGACCAGCGCGCCTCGGATGCGGCCGTAGGCGTACGAAACGAAGGGGGTGCCACGCTGGGGATCATAGCTGTCGAGCGCCTGGAGTAGGCCCATAAGGCCCACATTTTCCAGATCCTCCCGGGTGACCAGCGGATGGTCGGGTACGCTCAGGCGTCCGACCAGCGAGCGGACCAGTGGGACGGCCGCTAGCACCACGGCCTCTCGGTTGGCCGGTGAGGGGTCGGCTGCATACTGCTCGACAAGTCGTTGCAGGTCGTAACCCATGGCTCAGCCCCGATCAGAAGGCGGGACAGACTTCAGGCCGCAGCCGGTGCGGTCATCTGGGGGGAGTGTTCGCGCTGGTCGGTGTCCGATTTATGGGCAGTGGTTTCCTGGGGCGGCTCGGAGGCATCGGACTTTTGCCGGGGCGGGGCCAGCGTCAGGATCCATCGGATGGCTACATATCCGAGGTGCAGCACAAAGAAAGCGCCCAGTCCCGTTAGCACGGCCGTCAGCAGGGCGCGATCCAGGGGTGCAAATTGCCAGAGTTGGAGGAAAAGCACAAACACGCTCAGAAGACCGCTAATGTAGGTAAGCAGGCTCTGCATGGCCCTTAACGATTGAAGCTCTTCTTTCAGCGACTCCCTGCCCTGTTAAACAAGATGCATGCCATGATGGGAGCTACGAGGCGTGGCAAGAGGCTGGCTGGGCGATAGCGCCACGCACAAGTGCTTCTGCCAGGCGTTGAAAGGCGTTGCGTACCGGTCCGGGGGTCTGGACGGCCGGTTGCTGTCGATGCACGCTTTGCCGCACCTGTGCGGAAAAAGGTACCCATCCCAGGTACATGGGTTGGTGGTGTAGAAAATGCTGCGTAAGCTGAGCAAAACGACCCGCTACGCTTCGCGCTTCGGCCTCAGTGTCCGCGAAGTTCACCAGGCAGCCCAGTGGATAGTGCGGGGCTCGTTGCCAGAGCAGTTTGCAGAGGCGATAGGCGTCGGCGATAGCAGTGGGTTCACCCACAATGATCAGCAGGCCCAGGTGGGCGCGGTCGAGCGCCCAGCGTACCGGGCCTTCGGTGCCGGCCGGTGCGTCGATGAGCACAAACGTATGCGAGTGTTGCAGCTCTTTGAGCAGCCAGTCGAGCGTTTGATACAGGGCTTCGTGGTGGCCGTCGGCCTGGCCGGGTTCGGCGACGGCCTGAACAAGCGTAAAGCCTGATCGGGTTGGATGCAGCACTTCGTCCAGTTCGACCCGTCCCCGTGCCAGGTCGAGTGCGCTGGCGGGCGGCGTTTCGTTCAGCAGAATGCCACAGGCACCCTGGCCAAAGTCGGCGTCAATCAGGGCGACGCGCTCGCCTAGAACGGCTAATGTTTCGGCCAGGTTGACGGCTGTAATGCTTTTTCCCACGCCGCCTTTGCCGCTGACGATGGCAACAACGGTGGAACGACGTTTCATAGGTCTTTACGTCAAAGCCGGAGCAAGTATTCGATAAACGCAGCCGGAGAGAATCCCTCAAGGCTGTCAGGTACGCGAACGCCGCGTGACACGCAGACGACTGGACAGGCAAGGGCGACCAGCCAGTCGTAGAGCCGTCCAGGTCGGCGCACCTCATCCAGATGGGTTAGCACCAGGGCGTCGGGTGCTAAGGGCAACCGCCGAACCCATTGGGGGGGAATGTCTTCCAGGTTGCACGTGGCATTCAGGCAGAACAGCACCTGGAGCGGAAGGACTGCCCCAAGCAACTGGCGCAGGTGCAGGAGCAACCGGCGGGCAGGAGCTTCCTGAAGGGGAAGCGGAGGCGTATCGATGAGAATCTGATCGAAGCTCTGCACGCGGCGAAGCGCTGCTGTCATCTCCCGGGGGGTCGCGACCGTTTGCACCGGTAGCTCAAAGCGCCGGTACAGCTCGACCGGGCTCAAGTAGGGTTGGGAATCAGCCTCTTCAGGCAGGAGCACAAGCACCGCTGTGGTGCGCCGCCCGAAAAAGCTGGCATGTCGGGCCAGCTTGAGCAGCAGGGTGGTTTTTCCCGCACCCGCCGGACCGATAACAACCTGGGTGCCCTGCAGGGGGCGCGGGGCGGTGGGGGCTAGCTGCCGGCGCATTTCGCGAGCCAGTGCCCAGCGCAACTGTTCGTCCGGTTGTTCTGGATCAAAACCCTGGGCGACCAGGCGGTCGAACAACCGGATAACGGTGGAAGGGCGCAGCCCCTGGCGTAGCAGTTCGCTTGCCAGTGGATGACCCAGCCAGCGGTGGGAGGCGCCTACCAGCGCGCCGCCTAATTGCTGCTCCAGCCGCGCCAGGCGACGGTGTAGACGTTCAATTTGGTCAGTCAGGTGGGCGGGAATGGTTGGCGGTGCAGGGGAAGATTTGGCGGGGGCGGTCGGAAAGAGTTGCCCGCGTCGGCTCGCGGAGGTCGGGCCTGTGCGGACAGGAGGTGTGCTGCCGTTGCCCTGCTCGGTGGTAAGCACCGTCGTATCGGACGCTGCTGTTGCAGAGGAGTGGACTGCGGCATGGGCCGTCTTGCGAGCGAGCTGTTGGGCTCCAGCATAGCCAAAGGGTAGTCGTTCGGGCTGCTGCGGCTCATCGACCATGATGGTGATGCGTGCCGGCTGGTCGCCTTGCGCTGGCACGGACTCCAGCAGCACGACGTCATCGCCGAAGCGGCGTCGCGCTTCCAGGAGGGCTGCCTGAATACTGGGAGCGGTAAGCGTGTGTAGTTTCATGACACAGGTGAGCTAGGCTCACGGAAGCCGCAACTGATCGACAACCTCCACTCGGGCGTCTGGAAGGAGGTCGTTGTAGGAAAGCACGTTCAAGTCCGGTATAGAAGGTGCCAGGAAGTTGTAGAGCACCGGACGAAGCACCGGCGAAGTAAGCAGCACCGGTGGATGTCCTTCGCTCAGTAGCCGTTTGGTGAGCCGCTCTGCTTCCTTCAGAAAGCGTTCGCTTTGCTGCGGCTCCAGTCCCAGCGTGCTGGGATGCAACTCCCCGGCCTCTGCTTGTTGCAGCAAGTGGCGTTCCAATACAGGATCCAGTACAAAGGCATAGATGGCGCCGTCAGACGACATAAACTGACGGGTGATCGTTGGAGCCAGCGCGTGACGCACGTATTCGGTCAGCACGTCGATGTTTTTGGTGTTCGGGGCGTGGTCGGCCAGCGCTTCCAGAATAGAGACCAGGTCTCGGATCGGAATACGCTCACGCAGCAGCCGCTTGAGAACCTTCTGAATAGCACCGATGCTGAGCAAATTGGGCGTAAGCTCCTCGATCAGTGCCGGATGGGTTTCTTTGACTTTGTCCAGCAGTTTTTTGACTTCCTGGCGGTCGAGGAGCTGGTGCGCGTGCTTGCGCAGCACTTCGAGCAGGTGGGTCGTGATAACAGCCGGGGCTTCGACCACGGTCAGCCCCATTCGTTCGGCATCGGGCAGGTTGCGCTCGGCAACCCAGAGGGCGGGTAGGCCAAAGGTGGGGTCTTTGGTGCGCAGGCCTGGCGGGGTCTCTTCCAGTCCTTCGGGTAGCAGCGCCAGGTAGTAGCCGGGAAGCACCTCTCCTTCGGCGACGGGATTGCCTCGAATCTTGATGACGTACCGGTTAGCGCCCAGGGCCATGTTGTCGCGGATGCGCACGGGCGGAATCACAATGCCCAGTTCCAGCGCGAGTTGCTGGCGGAGCACCTTGATGCGGTCGAGCAGATCGCCGTGCTGGTTTGGGTCGACCAGCGGGATCAAGCCGTAGCCAATTTCCAACTCCAGCGGATCCACCATGAGGAGCTGACTGGGGTCTTCGCTTGGCTGTGGGGAAGGTTCGGAGGGTTCGGGCTGGGCAGGTTTTTCCTGGGCGCGGCGTTCAAACTGACGTCGCTGGTAGCCCAGCAGCAGCGTCGTGCCGGCCAGCAGCCAGAACGGGACCAGGGGAAGACCCGGCACCAGCCCCAGCAGCGCCAGAAAGCTGCCAGTAATCAGGAGCGGATAGGAGCGGCCAAAAAGCTGGCCTTTAAACTCTTCAGCCAGGTTGGCCTCGCCGCTGGCGCGCGAGACGATAATACCGGCAGCCGTTGAAATGAGCAGAGCGGGAATCTGCGAGACCAGGCCATCGCCGATCGAGAGAAGCACGAAATTCTGGGCGGCTTCGGCGGCCGACATCCCATGTTGAAACACGCCGATAAGAAACCCGCCGATGATGTTAACGGCTGTGATGACCAGACCGGCAATAGCATCCCCGCGCACGAACTTGCTGGCGCCGTCCATAGCGCCGTAGAAGTCGGCTTCGCGGGCAATTTCTTCGCGTCGCCTGCGTGCTTCATCCTCGTCGATTAGCCCTGCATTCAGGTCGGCGTCGATGGCCATTTGCTTGCCAGGCAGGGCGTCCAGCGTGAAGCGGGCGGCAACTTCAGCGATGCGGCCCGAGCCCTTGGTAATCACGACAAAGTTGATGATCACCAGCACGATGAAAATGATTGCGCCTACCACGTAGTTGCCGGCTACTACGAACTGGCCAAAGGCGCTGATAAGAGCCCCTGCTTTGCCCTCGCTCAGAATCAGTCGGGTAGAGGCTACGTTGAGCGAGAGACGAAACAACGTGGTGAGCAGGAGCAGCCCGGGAAAGATGGCAAATTCGAGGGGTCGGGAAGCGTAGAAGGCGGTCAGCAGCACAGCCAGGCTGATGGTAATGTTGGTGGCCAGCAGCACGTCCAGTAGAAAGGGAGGGAGGGGCACCAGCATAACAAACAGAATGAGCACAATACTGCTGGCCAGCAGCGCTTCTGTGTTGAAGCGCCGCAGCAGGTTGCCAGGGGCTTTTGACGTAGCGGTTGCCGGGACAGCTTCGGCCATCGGGGTACTTCAGGCAGTTTTAGCGCGGAGTGGCACCTGGAGGCTGCTGGCCGCGCTGGCGATAAATTTCAGCCAGGATGGTCGCAACGGCCAGGTAGAGCTCTTCCGGGATTTCGTGCTCTTCGGGTACGTTGTGGTACAGTGCCCTTGCCAGAGGCGGGTCTTCAACGACCGGAATGCCATGCTCTAGCGCAAGCGCTCGAATGCGCAGGGCGCGCTTGCGGATGCCTTTGGCCATCACGCGGGGGGCAGGAGCTTCAGAGGGATCATAGCGCAGCGCGACCGCATAATGCGTTGGGTTGGTGACCACCACATCGGAGCGCAGCACGGCATGGTCAAGCCGCCGCCGGCGGAGAAGCTCCCGGGCCTTTTTCAGCCGGCGGCTCTTAACCATGGGATCTCCTTCGGTCTCTCGATGCTCATCCTTTACCTCCTGCGCGGTCATCTTCAGATCCTGCCTGTACTTCCATTTTTCATAGGCAAAGTCGGCAATAGACAGCAGCAAGAGGGCGCCGAGCGTATAGGCTGCTAGCTGAAGCATCCATAGCCCGGTTGTCTGCAGAATGGTTTCGAGCGAGTGGGTATGCAGTTCAAGGATTTCTGACAGGTGCCGATAGATAACCAGAAAGGCTATGGGACCGACAATAACAATTTTCAGCAGGGCTTTAAGCACGTTGAACAGTCCGCGTGACGAAAACAGGCGGCGCAGGCCGCGCAGCGGACTGATGCGTTCGGGTTTGGGAATCAGCGGTTTGAGGGTGGGATGCCATCCGGTCTGCCACACGTTGACGCCGAAGGCGAGCACCAGGAGCAGGGCGAAGAAGGGAAGCAGCAGACGGCCCGTCACCATGAGCGCTTCCTGCAGAGCGCTGATGATGGAGGCGGCATTCAGGGCGTAGAAAGGAGCGCTCATCAGATGACGGGCTGTAAACTGACGCATGAGGCCGAAGGCATACGGCAGGCTCAGCGCCAGCGTAAGGAGGGCGCCCAGCAGGAGCAGGACAGCGCTCGTCTCCTGCGAGCGAAAGACATTTCCTTCTTCCCGCGCCTTCTGAATGCGGCGGGGCGTGGGATCGAACTGCTTCTGATCGCGATCCGGCATACGGCTTTTGCAGAGTGCTGTTCGTGTTTGCCGAAAAAGCGTGCCGGATAGCTAAATGAGAAGACAGGCAAAGCTCAAAGCGGGGTGAGCGGAAATCCTTTCCGTCAGGGAGGTAGGAGCGCGCCCAGCAGCCGCAGCAACTCATCGTCGATATTGCTGATCAGCGTGGCCATTAGCGGGAAAAAGGCCCGCATGTAGAACAGCGCCAGAGCCAGTCCGACAAGCAGCTTGAGCGGCAGGGCAATAGAGAACAGGTCGGCCTGAGGTACAATGCGGGCGAAGATACCGAGGGCCACGTCAATGAGTAAGATAGTAACCATGAAGGGGGCTGCCAGCCGAAGAGCGAGGATTAAGAAATCCCAGACCCATTGCACCAGGAGGGGGTGGCTGGCAGCTAAATGGGCGCCTGCAAGCGGAACAACGCGGAACGACTCGACCAGGGCGCGAAGCACTACGTGATGGCCGTCGAGCAACACAAAAACCATCAGCGCGGCCAGCGAGAGGAGGCGCCCCATTGGATTGGTAGCCTGTCCTTCCAGGGGATTGAAAACCTGGGCCATATGAAGGCCAACCTGGAAACCGATGAGGTCGCCGGCCATTTCGACAGCCCAGAAAACCATATGGGCTGCAAATCCCAGCAGAAGACCGGTCAGCGCTTCCAGTGCAACGGCCACGATGAATCCAAGGGCATGTTCTGCATGGGGAGGCAGCGGTCCGGGTACCAGTCCCGAAAGACTGTAGGCCAGGAGTACGGCCAGCAGCACGCGCACGCGTACTGGAATGGAAAGCTGGCCGAAGAACGGGGCTGCCAGCAGCACCCCACTGATCCGCACAAACACCAGCAACACGCGCAGCAGGTACTCCGGATTCAGCAGGGGCATACCCTCAGTGCGATACGTTCGGGATGAACTGCAACACCTGCACGGCAAAGTCGGTCAGCATCTGAAGCATCCATGGAGCCAGTAGCAGCAGCACGAGTCCTACAGCCAGAATTTTGGGAATATAGCTGAGCGTCATTTCTTGCACCGACGTAATGGCCTGCAGCAGGCTGACGATCAGGCCCACAATCAGGGCGATGCCTAGGAGGGGGCCTACCAGCAGGAGGGCAGTCTTGAGGGCTTCCTGGATCCAGTAGAGGGCAACTTCGCTGGTCATAGGCTCAGAGGGTTCAGGTTCCGAGATAACCGCGAACGACCGATTCGACAACGAGATACCAGCCGTCGGCCAGCACAAACAGGAGCAGCTTGAGGGGGAGCGAGATCATGACAGGCGGCAGCATCATCATTCCCATGCTCATTAGCACGCTGGCAACGATCAAGTCGACCAGCAGGAAGGGCAAAAAGATCATGAAGCCAATCTGGAAAGCAATGCGCAGTTCACTGATGACAAAGGCCGGGACCAGAATGTAGAAGGGGACGTCTTCGGGCCGATCAAAGACTTCGACGCGCGCCAGGTCCATGAACAGCATTAAGTCCTTTTCGCGCGTCTGACGGAGCATAAAAGTGCGCAGCGGTGCGGCAGCGCGTTCCAATGCTACTTGCTGGGTGATTTCGCCGTCCAGATAAGGGCGCAATGCTTCGTCATGAATCTGATCAAAGACGGGGTACATGATGAACAGCGTTAAAAAGAGGGCCAGTCCGATCAGTACCTGTGTGGGGGGAGACTGCTGGAGTCCGAGTGCGGTGCGCAGAATGCTAAAAATGACGACCAGTCGGGTGAAGCTGGTGGTCAGGATAATAATGGCGGGAGCCAGCGACAGAATGGTAAGCAGCAGCAGAAGCTGCAGGGGAAGCGCAAAGTCTTCGTTTTCGCCCAGTTGGATGCGGGGCAGGGGACCCAGCAGGGTATTCCCGCCTGAGTTGGAGGAAGCCGGGGGGGTGGTCTGCTGGGTTGGGGTTTGCTGAGCGCGTGCAGCGTCAGCAGCCGGACCCATCCCCAGCAACGTGATACACAGCACCAGGCCCCAGAACGACAGCTTACGACGCATGGTCAGTGGGTGAAGGTCGCGCGGAAAGGGTGGTGAGTAATTGGGTGAAGGTAGCCGCCGGGGACATTTCGGCAGACTCAACCTGTAGTTCTGGTGGTAGGGGCAGGCTTTTGAGCAGCGTGATCTGGTGGGTGGTGACTCCCAGGATCAGCAGTTCGTCGCCGCAGGCGACCAGGCGAATTTGCTGACCGGGCCCCAGTGATAGCTGGCCGAGGGGGCGCAGCAAGGCAGGGCCGGGCAACGTGCGGGTGCGCCGATGCAGATACAGCGCCACAAGGGCACCGGCAGCCAGTACGAGCAGGACCAGCAGGTAGCGCAGGCTCAGCAGAGAAGGAGCAGGATCCGACCGAGCGAGCGGCACGCGCGCAGAATCGGCGGCAGGGGCTGAGGAGGCTGGTGATATGGAGGAAGGAGCGGCAGCCCATTGGAGGGCCAGCCAGAGCAATAGAAGTCCCCCGCCCAGCAGAAGCAGGCGGCGGGCTACAGACCCGTAGCAAACGGCACGCAGTCGGAAGGCCATGGCACGGTGTGGATGGGGGCGTGTTGCACTACCCCTGGCGGCCAGCGAACACCGTGCCAGTGCTCAGAACAGCGTTTTCTCCCGTTGTCGATTACCGGTTACCAGACTGGTGATCCGCACGCCAAATTGCTCGTCGATTACAACGGCTTCACCTTCAGCAATCAGCCGGCCGTTGGCATAAATTTCCAGGGGTTCACCGACCAGTTTTTCCAGCTCGATAATACTGCCCGTCGTCAGGCGAAGCACATCGGCCAGCGGAAGACGACGTCGTCCCAGTTCTACAACCACTTCCAGCTCGACGTCAGCCAGCAGTTCCAGATTGCCTTTAACACCTCCATCCCCGATGCGCTCTGGTCCAAGCTCACTGAAGGCAGCAGGGCGCACTTCGACCGGCGACTGCGCTGCGGCTTCTGTGGAAGACGAGGCAGAAGGATCGGCCGGGCTGTCCTGCTGTTGCGCAGCCTCTGGGGGTAGCAGGATAAAGCCCTCGTGTTGCGTGTCGCCCACCTGAAGGGTAAAAGGAAGGTGCAGCAGCGAGGCAGGCAGCTCGACTGGTGGCTGCGCGGCGCCTGCGTCAGGCTGCTGTACTACGAACGTTACTTCGGGAAGCCGTAAGCCCTGGGCGGCCAGTGCGTTGCGCAGCGCCCCATAGCCCTGAGCAGCTACCTCGCTCAGCAAGTCGGTTGTCCCTTCATCTCCGGGATTGAGCGTTTCGCCCAGCATGGCCTGGGAGAGCATCGGGATCCAGTCTGGAGCCAGCCCGATGGCAAACGGTTCGCTGCTGGCCCAGATCAGCACCCGATCGCTGGCCAGTTCGTTCAGTTGGTCGCGCTGGACCGAGGCGAGCGTTCCCGGTTGAAGGGAGACTTCCTGGTTCAGCAGCGTCTGCAGAAACTGTTGCAGCGCCTCCTGCGAGGCTTCAAGCTGCGGAAGCGTTGGATTCGAGCTCATCTTCGTCAACGGGTAATTCCGGAGGGACGACTTCCAGAATACGCAGGGCGCGGTGTTTTCCGGATCGACCGGGAATAGCCTTGAACTTTTCGTGCTGCCCGATATACACCTGGATGGGCTGGTTCACCCGGCGCTCCAGCACAATGACATCGCCCACTTCCAGGGTCATCAGCTCGCTGAGCGGAATGCGGGTGCGTCCAATTTCAGCGCGCAGCTCGACTTCAATTTTCTTTAGCTGCTCTTCGTAGCGCTGGCGGATAGCTGGAGGAACTTCGGTGGTAGAGCTGGAGCGCCATTGTTTCATGGCGCTATGCCCCAGCATCCGCTCCAGCAGGATGTAAGGATAGCAGATGTTGATGAAGGAACGTTGCTCGTAGATCGCGACTTCGAAGGTGGCTACCAGGGCTGGTTCGACGCCGGGCAAGATTTGCACAAACTCAGCGTTTGATTCAAAACCGGATTCTTTCAGGTGAATTTCGTGAATTTGCAGCCAGGCTTTTTCTAATTCCCGAAAGGCCCGCATCATGACTTTGTCCATGATGCGGCGCTCAATCTGAGAGAGCTCGCGTGGCTTTCGCAGAAAGACCCCCGGCCCCCCGAAAAGCTTTTCGACGGTGTAGATAGCCAGGCGGGGGTCCATTTCAAAGACAATTTTCTGGTGCAGTGGCTGCACATCGACGACATACAGCGCCGATGGAGGAGCGCTGGACATCACAAATTCGGAGTACAGGACCTGGTCGATAGCCGACAGAGTGATGTCAACCAGGGTGCGGAGCTGGGCCGAGAGGTAGACAGAAAGGTCACGTGCAAAGGCTTCATGCACGTAGTGCAGGACGCGCATCTGGTCCTGCGAAAACAGCCGAGGCCGCTTAAAGTTGTAGGGGAGAATTTTCTTCTCCGCCTCGGCCGTCATCATCGACTCGAGGGCCTCAAGGTCGTAGTCGCCCTGTTCGCCGATCTGACTACGGACCTCAAGGAGTATGTCGATTTCTTCCTGGCTAAGGGGCTTTGCCATGGCCCTCGTTACTGCAGGACGTACTGGGTAAAGTAGACGCGGTCAATTTTTCCTTTGCGGAGGACACCGTTGACCGCATCGCGCAGCTCCTGTTTGAGCTGCGCGCGCAGGCTAATGTCGGCCAGTTCTTCGACGGTGCGCTGGCTCAGCAGTTTGAGCACCGTATCGCGCACCACCACTTCTTTTTCTTTCAGTTCCTCCAGGACGCTCCCTTCGGCGCTTTCTAAACCGAGGTTAACCATCAGGTAGCGCGTTCCGTCTGTGCCGGCCGGGTTGATGATGAAGCCTTGCAGCTCCATAAACTGGCCGTATTCGACGGGGCGCGCTTCCTCTTCTGTATCATCATCCGTGCCAGAAAATTGCTCAGCAGCTTGCACCAGCGTAGGATAGTAGAAATAGGCCAGCCATGCGCCGGCGGCGGTAGGACCGAGCGTCAATGCCACCAGCAGCAGGCGGCCCAGGAGGCGACGGCCTCCAGTGTTCTGGGCTTCCTGTTCTTCCTGGGTTACTTCTTCGTCGGGGGTATCAGGCGTTTCAGGTACGGATTGTTGTGCTCGTTCTGCCATGGCTCCCAGTTGAATAGAATTTCAACACGGCGGTTACGGGCCCGTCCTTCTGGCGTCTCGTTGGTATCTCGCGGATGGAATTCGCCGTACCCCACCGCCACGTAGCGGGAGGGGGGAAGGGCGTCGGTATGTTCCAGCAAAAAGCGCACAACGGCCGCGGCCCGTGCTGCCGACAGCTCCCAGTTTGAGGGGAAGCGGGCTGTGTGGATGGGGCGGTTGTCGGTATGGCCCTCGACCACGACCGACTCGATGCGGTCGTCAATAATGCCGGCCAGAATGCGCAGGATGGTGCGGGAAGGTTCGATAATTTCGGCTTCGCCTGAACGAAACATGATTGAGTCGGTGATAATCAAGTGCAGGCCTCGATCGGTCAGGTTTACCTGCACCTTGCCCTGGAGATTGTGCTCCTGCAGGTACTGAATCAGCTCTTCATATTTCTGCAACTGCTCTCGGCTAAGGCGTCGGGTCACTACCTGGGTTTTGACGGAAGGAACGATAGTTTCGCTCTGCAACATGCCTGTTCGTCCTTGGAAGAAGCTGAGCGCTTCTTTGAACTTTTTGACTTCAACTTCCGACATGGCCACGATCATCACGAAGAAGGTCAGCAGCAGGGTGGCCATATCGCTGAACGTAGTCATCCAGAAAGGAGCGGAAGGCTCCTCGTCGTCTTCTTCCTGGGGTTGTTGTACTTCTTCCGGCATGGCGTAAGGAGGTCAGGTTAGCGGTCAGGCAGCCTTCGCCAGGTGCGGTTCTTCTTCTTGGGTGCTGGCGCTCTGGTCGCCTGCCAGCATTTGCAAGCGCTTTTCGATCATGCTGGGGCTGTCGCCCCGGACAATCGACAGAATGCCAACACGCGTCATTTCGCGGGCTTTTTGCAACTGGGCTAATTGTACCTTGGTCTTGTTGGCGAGCGGGAGGAAAACCAGGTTCGCCAGGATAGCCCCGTAGAGGGTGGTGAGCATGGCTACGGCCATTCCGGCCCCGATTTGCGTGGGGTCGGTGAGGTTTTGCATCATCTGCACCAGTCCGATGAGCGTCCCGATCATGCCAAAGGAAGGCGCAAACGTACCTGCGGAGTTCATGATTTTGGCAAAGAGTTGCTTGGGACGTAGCTCCTCGGTGATGCGCACCTGAAGCATCTCGGCAATTTCCTGTTCTTCGATGCCGTCCACGGCCATTTCCAGGCCGAAGCGGATGAATTCGTCCTCCAGTTCGCCGAGGCGACGATCCAGTGCCAGCAGCCCTTCCCGGCGGGCGGTGCGGGACAGGTCGGTAAACAGGTTGACATATTCGCTCAGATCCGGAGGATTAAACCGCAGCAACTCCTGCAGGCCGGGAACGATGACCTTGAGTTCGTCGATCGAGTAGGCCACCAGCAATGCGGCGAGCGTGCCGCCAACAACGATCAGGATGGAGGGAATATCTACAAAGGTCAGCCAGTCTCCCCCCAGAAAGATGGCGGCAAAGATCAGTGCAAAGCCCAGTACTAAGCCGATGGGCGTGGATTTTTCCATGACGACAACGGTCCCGTACTTCCGGTGGCCGGGAATCTGGGGCGTCTGGCTGCTTTAGAAAGTGCAGACGCCCGAAACGAGTATCGGCTGTTTGGGATGGGGCTTAAGACGTAACGGGCTGGGCAACGGGTGTGCAGCCCAGGCTACGCGCCAGCATTGGACCGATCTGCTCCAGAGGTAACACAGCGTCGCTCAGACCGGCTTCGTTCACGGCACGGGGCATGCCATACACGACGCAACTTGCCTCGTCCTGCGTAATGACTTTACCGCCGCGTTGTTTGATCAGGCGGGCGCCTTCCAGCCCATCTCGTCCCATGCCGGTCATTACGACAGCCAGTACTTTCCCGTCGAAGGTCTGGCAGACGCTCTGAAACATGACATCGACAGATGGACGGTGTAGCGTTACGGGTTCGACGGGCGTTCGGATCAGTGGCGTCTGGCCGTTGCGGCCTGTCAGCACCAGGTGACGTCCGCCCGGGGCCAGGAAAACGTGGCCGGCCTGAAGGGGCATCCCTTCTTCTGCTTCGACGACGGTCAGGGCGCTGAGGCTGTTCAGCCGTTCGGCAAGCGAACGGGTAAAATGGGGCGGCATATGTTGGACAATGAGTACCGGTACAGGCAGGTCGGCGGGTAGGGTCGGAATGACCTGCTGGAGGGCACGCGGGCCGCCGGTGGAGACGCCAATCGCAATAGCCCGAGCCTCTCGAAAACGCAGGGTAGGCAATGCTTCTGGAGGCGCAGCGGCGGCACGCCGTCGCGTTAGCAGGGGGCGTGTCCGAGCGATGGTTTTGATTTTTTCCAGCAGTTCAGCCCGAATTCGGGAGATCTCAATGGATACGTACGAGTGCTGTTTGGGAATGAAATCGACGGCCCCGGCTTCCAGTGCTTCGATGGTGGCCTGTGCGCCTTCCTGGGTCAGCGAACTGACCATGATGACGGGCACAGGATGCTCCCGCATGATGCGGCGCAGCGCCGTCAGACCATCCATGCGGGGCATTTCTATGTCAAGCGTAACGATATCGGGATTGAGAGCGTGTACTTTTTCAATAGCTTCTATTCCATCGCGGGCTGTGCCCACTACCTGGATTTCTGGATCGCCCTCCAGCATGATGGAGAGCGCCTTACGCATAAAGGCCGAGTCGTCGACGATGAGTACGCGGATCATGGAAGTTCCTGGCAGGCGAAAGGTTACGCTGTAACTACCGCCGAATGGAAGGTATCATTGCCACGGAGGCGCTGCGCTTCCATGCGCACGAGCTCGCCCACGTCCAGAATCATGACTACCCGGCCATCGCCAAGGATCGTGGAGCCGGCTACGCCAGGCACTTTCTTGAGGTAGTTGCCCAGCGGTTTGATCACAATTTCTTTCTGACCGATCAGGTCGTCCACGATCAGGCCTAGCCGATGATGGGCGATGCCGACGATAACCGCATAGGCGCGTTCTGGATGGTATTCCCAGTGGGGAACCTGGAGCATTTCACCTACGCGTAGCAGGGGAATAACGGCGTCGCGCAGGCGGATAACTTCGCGACCGTTAATGGTGGAAACGGTGTCTGGCTCAAGTCCGACCACTTCGATCACCGTGTGCAGCGGAATGGCGAAGGCTTCGTCGCTTACGCGGACGAGCAAGCTCTGAATGATCGCGAGCGTGAGGGGTAGTTTGAGCGTGAAGCGGGTTCCTTGCCCGGGAACAGAATGTACGCTGATGGTTCCGTTCAGCTTCGTGATGTTGGTCTTGACTACGTCCATGCCTACGCCGCGACCCGATACCTTGCTGACGCGTTGCGCTGTGCTAAAGCCCGCTCGAAAGATCAGCTCCAACGCTTCCCGGTCGCTCATTTCCGCCGCCTCCTTTTCAGTGATCATCCCTTTCTCTACGGCTTTTGCTTTGAGTTTCTTCGGATCGATTCCGGCGCCGTCGTCTTCAACTTCGATGACAATGTGGTTGCCTTCCTGGGCGGCGGCCAGGCGAATGCGACCGGTTGGGGGCTTGCCGCGTGCGCGACGCGTTTCCGGGTCTTCGATGCCGTGGTCGGCAGCGTTGCGAACCAGGTGAACCAGCGGATCGCTGATCTCTTCGATAAGCGATTTGTCCAGTTCGGTGTCTTCGCCTTCGATGATCAGTTCGATCTGCTTGTTGAATTCACGGGCCAGATCTCGGACCAGGCGTGGGAACTTGTTGAAAACGCGGCCGATCTGCACCATGCGGGTGTGCATAACGGCCGACTGCAACTCGGTGGTAATGAAGTCGATCTGCGTTGTGGTGTCGGCAAGTTCTCGGAGCAGCTCGGCGTTGTCCCCTTCCCCGAGCTCGCTGAGAAGCTGTAGCAGCCGGTTGCGTCCCAGAACCAGTTCGCCTACCAGATCCATGAGGTTGTCAAGGCGGCGAACTTCGACGCGGATCGTTTCGGTGCCTTTATCTCGGCGAGCGGTTTGCCCATTGCCGGCCGGGCGCGCTGCTGTAGAGGCTGGTGAGGAAGTGGTGGGCGACGCGGCAGCGGGAGCCGGTTGGGCAGCAGGGGGTGCAGGCTGAGCCGTTTCTGCGGCAGCGGTTGATTTGCCTTCGGCAACGGCTTGCAGTTTCTCAATAATAGTGGAGAGCGGCAGCGGTTGCAGCTTGCGGTCGACGACCTGTTGGAGGAGTTGTTTCATCAGGTCGAAGGCTTCGAAGAGGACGTCCATCATGGCGGGGTTGAAGGCGAGCGTGCCTTTGCG
>NZ_FRAU01000010.1:42547-123848 GCF_900142415.1 Rhodothermus profundi
TCGATTTCGTCCTGGGAGGCGGGTGTGCCGCCGCTATTGTTAAAGAGGGCATCGATTTCCTCCTGCGAGGCTGGGGTTGTTGCTGTTTCGTCAGAGGGAAGCGGTGCATTGTTTTGCAGGGCTTCCACCAGCGCGTCGACGCGTTCCTGGCGGGCGCCGTCTCGGTCGTAGCGTGCGTGTGGGTCGAACGTCCCTTCTGCGAAAAGCTGCTGGGACAGTTCCAGTCCATCCAGCACTTCGCCGCCCAGTCGCTGGATGAGCTGCGCCATGCGGTGCCGCACCGATTCGATCAGGTGGTTGACCGCGGCTAGCTGCTGAGCCGTAATATCCTGCACCTGCAGCGCCAGCATGATGCGGTTCATGCGATCCCGCAGCGAATCAATGAGTTGGTGCTGGCTTTCCAGCATGTTCTGCAGGGCGGTGTAGTGTTGCCGACGTTCTTCCAGGAGCGATTGGAGCTGCTCGTGCCAGCTTTCGGGCAGATGCTGCCACAGTTGATCTTCCTGGGTCTGGAGCGTCTGAAGTATTTCAGGAGCGGAGGCCCAGGATTTTTTGAACGCGTCCAGGTCGCTCAGCACCACGTCGATCAGGTCAAGGATCTCCGTGGTGGCCATTTCAGTGGCCTGCGTGACGCTTTTGAGTTGCGAGCTGGCCCGCGGCATCTTGCGGGTGCTCTCGGTCAGCGAGTCGTTGACTTCCGAAAGTAGCGGCGAGATTTCGCGCAGGAAATAGACAACTTCTTCAATGAAGGGAATGGCTCGCTGTCCGAGAATAAAGACCGCGCGCAGCTCGTTCAACTTAGAGAGCAGGTCCTGGATGTGATGGGTCGTCATGACAACCTCCTCAAGAAGTTTTCAGAATCAGATTGATTTTTTCACGCAGCACTTCTGGCGTGAAGGGCTTGACAATGTAGTTGTTAACGCGAGCCTGCATAGCGGCAATCACATCTTCTTTCATGCCGCGTGTGGTAACCATTAAAATGGGGAGATTCCCGAAGCGGGCATGGCTGCGGATGGCTTTGGTGAGCTCCAGCCCGTTCATATTAGGCATGTTCCAGTCGGTAATGACGAAGTCGATGGAGCCCTGTTCGAGCTTTTCCAGGGCGTCGGCACCATCACTGGCTTCAACCACGTCGGTATAGCCGATTTCACGCAGCGCATTGCAGACGATGCGCCGCATGGTGGGAGAATCATCAACAACCAGGAACGTCATGGCCTCACTCATAATTTTTGTTTTTATTAAGAGATAAATTTGGACACCTCATATTGCAGTCGTTGTGCGTCAAATGGTTTGGTAAGGTAGGCCTGCACGCCCAACTGCTGGCTCTGGCTGACCAGTTCGGCATCTTCCAGCGAAGACAGTACCAGGATCGGTATGTGGGCGTATTCTGGATCAGAGCGCAGCGCCTGCACCAGACCGATCCCGTCCAGCTTGGGCATGTTCAGGTCGGTGATGACCAGGTCGACGGGGACCTGGGCAATTTTTTCCAGTGCTTCCAGGCCGTCGCATGCGGTCAGCACCGTCAGACCTTGCGCCCGCAGAGCAAAAGCGACGAACTTGCGGGCGGTGCTGGAATCGTCGACGACCAGAACCGTTTTAGCCATGGCGACGCGTGTTGCTTTCAGAGGCTTCTGCTTCTTTGCGGTATACAATAGCCTTGCCAAAACGCACCGGCTGGAAGGCCTGGCTGATGCCGTAAAGGGTTTCGGAAAATCCGACAAAGAGGTAGCCGCCTGGTACCAGACTCCGATAGAAAGATTGGACCACGCGGCGTTTCATATTATCGTCGAAATAGATGAGAACATTAGCGCAAATGATTAAATCGAAATTGCGCATGGTGCTCATGGCGATCTCATCGGCCAGGTTGAGCACCTGAAATTTTACCATCTTCCGAATTTCGTCGCGGAGTTGATAGCGGTTGCCCTGTTGGATGAAATAGCGTTGCAGATATTCGGGCGGGACGTTGCGGACCGCATAGTCTCCGTAGAGGCCCTGCTGGGCCTGTTTGAGCACCTTTGTGTTGATGTCGGTGCCGATGATTTCGAAGCGGGCATTTGGATATCGAGGTTGGATGCGGTCGCGCAGGAAGATGGCCAGCGTGTAGGGTTCTTCGCCACTGGAGCATCCGGCGCTCCAGATGCGCACCTGGCGTTTGGTGCGTAGCCATTCGGGTAGGATGTGCCGCTCCAGCACTTCTAAATGGGCTGGAGCCCGAAAGAAGTAGGTTTCGTTGATGGTAATTGCATTGATCAGATGGCGAAATTCGTCGCGTCCCTGACCGTTTTGCAGCAGCCGCAGATAGGCCTGTCCGTTGGGCAGCCGGAGTTCATTCAGGCGGCGCCCTACGCGGCTTTCCAGCAGATAGCGCTTGTTATCCTGGAAGTAGAGACCGGTTTTTTCGTAGATCAGTTGGCGCAACTGCTGGAATTCGGCGTCCGAAAGTACGGTGTGATGTTGCGGGGTCAGGGGTAGGCGTGCCAGCAGGCTCATGACAGCATGGGGTTTTTCAGGGCTGGTAAGCAGAACTACGGCGAGCAGTGCAGAGCGCATCATCGGCATAGTGGCGCACGGCGGGATCGGGGTCCTGAAGCCCCTGCTGAACCAATCCGAGGAAAGCCGGATGTTGCAACTGGAGACTCAGTGTGATGGCTGCCATTTTGGTTTCGGCATCCAGGCTTTCGAAGTGAGCTTGCAGAAACTGGGCAGCCTGCGGGAGCTGCAGGTCGTCGAGGCATCCATGGGTCAGCAGTGCGATAGCGAACCCAGCAGCCGCATCGAGCGACATGCGTCCCGTTTCTGCGCAACGGGCCACGCAAGCAAACGCCTCGGGATGCGTGGAGATGGCTTCAAACAGCGCCAGGTCCAGCTCGTCGTGCTGACCGGCGTGTTCCAGCATTGCTTCGATTGTTTCAGCGTCGAGCATATGGCGCAATCCGCGCACGGCTGCCTTCTTGAAGCTCAGGTCGGGTTCCTGCAGCATCTCCAGGAGGTAAGGACGCAATTTTTCGGGCAGGGGCGGGACGGGCCCGGTGGCTGACTCATAGGCTTCAATGAGGTCGTGGAGCACCAGGGGTCGAGCTTCTGGAGGTGCCTTTTCGAGCTGACGCAGCAGCAGGTGAAGCACTTCGGGGAGGGGATAGTTTGAGAGGGCTTCAGAGGCAGCGTACTGGACCACCGGGTCTGGGTCGTTGAGGGCAGCTTCGATCAGTTGCAGGCCGCGGGCGTCCCGAAAGGCACCCAATGCTGCCAGAATGTGCGGTCGTTCAGCCGGGTAAAGCTGATAGCGTTCGCGCAGCACCGGAGCATACTGGGTGGCGCCCAGCGCAGCCAGCGCGTCGATGGCGGCCAGGCGCACGTTGGTGTCGGGGTCGTCCAACCGAGCCGCTATGCGGTCGGCTACGTCGGCGGCCGGAAGTTGCGCCAGTACGTCAATGGCGAACTTGCGCGTGTCCGCGTCGTCTGCGTCCACGTAAGGCAGGAGCACCTGCACCGATGGACGCCCGATGCGGACGAGCACTTCACCGGCCAGGTTACGTACTGGCAATTCGGAGTGCTGAATGAGGGGCACCACCGCCTGTGCTGCTTCCTCGGTGCCAATAGCAACCAGGTGTTCGGCGGCGGCTTCACGGATACCCGGGTCGGGGTCTTGCAGGCAATGGGCCGCCACCGGTATCGTTTCAGCGGGCGGATGTCCGGCCAGAAACTCGGTCAGTGCGTCCAGGCGAACGGCCGGATCCGGGTGCTGTAACCCTTCAGGCAGGACAATCGACATAGCGTTTGTCAGACGTTGGTGTGAGATCAGGAGGCTTCTGCTTCCGTGGCTTCCTGGAGCGGCTGCAGATGGTGCTTTTCTTCTTCGGAAAGGATGCGCTCCAGGTCCAGCAGGATGAGCAAGCGATCTTCCAGCTTGGCTACTCCCGTGATGTAGTGTGCGTCGATACCAATGGCCAGCTCTGGTGGAGGCTCGATGACACTGGGGTCGACGCGCAGCACCTCGCGCACGGCATCGACCATGAAGCCGACAATCTTGTCGCCTAGCTCTACCACAATGATGCGCGAGTTTTTGTCGCGCTCACGTTGGGGCAGGTTGAAACGCTTGCGCAGATCCACGACAGGAACAATGCGGCCGCGCAGGTTGATCACCCCTTCCACAAAGGCCGGGGCGTTTGGCACGCGCGTGATGTCGACCGGCCGAATGATTTCCTGCACGTTCAGGATGTCGACGCCAAACTCCTCGTTTTCGATTAAGAAACTTACCAGTTGAAGGAGCTGCGTACGGGAGGTCTGCTGCTGCATGACAGACAGTGGGTTAGATCCAACACAATTGCCTTTCGGCTACCATATCGACCAAAGACACCGCTTCTTTAGCAGGAAATGCAGGTGTTACGGGAAAAGAAAAAAGCGGTCTCCGGCCTGGTAAGACCGGAGACCGTCGGGAGGTTCACCTAACTGTTTATCGTTTGAGCTGAACGAGCTCCTGGAGCATTTCGTCGGAAGTAGTGATAATGCGGGCCGAAGCCTGGTAGCCGCGCTGCGTGACAATCATGTCAGTGAATTCGGTGGCCAGATCCACGTTGCTCATTTCCAGCGTGCCGGCCACGATGACTGTGCGGTTGAGTTCGGCTCCGGCTCGGCCCAGCGTCAGGTCACCGGAAGCGCTGGTCAGACTCCAGAGGTTGTCGCCTTCCTGTTGCAATCCGTTGGGGTTTTTGACAATGCCGAGGGCCAGTTGGAAGATTTTCTGCTGATGTCCATTGGAAAAGTTGAGTTCCACAATACCCTCCTGGTTAATGCTAAACCCAATCAGGGTACCGGGGGGGATGCCGTCTTGATCGCGCACTGAGACGGTGGTGGAGCCGGCAAATTGCGTAAGGGCATTTTCTTCGTCGGCAAAGTTCAAGGTGAACGTCTCAAAGGTGCCATCGCCATTGATGTCCCATTCAAATGTGGGAGCCAACGTACCGGTGTCAGGACTGGTAGTGGGGTCGCCGTCGAGATCAATGGTACCGTCACTGTTAAAGGTAATGGTACCGGTTTGAGGATTGTTGCTGCTGTCCAGAATCGGGTTATTGTTGGCGTCAAAGACCTGCCACTGCCATTCGTTGTTGTTGGTTTTCGTGAATTGAATGATGATAGACTGGGTGCGTCCCTGCGAGTCGTATACAATGGATGAAATTGTATAGGTGTCTCCTACAAGTGCTTCGGCGCTCAGGTTGCCGCGCACGTAGATGTTTTCTGTTCGCTTGGGAGGGGACGTGGCGCTCAGTGGAATGCGCACGTCTTCCAGTGAAACGGAACGAAGCTGATTGCCCTGCTCATCGAACGCCCAGCCCTGCACCTGCAGGCCGGTATTGGTGACCAGTTCGCCGAAGCGGTTGATCGTGAAGTTGCCGGCGCGGGTCAGGTAGATGCGGTCGCCTCCGCGGACGACAAAGAACCCATCGCCGTTGATGCCCAGGTCGGTGGCCACGCCGGTGTTTTCAAGAGCACCCTGGGCAAAGTTGACGTCAATCGAGCCAACAGCTACGCCCAGGCCTACATAGGCCGGATTGATGCCGCGGCCGCCGGCAGTGCGGCCGACGCCCAGCAGCGTCTGGCCCAGTAGTTCATTAAAAGCAGCGCGGCCGCGTTTGAAGGCGGTTGTATTGACGTTAGCAATGTTGTTAGAGATGACGTCCATGCGAATCTGATGGCTCTTCAGTCCGGAGACGCCGGTGCGAAGCGAACGAATCATGGCTGTTTCCTGGTTTGGTTGAACGTGGCAAGCTGCAGCGTCGGTCGATCGGCTGCAGCGACCGGCATCCCGTGTCGCTAAGACGTGGGGCCTGCCGGTGATGCTTGCTCAGGAATTCAGGATATACGCACTGTCAATCTGGGTAAAAATCCGCTGGTGCATTTCCTGGCGGCTGAGGGCGGTCACCACAGTACGGTTCGTGACGCTGACAATGAAGGCGGCCTCGGAATGCAGCACCAGCGCTTCCCGGGCTCCTTTAGCGGACAGCTCCTGCACCGCTTCGGTGAGCTGCCGGGCCAACAGGGCATCGAAGGCGATGCCCCGTTGCGCCATGCGCTGGCGCGCATGAGCCGAAAGGCGCAGGCCTTCCTCAGCCGACTGCACCTGGCGCAACACCTCAGCAAAGGACGTTGCAGGCGGATCGTGCGTGCGTGGCGTCTGCGACGGAGGACCCGTCGCGCCCGGTATGGGCTGCACGCGCGCTGCCAGATCTTGTACTTTCATCGTACTACAGGTATTTATACTACTGGTTATTCAGATTCCACGCCACGGACGGCCTGCATAGGCACCGAACGATCTCCAATCCAGAGTAGAATGCCTTCTGGACCAAACGTGACGCGGGTAACGCGCCCGCGCACAAAGGAACGGGCGGTTACCGTATCCCCGTTGGCATCGGTAGCAAGCACTTCAATGGTGTACGTGCCGGCTGGAAGTAACTCGCCGGCATCATTGCGTCCGTCCCATTCCACCGCATGTTCACCGGCAGTGCGAGAACCCAGGTAGAGGGTGCGGACAACTTCACCCGCTTCGTTTCGAATTTGAATGCTAACCTGACGCGCTGCGTCGCCCAGTTCGATGCGGAAGGGGACGGTATCCTTGCCACTCCAGGTAAGCTGATTGCCTTCGGCCTCGATAACTTTACCGACCAGGCTGGCTGCTACACTGTTGTGAATACCCTGGGCCAGGGCATTGTAGGCATCGGTCTGAGCCGTCAGCGTTTCGTTGATTCCAATAAGCTGTTCGACGGTAGTAAACTGGGCAAGCTGGGCAGCAAATTCGCGGCTATCGAGTGGGTTAATGGGATCCTGGTAGCGAAGCTGGGTAACCAGCAGGCGTAAGAAAGCCTCTCGGTCTAATTCCTGGGAGGGTGGAGACGGCGCACCGGGTGTGCCCTGCAGCGCCTGCTGGCGAATTTCGTCAATGGGAGCAATCAGCGAAGGCATGGTTTCCAAAGTTTAGCCAATCCATTCATGACGACTTCCGGGACGAACTACCCGGGGGCGGGGGGATTCGACCGGAGCAGAAGCGGACGCATCTGAACCCGAAGCAAGGGGCGTACCATGTGCAGATCTATGGGCAAAAGCTTGCTGCTGACCTCGCTGTTCGCCTCCGCCGGCAAGTGAGAACTGCACAGCGGTTTGATAATGGGCCTGCAGCGCTTCCTGGATGCGGTCGGCATGCGCCGCAACCAGGGCGCGAAGTTGGGGATCGCTGAGCTGGACCGACACAGCCACATGGTCGGGATGGCGTCGCGTTTCGACCCGCAAGACGCCTTCCCCATCGGCCAACTCGACCTCTAATATCTGGCCATCGAAATGCTGGCGGATGCGCTCGGCGTAGTTCAGGGCCATCTGGAACCAGGTAGCCGTGCGAATGGCCCGGGGCAGCGCTTCAGGCCGCGCAGGAGCATCTGGGGAGGGAGAAGTTAGCGGGCGGCCGGTTTCATCAGGAGCTGACAGGAAGTCGGCCGGCTCAACGGCTGTGTCTATATCGGCATCGGCTTTTTTATGGCCAGCCATCGGGATACGCTCCGAAGGCTTCTGGTCTATTCCGAAGGGGGAAGGTTGTGCCGATGCTTCGGTAGATTTTGCCAGCGAAACATTTCGGGTAGCGTGGTCGGTGGAAGAACGGGAAGACAGGGAGGCCGGGGAAACTGCCTGGCTTGTGGCTGACTGAGACGTCTGTTCTGGCCTCATATCAAACGGTTGCGTGGTCTGAGAAGCAGGCGACCGAAGGCGCTGCGCGTCGATTGGCGTAGTGGGGCGCTCCGAGACATTGGTTGAGCTCGAAGGGTGGTCGGGCATCTCCTCGGAAGGGGGGGCCGATCGATGGAAGCCTCGGACATGGAAGAGGACGGTAGCCGCTAAGGGGGAGGGAGAAGCGTTGTTAGCCGAGCGATTGCCCGGATGCTGGACCTCCGGGGGGGCTGCTGAGGGGACAACAGATGGAGGAGAAGGGGGCTGAAGAGCCGATGTTGTCGAGGCTGCCGGCTGTTCGTTCAGAATAGGCTGCGGGGAGGTATGTTCTGGTTGAGCAGGAAGTGAGGAAAGGGGAGCAGGGCGCGTCCGGGGCGTTAGGGATTCAGCCCCTACGGGAGGAGTAGCAGGGGATTCGGCGAGGGGCGAGGGCTGGGTAAGGTTAGAAGATGCCGGAAGATGGGGAGCCGGTTCAGCAGACTGCGGCAGCGAATGAGCCGCTGTGCGATCTGGCATTGGGGGGGCGGAAGGTGTCGAAGGGGATGCCGAACGCTCAGGCGCGGAAGCGAGCGATTCGGCAATCTCGGGGCTTGTCCCATGAGGCTGCTGCGGAATGGAAGGACGCCGGCTGGTCGGGGCAGACTCATCAATAGAGGGCGGATGCGCCGCGTCTGGGTTGGACGAAAGGGCCAGCGCAGCGTCTTCTGGCTGGGCTGCTACGTCCGGGGCTATCTCGGACGCGTTAGCCGAGTCGGGGAGGATGGGGGATGCTGGCCGCGTAGCAGAGGCAGCAGTCGCGTCGGCTTCAGGGATGGGCAAGCCCGCGGTTGCTGCTGGCTTGCTCTGCTGGACATCGGCGGAAGGCGGCGAGGGAGCGCTGGTATTGGCTTCCAGGATTATCTGAGGACCAGTGAGGGCCACTGGTGGCGTCCATGCTGCCGCAGAGGCAGGCAACGCATCCGCCGGATCTTGATCGGAGGCAGGTGCCTCTCCGGAAGGGAGAACAGGGGAGGGACTTGCCTCTTCCGGCATAGAAGCGGGGGGTGTTGGCGGAGAGGGCGAACCCGGCTCCTGGTGGGAGGCAAAAGAGACCGATTGACTTTTTTCGATTTCAGGGGTAAAGAACAAGCTGAGTGCTGCTTCCAGCAGGCGTGCAAAGCGGCGATGCAGGCTACCGGAAGCGGATTCGGCAGGATGCTGCTGCGGAGAGTCTGACGCAGAGGGTAATAGCGGCAGGAGGTTCATGGCCAACTGCGGGTTAAGGTGACTGGCTTCCAGCCGACGTTAGCGCGGGCTCCTGAGAGCCGCCGGGTTTTTGCATGAGTCGTCTGACCAGGCGGGCAGCTTGGTCGGGGGGCAGCGATTGCAACAGGAGGGTGCGGCCTCGTCCCTGGGTTTCCAGATACAACAGATCCAGGATTTCGGGTGGGAGCTGGCTGAGCAGGGCACGTCGCTGGTCGTCCTCAAGGCGGGTAATGGTGGCAGCCAGCTCTTTTGCTTTGGCGCGTTGTGTTTCGAGCGAACTCAACCGCTGCTGCACCTGCTGCAGTTGCTGCTGGAGTTGCTGCAGCGTCTGGTGAACATGGGTGAGCTGCTGGTGCAAGATCCGGATTGAGTCGCGCAGTTGATGGAGGGTATCCCGCGTAGCTGTCAGGGAATCAATGAACAGGGCTACGGGGTCAAAAACCAGCGAGTCGGCCTGGATGGAGTCGCCTTCGGCGACTGCGCGCAGGCTGTCAAGCTGCTGTTGCACCTGCTGAACGCGCTGGGGGGCTATGTAGGGCATGGCGAAGTACATCCCTACCAGCCCGATCAGGAAGGATACCAGCGCCAGCAATAAGCGAAGCACGAGTTTCATGGCGCACGTTGCTGCAGCTTACGAACGTAGGCTCCTGTAGCCTGCTCGTCGATCCAGGCACGTTCGGCCGCGGCTTCGGCTTCCAGGTGGCGGGCGTATTGCCGCTCGCGCAGGCGTTCGAGTGATTCTTCCGCCTGGCGTCGTTCCAACACCAGCGCTCGGGCTTCGGCCTCCTGCTGCTGGAGCTGCGCAAGCTGCTGCTCCAGAAGACGGAGTTGTTGCTGCGCTTTCATCCAGTAGGCTTCCTGGCGACGCAGCCAGACCGGATCAACGGAAGATTGCTGGGCAGCCAGTTGCTGCTGCAGTTGTTCTAGTTTCTGGCGCGCTGCGTGGATGTGCTTTTCCAGTTTTTGCCGCTCTTGCTGCAATCGAATCAGGGCCTCTACAGCTTGTTCGGTTTGATGCTGCCGAAGACGCAGCACGCTTTGCAGGGAAAAGCGGAATTTCTTGCCGGGCATAGGACGCTATGGGGTACTACACAAAGGTTGCAGCGGGTATTGATGGTAGATGCAAAAGGTCGGCCAATTCATGAAGAGCGGTCAGGGGAAGGCAGGTTGCGTAGGATAGTGGCCAGTTGCTCCACAGGGTTTTCGGCCACTTCATCGACGCCCTGCCTCAGGAAGGCCATGAGCGCTTCGTGGGCCAGGATAGCGCGGTCGATTTCGGGACGCGTACCCGTCTCGTAAGCGCCTACGCGGATCAGGTCTTCGGCTTCTTGATAGGTAGCCAGCAGGCGGCGGGCTTCTTCGACCAGGGCGCGGTGTTCGGGCGTCGTAACGCGTGGCATAACGCGGCTGACGCTCTGCAACACGTCGATTGCCGGAAAGTGGTTGGCATGGGCAAGACGCCGGGAAAGCACAATATGGCCGTCAAGGATGCCGCGGACGGCATCGCCAATTGGATCGTTCATGTCGTCGGCATCAACCAGCACGGTAAAGATTCCTGTGATGGTGCCGCGCTCACCAGGACCGGCTCGCTCCAGCAGCCGGGGTAGCATGGCAAAGACGCTGGGCGTATAGCCCCGGGTGGTGGGAGGTTCGCCGACGGCCAGCCCAATTTCGCGCTGTGCCATCGCAACCCGTGTGATAGAGTCCATCATGAGGAGGACATCAAGGCCGCGGTCGCGGAAGTACTCGGCGATCGCCATGGCTACGCTGGCGCCTTTGACCCGGCTCATGGCTGCCTGGTCGCCGGTGACAGCTACCACGACGGAGCGTTTGAGTCCTTCAGGGCCCAGGTTGTCGGCAATGAATTCCTGCACTTCGCGGCCGCGCTCTCCGATAAGGGCAATAACGTTGACGTCGGCCCGGGCGCGCCGGGCGATCATGCCCAGCAGCGTACTTTTGCCAACCCCTGAGCCGGCAAAAATGCCGATGCGTTGCCCGCGTCCCAGCGTTAGAAAGGCGTCGATGGCACGGATACCGGTAAACAGCGGCGTATCGATCATGCGCCGCGTCAGCGGAGGGGGAGGATCGTTGCGAACGGGTTGTTCGTCGGTAACCGTAAGTGGGCCTTTCCCATCGATAGGACGACCGTTGGCATCTACCACGCGGCCCAGCATGGCTTCGCCGACACGGATGGTCAGGGGCAGGGCGGAGGGTTCTACCAGATAGCCAGCGCGCAGTCCCCGCGTCTCTTCAAGCGGCATCAGAATGGTTGTATGGCCGCGCAGTCCTACAACTTCGGCCTTAAAGCGTCGCGCGTCGGGTTGCTGCCCTTCATGAATGTAACAGAGTTCCCCGACGGCCGCCGGCAGCTCAGAGGCTTCGATCAGCAGCCCCACTACGCTCTGCACCTTGCCGAAGTGGAGCGGACGAGGCGGGTGCTGACGCACCTGTTGCAGACAGTGGGCGACGAACGAGTCGGCAGGGGATGCCGGCATGGCTGGCGGTTTAGGCATGGTCCGAAGGCGGTGCGGCATCGGTGGTATGGGACGCCTCAGGATTGGACGTCTCGGGCGATGGCGTAATCCCGAGCCGTTGCCGTAACCGTTGCAGCATTTCCTGGCGGATCCGGCGTTGCATGGCAGTGGGAGTCTGAACGATCCAGTCGCCTTCGTGCAGGCCGGGGTTAAGGTCCCAGTGCAGGTCGGGATGGCGGTTTTCTAACTGGGCGACGATCCCTTGCTCTTGCAGGCGCAAGAAATCGACCGGATGCAGGGAAATTTCCAGCGGAGCGGACCGGGCCAGTTGTTCAACGGCTTCTGTCAGCATGCGCGCGGAAACACCTTTGAGACTTTCCGGTAGGGGTGCGTCCAGAAGGGCTTCGGCTACTTCGATGGCCAGTTCAACGAGCATAGGTTCTAGCTGGCGGGTGTAGTCGGCCCAGGCCTGGCGGAGTCGTTCTAGCTCGCGCGCAAGCTGTTCCTGGAGGGCCTGCAGGCGGGGCGCCCATTCTGCTTCGGCAGCAGCGCGGCCGGCTGCTTCGCCTTCGGCGCGGGCCTGGCGGATGGCTTCGGCGAGGCGCTCCTGCCATTCCGCTTCGATGGCAGCCCGCAGGGCCGCCTCATCCACAGAAGGAGTCTCGGGCTCGTCAGAAGAATCTGAAGGCTCGGGATCCAGGCGCCACACGTCATCCGCTTGCGTCCAGATTTCCTGAGAGAGTTCAATAGGCTGCGCCTGAAGCGCCTGGGCTCGCCGCAGTAATCCGCGATAGCGAAATGCTGCTGCTTCGGTTTCGTCGGACGTCGAAGGTTGCACCTGGCTTCGTTGGAGGCGGGGAGGAGGTCGCCGTTCTGGTTCCTCCGGCATAGCTGGTGCCGGGGGAGGGCCGGATTGCTGCGTTAAGAAATCAGCCAGGGATAGAATGCGGCGTCTCATGACGCTTCAGGGTTAGATAACCAGTTCTTGACTGTTGCGCGAGAGCGTAATTTCCTCTTGCTCTTCCAGGCGCTGGGCGGTTTCGAGAATTCGCCGCTGCGCTTCGTCGACGTCGCGCACGCGCACCGGTCCCATCAGTTCGAGCTCTTCTTGAATCATCTGAGCAGCGCGTTCGCTGACGTTGCGCAGAATCTTTTCTTTGAGTTCGCCCGAGGCGGCTTTGAGCGCCAGGGCAATATCTTTTTGATCGACTTCGGTCAGCAGTCGCTGCATGTCCCGGTCGCTGATGTGGACCAGATCGTCGAAGGTGAACATAAGCGCCTTGACCGAGGTGGCCAGCTCGGGATCGCGTTCGCGCAGCGACTCCAGCACAGCGCGTTCCACGGTGCGGCTGCAACTGTTGAGGATTTCGGCCACTTTTTCGATGCCGCCCGAGGCGCTCAGCTCGGCTCCAAAGACAGAACTGATATGTTGCCGGATGACGTCTTCGATGTCGCGCAGCAGTTCGGGAGAGGTTTTGCCCATGGTAGCCAGCCGATACATGATCTCGGTGCGTAGCTCCTCAGGCAGGTTGGCAATGATATCGGCGGCTTTGCGGGCGTTCAGGTGGGCCAGGATAAGTGCGGCCGTCTGCGGATGCTCGTTCTGGATGAAGTTGACCAACTGGGTTGTTTCGACAGTTTGCAGCAGGTGGAAGGCTGAGACTTCCATGGCCGCTTCGACGCGCATGAGGATTTCTTCGGCCCGCCGGGGGCCCAGCGCCGCTTCGAGGGCCTCACGCGCAAACTGAAGGCCGCCCTGCGCGATATAGTCGTGGGCCATGGCAGAGTCGCGGTAGTCGAGCAGGACCGCTTCGACGACGTCGCCGCTGACGTTACGCATGCGCGCGATTTCAATAGAGATTCGTTCGACCTCATCGTCGCGCAGGTGCTTGAGCACTTTGCTGGCAGCTTGCGTGCCCATGGCGATAAGGAGTACGGCAGCCTTCTGGGCGCCGGTCATGTTGTGCTGCGTCAGCTCCGGGACGTCCTGCTTCTGGGCATCGGCCATGGCTCTTCATCTGTTTGTTAGTCCTGCATATCGGCTACCAGCCAGCTTCGGATAATTTCGGCCGCTTCTTCGGGTTTTTCGTTGACCTGCTTCTGGACCTCTTCGAAGAGGATGTGTTTGGCCTTCAAGCGCGCTTTGGCTTCGGCCGAGAGACGGCTGGTGTAGATGTCGTCGATCAGGACCAGCTCGTCGCCGGATTCGCCGGCCTGCAATCCTGGCACCGATTGGCCAGGCAACTGCCCGGACGCTCCCTCGGGGGTTCCGAGCATCCCATGGTCACGGTCTACCCGACCAATGAGCACCTGCGTGTCGCCCGCCAGTTCGCTCATGCGGCGGACCACGGCGCGTAGCAGCCATGCCGCCAGGCCCAGTGCCAGCACCATGAGGCCGTAGCGGAGATACAGGTTGATCTGTTCCTGGCGGCGTTGTTCGCGGAGCTCCTGCGCAATCTGATCATCGATTTGCGTGTCGAAGCGCGTCTGATGGATGGCAAAACGGTCGCCGCGTTCTGGCCGAAACCCGACAGCGTTTTTCACCAGCTCTTCAATCTGCTGCAACTCCTCCGGTGTGTATGGGCGTGGTTGCGGGGTACCGTCTTCGCCGGGCTCAAAACGCTGGTTAAGGATAACGGAGACGGTCAGGTATTCGATGTCGCCGCCGCTTTGCTGGATGCGCTCAACGGTTCGGCTTAGTTCATAATTGCGCACCATGGAGCTGGCCGAAGAGCCTTCGCCACCGGTGCCGGCTTCTTCCAATCGTTCTTCGCTGATGACGGTGGCACTTTCTGGATCAATGAGCTGACGTTCGGTGAAGGTCTGGTCGAAGTTGAGCGTCGCCGAGACGCGCACAATGGCATTGCCGGGGCCCAGCACGCGATCCAGCATGGACTGGCCTTTTTCGGTGAGGTGGGCTTCGAGCGCCTGGCGTAGCTTGAGCTGGGTGCTACTGAGCGTTAGCTCAGGATTGCCAGCGTCTGGATTAGAGAGCAGGTTGCCGCGGGCGTCCAGGACCGTTACGTTAGCCGGGTCCAGCCCCTCCACCGCACCGGCTACCAGGGCCGTAATGCCGTCGATTTGCTCTTCGGTCAGCCGTGCGCCGCTTTTCAGGGAAAGGAGCACCGAAGCACTGGGGGCCACCTGCGTTTCGCGGAAGGGGCTTCGCTCGGGCAGGACCAGATGTACTTTGGCCAGCTCGACCTGCTGGAGGCTCATGATCGTGCGGGCCAGCTCGCCTTCCAGCGCGCGCTTGTAATTCAGCCGCTGCATAAAGTCGGTCATGCCCAGTGTATTGCGATCAAACAGCTCATAGCCGACGGGGCCATCGCTGACCAGCCCTTCACCGGCAAAGCGCAATCGCAGCTCATAGACGCGGTCGCGCGGTACCCAGATGGCGGTACCTCCTTCTTTAAGCTGGTAGGGGATGTTTTCTTCTTGAAGCGTTTCGACGATCCGACTGGCATCGGATGGGGCAAGACCACCGAACAGCAGGGCATACTCTGGACGACCGGCCCAGTAGGCAATGCCCAGCAGCAGTACAATACTGCCAAGGGTGACAGCACCCAGTGCCAGCCGCTGGCCGGGGGTGAGCTGGCTCAGGAACTGCTTGAGTTGGTCCATGCTTTTGTACTACTCCCTGAAGACTAACTACTTCACACTATGGGGCAGCGTTGTTGGGGGGGCCAGCGTGTGGCCGGGCGCGATTAAATCTGCGTGCGCATGAGTTCCTGGTAGGTTTCCAGCAAGCGGTTTCGCACTTCCGTCATGAGCTGAAAGTAGAGGCGCGCCTGATTCATCGAGATCATTACTTCATGCAGGTTTTCCTGCTCGCCGGCGATAAAGGCTTCGACCTGTTCGTCGGCAATTTTCTGGGCACGGTCTACTTCCTGAATGGCCTGGGCCAAGGTATCGGCGAAGCCGCCGTCAACGGTTTCGCGGGTACGTGGCGTAGGTAACCGTCGCTCGTCACCACCGGTCAGTTGCTGCAGGCGCTGTAATTCAGCCACGTTCATGGCGGAAGCTGCAGGTTGTTAGCCTTTGACGTCCAGTTGCATCCCGAGCCCTCCGGGTTGCAGCGTCTGCAGAGAGCGGTTGGGGCCGTACAGGCGCAGCGTCATTTTTTCGGAAGGGGGAAAGTGGCGTTGAATCCAGGCCCACTCGTCCCGCGTCACGCCTTCAGGCCGAGTTTCCTGAGGCGCGGAGGGCGCGGGCTGCGCCTTGGAACGCGGCGGCGATGGCGAAGCATCCGGGCGTTGGGCCGCGTTCGGCTCTGGCGTTTTCAAAAAGGAAGGCCAGCTGGGAATGCGCAGGTTCATAGTGCTACGTGGTAATCAGCGGGACATTTGGAACAAGGTGAGGGAAAGCAAACAGGTCGTAATCCTGCACAAAACGAGCGAGTGCAGGAGGGAAGAAAACAAGGTAGCGTCCGGCGCGGCGTTCGTAGCGGGTGCCCCAGACTCGGGCGACCCGACGGGCGGCGTCCCGTGATTTGTAGGCAACGCCGCACCGTCCTACAAGGCCTCCCAGCGCCTGTGCCAGAGGACAGCGCTGCGCGTGGCGGGGTTGTCCAACAGGTAGCTGCGTGAGCGGCGTTTTGCCCAGTGCCCGTCGGGCCAGGTTTACCTGGCGGAGCACGGTGGTCTCACGCGGACGCAGCCACCGAAGTAGCCAGTAGGCAAGGCGGCTGGGAGTCTGGTGCGCCATCATTTAGTTAGATTTCCAGGGTTCGCCTGATAATTTCTTTGGCGGCCTGAATGGTGGAGAGGTTGGCTTCATAGATCCGGTTGGCCGAGATCAGGTGCGCCATTTCCTCCACCACATTCACGTCGGGGTAGGCCACATATCCGTTGGCATCGGCATGGGGGTGGGTGGGGTCATATTCGTAGCGCAGGCGCAGCGTCTCGGTGATGGTTGTTTCAGGACCCAGTTCAGCTTCTGGCAGGCGGGTAAGGAGCGAAGGTGAGGCGCTGTGGCGAGGGTCCAGCGTGCGTGGTGCGGTGCGTAGCTGGCTGAGCAATTCGTAAAAACGTCGGGTGCGGGCCTGTGGGCTGGTATGGACCGCCCGCTTGATGGCGTACGGAGTTCCCTCCTCGGTTCGGGTAGTGGCCGCATTGGCAATGTTTTCGGTGGCCGCGCTCATGGCCATGCGTTGGGCTTCCAGGCCCCGAGCGGCTGTTCGGAAAAACGAGAAGATGCGCGTAGGCAGTGGCATGGCAGGTAGCGCGGTTTATTAACCGGTGCGGCCAGTGATAGCGGTACGCATCAGATCAAAGTGTTCCCGCAGGGCACGCGTGGCAAGCTGCGTGCGCATCTGTGTGTCGGCTAGCTCCATGAGTTCATCTTCCAGGATCGGAGGACCGTTTTCGACTTTCATGCGCGGTTCGACTTCTTCCGGGTGGCGCAGTCCGGGCACGCGATGACGCGCCGCTTGCAGCGCTTCTTCAAAGGAAACGCTCAGCCGCTGATACCCCGGGGTGTCTAGGTTGGCAATGTTGGCCGCCAACGCCTTCAGGCGCCAGGTATAGGCCTGCATGGCGTGGCGCAACAACTGAAGCTTGGCCGGTTCCATAATTACATCGATCCTTTCCCAAACGGGACGCGGCCTGTATAAAATCAACCACTGTGCCAGCACAGGCGCGGGCTTAAGAAAGCGGGCAGGGGGTCGATATGCCCAGATTAGGCCTGCATGCTGCCGGTATAAATTTTAAAGACATGGTAAAGGGAGGGGAAAAACTTGCCGCCCGTGTTCTGGAAAAGAGCGCAGGTGGCAGAAAGGCGCGCCGGCATATGATTTGTCCTGTGCTCGGGGCGACTGACGTTGCTGGAAAAATGAGGGCAGAGGTGACCGGTCGGTGCACGGCCGGGAAGGTAACAACCTGAAGTTGCCCGCATTGCTTATGGCTTCTCTGACGGAAAGGACGGCGAAGGCGCAGGATGGCCACGATGCGCTTTTGGCAAACCTGGCCCAGGTGTTGGCTCATCGGCTGCGCGGTTTGATAACCAGCATTGAGGGGTTTACGGACCTGCTGGCCGATACCCTGGTGACGCCTGAACAGCGCGAGCTGGTTTTGCGCGTCTTTGAGAGCACGGCATCCATTGAGCGCATTCTGTCCGAGCTGCAATGGTACAGTCGGCCGTTGCAGCCAATGCCCGGGCGGCGTCCACTGCGCACGCTTTTGCAGGAATTGCTGGTTATGCTGGAAGAGAGTGAAGCGGCCCGTGTGGCGCTTGATCTGCGTCTATCGGGACGGTATCAGGTGCGAGCAGATGCCATGTTGCTCCGGCAGGCTCTCTTTATGCTGTTGAAGAATGCCCTGGAGGCCACCGGACCGGCAGGCGTCGTGCAGTTGCGGGTGTTGGATGAGCCGCGTTCGATTCGCTTTGAGGTCTGGAATGAGGGGTGGATGTCGCCCGAGGTGGCGGAACAAATCTTTGTGCCCTTTTTCACCACCAAAGCGCAGAATCTGGGAATCGGGCTGCCTATTGCCCGGCGCATTGCGGAGGCGCATGGCGGTACGGTCTATCTGGCCGCCAACGATCCAGACAGTGGCATCTGCATGGCACTCATTCTCCCCCAGGATGATGAGCAGATGCGCTCCTTGGCTTAGAATCTTGGGAGCCTTATCTTTCGTTAACCGACGACAAAAAAGCTCACCCACCTAACGGTTGTGCCCACCATGGCGGCGCCACAGCGCGAAGTTCCCCACATTCTGCTGGTTGACGACGAACATCTACTGCATACGCTCTTTGAGCGGCTGTTTACGCGGCATGGCCTGCGCTTGACCAGTTGCTACAATGCCCTGCAGGCCCTGGAGGTATTGAAAAAAGAGGCCAGTTCGTTCGATCTGGTGATCACTGATTTTAAAATGCCGGATATGGACGGGCTGGAACTGCTTGCCTATATCCGGCAGGAGCATCCCGACCTGCAGGTAATCATGATTACGGCGCATGCCAATGTGCAGCATGCCGTGCGGGCCATGCAGAACGGAGCTATTGATTACATCCCCAAGCCCTTCTCTACCGAAGAGCTGGTCGAACGCGTGCAGGCGGCACTGGCCCGCCGTCGCGAGCAGCAAGAAGTAACGGCGCGGCGATCAGCGCGCTCGTCGCGGCGCCGCACGAAGCCGACTATCGAATACGTGGGAGCGCATCCTACGATTCAGCGGCTAAAGGCAATGCTACCGCGCGTAGCTGCCAACAGAGCGCCTGTCTTCATCCAGGGAGAAAGCGGTACCGGCAAAGAGATTCTGGCCCGTCTGATTCATCAGATGAGCGACCGGGCAAGCGGCCCTTTTGTGGCGATCAACTGTGCCAATCTGCCGCGCGAGCTGGTGGAGAGCCACCTGTTTGGCCATCGCAAGGGGGCGTTTACCGGCGCTATCGAAGATATGACCGGTGCTTTTGAACGGGCCGATGGGGGGACGCTTTTGCTGGACGAGATCACCGAGGTTGACCTGGCTATTCAGGCCAAGTTGCTACGCGTGCTTCAGGAGCAGGAAATTCAGAAGGTGGGATCGACGGAGGCGCGAAAAATTGACGTGCGTGTCATTGCCACCAGCAACCGGAACTTGAGTGAGGCCATTGCGAAGGGACAGTTTCGGGAGGATCTGTATCACCGGTTGAGCGTGTTCCCATTGAGCGTTCCGCCGCTTCGGGAGCGCATGTCGGACGTCCCCCTGCTGGTGGATCATTTCATTAAGAAGTACTGCGAGCTGTACGGCTTGCCGCTCAAGCAGGTAGCGCCGGCGCTGATGGATCGCTTCATGCAGTACCACTGGCCGGGTAACGTGCGCCAGTTGGAAAACTACGTGCAGCGCGGCGTCCTGCTGTCGGCCGACCGAACGGTGATTGAGGTGGAGGATGTCTTTAATGATTTCTTTGCCGACGCCGAGCCGGCGCGACAGGATGCGCAAGAAAAAGAAGATCTCCTTTCGCGCGTGCAGACCATTGAGGAAATGGAACGGGAAATGATTCTGCGCGCGCTCAAGGAGACCAATAATAACCAGCAGTTGGCAGCTCAGAAGCTGGGCATTAGCGCCCGCACCATCCGAAATAAGCTCAAGCGCTATCGGGAGCAGGGCTTGATTTCGTAAGCCCTGTTACTGCTGCGGCAGGCTTTCTGCCAGCATTTCTTCCACGATGCGCTCCGCAATTTCTTTAATGATGGCCGGCTGCTGGTAGTAGCCCGACTGTAAGTGGCGGAGGATAGCGGCGACGCGCTCCGGACTGATGGAGGGGACGCTACGGAGTGCCTGGCGGGCAAACTCAAGCTCCGGTGTTTCTTCTGCCTGTTGGGCTGCAGTGCGGGCTGCCTCCGAGAGGTCAACGCGATCTTCCGCAGGCGCCTTCTCGGATGGCGTGGCTTCTGCCCGCTTGCCTACCTCGCGCGCGCCGCTCAGCGCATCGCGCTGCAGAGGATCAAGTCGTTGAGCTCCGCCCCCCTGAATATCCCGAACATCCATGGTTTCCCTTATCCATTTACCATCAAACCCCTCCACTCTAAAATATCGGCGAGTCGCCTGAAAAGTTAAGTGTTATACGCTACCCTTGCAAACCTGCCCGTAAGACGCTGCGTCTGGGCGGGGTTTCGTCCTGATAGGACTGGCGCGCTTGCTTGTATTGTTCCAGCGCTACCAGGGAGCGCGTTAACTGTCGTTCCGTTTCGGCCATCAGCTCCTGAAGCCGGCGATGCTGGGCGGTTAGCGCTACGCGAAGCACTTCCCATTCTGGATCGAAGTCGCTAGGTGGTTCATGCTGGCGCAACTGATCAATGAGCGTGCCGCGTTGCTTGACCAGCTCATGGAGTTGCTCAAATGCCTGGTTGATCAGGGTTCTTTCAATGGCTTCGCCCAGATCTAAGATCTCGCGAAGCAACGACAGGGTGTCTGGTGCAGACATGGCGCTCCTCGTTGAGTTGGTTTAGGCATTTGCGTTTAGTACGGCTCAGATTCGCCTAAAAAAACGTGCCACCTCCGAAAAGAAAGCCGCTGAGGAATTGCTGCTGGCCCTGGAAGAGGGCAATCGTTTCCTGCACGCGGGCAAACTGTGCCCGAAGTTGCTCCTCGCGCCGGGCCAACTGTTCCTCAAAGGCAGCAATGCGATCGTTGAGACGACGGATGCGCGTTTCGATGGAGTCCTGCCGCTGATCAATAATGCCGCCGGTCGCTACAAAAGCTTCCAGGCGCGTGAGCAAACGGGTTGCAATGCCGTCATTGCCGGAGAACAGGCTTTCTACGGCCTGGGGATTGCGCCGAACGGCCTGCAGCAGCGCATCTTCGTCGGTCAGGGAGAGGGTCCCGTCGTCGTTAATGGTAATGCCCAGATCAGTAATGTAATGAGGGCCTTCGGTCGGTTGGCCGCTTACTTTTCGGACCACTTCGTTACGGAGCGTAAACCGAAGGCCGGAGAATACCGGATCACCTGCAAAATCTCCCCGCGTTTCCGTTACTCCGTCGATGTTGCTTTTGCCTGTGATGTAGGTAAGCACATCGTTGTACTTCTGAATAAAATCCTCGATCTGGGCTTTGATATGCTCAATGTCAGGAGCGACAGTAAACTCGGCGGGTGCTGTGCTAACCTGTTTGAATTCCAGGGTAATCCCGGTCAGCGCGTCTGTTACTCGGTTGGCATCGCGGTAGAGCGTGAGGCCGTCGAGCACAAACTGGCTGTTAAGAGCCGAGTCGGTTTCGCTGGTGCCTACGAACGTTACCTGGCCGCCGCCGGTGCCGGTGGCCAGCGCATTGTTGTTAAGTTCCAGGGCGGCCAGCAGACCGGCTGCCGAGTCTACGAACTCCAGCCGGTAGGTGAACCCTGTTTTGCCACTGCGGAGCGAAAGACGGGCTGTGCTGCTGGTTTCGTTGATAACCGACGCATAGGCCCGCTCGTCCGATTTGATCGTGCCGGCGTCGACGGCTGCCTGAAAGGCGTTATTGATAGCTGTGGCAATTTCCTTCAGGATGGCCTCGTCCGTTGTTCCTGTCGGATTGACCGTAACCTGAATATCGACCCGGTTGTTGGGATTCGTGTCGGTGGGACTGGCAACGCGAATGGTGAACGTCTGGGCGCCATTGGTATCAAAGAAACTGCGCAGGGTTGATCCGCTGCTGGTGTACTGCTTGGAAATGCGGGTGTCGGCCGAGGCCAGGCGCTTGACTTCCAGCGTATGTGTGCCGAGTGCGGCCTGATCGCTGGCTGTCACCGTAAACTCGGTGGCCGACGTGGTGGCACTTTTGCCCTGAAACGGACGCGCCAGCGGATCGGTCAGGGTTTTCAGCAGGCTGTGCAATGCCGAAAGCTTGCTGTCGAAGTCGTTCATGACCCCTTTGAGCCGTTCCTGCTCGGCTTTTTTCGCCTGCAGGTCCAGCTTGGGCTGGCTTTCAATGGCCAGGATCGCACTGATCAGTTGCTCGTAGGGGTCGTTGGCGCGGTAGACAGACAGCAGCGGATTGACAGCCATGGCGCTTTATGTGGGTTAACCCTCAGGGAATGTTCAGGCAGCGCGGGCCATGACGACGCCCTCGTACCAGGCTTCTCGCAGTCCTTCTAGGATGCGTTGCACGACGCTCAAGTCGCCGATGGCGCTTTCGCGCAGGCAGAACTCGTAGAGGGCATAGAGCCGCTCGGCCAGTTCGCCGCCGGCTTCAAAGTTGAGGGCTGAAATCAGTTCGACGAGGACAGCCCGCACTTTGGCGCGGTCGCCGCGTTTGCAGGCGGCAATGCCCAGGTCGTACAGCTTGAGAATCAACTGAGCCGGGGAGGCGCTAAGGACGGCCTGCTCCTGATACTGACGCATGTAATGCAGCGTGCTCATGGCTGATTGTGGATTATGTGGTTCGACAAACTGCCGCAGGGTCGAGGAAGGTTTTTCCCCTTTCCGGGCAGGTTTTCCGGTGCAGAAGCAGCGGCCGCCTTGCTTCTGCTGAAAGTATCGGCGGAAAAGCGGACAGCTTTAGGGAAAGAAGGTTATGGCATGCTTTCTTCTAGCGTTATGCGCAGTTGGCTGTAGACGTTGAAGTGCCCACCATGAAGCATTCCACCAGTGCGCAGCCGCTGCTGTCGCTTTGCATGATCGTCAAAAACGAGGCCGAGTACCTGGAGACTTGCCTGAAGCTAGCGCGCCCGCATGTGGACGAAATCGTCGTTATCGATACAGGCTCAACCGACGGATCGCAGGACATCGCCCGGCGATATGCGGACGTGTTTGAGGAGATTGAATGGCCTAACTCATTTGCCGCAGCGCGTAATTACAGTCTGGACCGTGCCTCCGGCAAGTACATTTTAATCCTGGACGGCGACGAATACATTGCAGATCCTCAGGGGTGGCAGCTCATCCGCTCGGTGCTGACCCAGCGACATGTCGCCACGCTACGGTTGAAACTACGCAACCTGCTGCCGCCGGGTCTTTTGGAGGCAGATGTTATTTACCAGGAACGAGTTTTTCCTAATGATCCATTGTTGAGATATGAGCGGAAGATACATAATCAGATTGTTGACCGAATTAAAGAGTATCGTCAATTGAAGGGGGGAGATGTCATTGATCTTCCTGTAGAAATTATTCACTTTGGCTATGCACATAGCGAAGAAAAGACAAGAAAGAAATATATTCCAAGAATACCTCTGCTTGAAGCAGAATACAGGGAGGCAGACAATGAAGCAATGAAGTATTACTATGCTTTTCAGTTGGGTGTAACGTTCTATGTGCTCAAAGAATATGAAAAAGCTCTAGATTATTTTTCTTGTATCGATTATGAAGTGATGAATCAGATGAATGAGTGGAATGCTTTCTATGCCCAATTGCTTGCGGCACAGACTGCTTTAAAACTCAGAAAAATAGATACAGCTTTACAGTTCTGTGATCGTCTGGTGGGTTATAAGTTTCGCGAAGCTATCGTCTATTATGTAACAGGAATGGCATTACTGTTAAAGGGACAGATAAGAGAGGGCCTATGTTTTCTTGTGGAGGCTTTCGAAATGGGAAGAAATGAGAAAGAACAGATGAGATTTGTTATAAATGAGCGAAAAGTTGTGGAGCGAATTATAAGTATATTTAAAACGATAGGATGGAATAGGATGGCGGAAAAGATTGAACAATTGGGATATACTTCCTTTGAAAAGATGGGAGAATTACTTAAATACATTCAGCAACGGATGCTTCTAGCAATGGCGTCTTCAAAAAGTGAAGCGGCAACTCCTTCGGACTGAAAGAGCTGCCGCTTCACGTTGCATTCGGGCACCGGGCGTCTGCCTGAACCGTCCTGCCCGGAGACCGAAGTCAAAACATCGCATGTGGTGGCCAGCCAAGTGGCTGGCGGGAGAACGGTCAGGCGCTATGCGGAGTGAATTAGAACAGTTGGAGCACCGCCTGGGGAGCGGCGTTGGCCTGGGCGAGCGCGGCGATGCCGGTCTGCTGCAGGATCTGCAGCTTGGCCAGTTGCATCTGCTCGTAGGCAAAGTCGGCGTCCGCAATCCGGCTCCGCGCCGCCTCGTAGTTGTCCTTCGCCACCGCCAGATTGTCCAGCTTGAACGACAAACGACGCTGATAAGCACCAACGTCGGCGAGTTTGTTGGCGATGGTCTGGATGGCGTTGTCGATTTTCGCAATCGACGCACTGGCACTTGCCGCCGAGGAAACCACCAGGTCGGCATCGGCCACGCTCAACTGAGCGGCCGAGAGCGTGCCGATGGTGGCCGTGAAGGTGTCGCCCGCCTCGGCGTTGACCTGGAAGGTGAACGTGGTGCTGGTAAAGAGGGCCGTGCCGTTAAACTCGGTGTCGGCCACAATGTCATCGATTTCAGCGGCCAGCGCGTCGAGCTGGTCTTCGATGGCGTTGCGCTCTTCGGTGCCCATGGTGTCGTTGGCAGCCTGAACGGCCTTTTCTTTCATGGTCTGCAGAATCTCCATGATAGAGTTCAGGCTGCTTTCGGCGACGGTCAGCATGGACTTGGCGTCGCCGATGTTGGCCAGGGCCTGTTCCTGGGCGCGGATTTTGGCTTTGAGCTTGGCGGCGATGGAGTAGCCGGCCGAGTCGTCTTCGGCGCGGTTGATGCGGCTGCCGGTGGCCAGGCGCAACTGGCGCACACCAAGCTCACTGTTGGTGCGCTGCAGGTAGGTGTAGGCTTGCAGCGCCTGCAGGTTGGTGCTGATCCGGGTCAGGTCTCCCAACGACATAGCTCAGCAAGGTTTGGTTGGACGGTTCAGGCAAGCGATTTTCAAAATCTACCGCCTGTATCGGCGCGCAGCGGCGCAGACTTAAATCCAACCTCCTGATTCAATCACGAGCGGCGAAAAAGGCCAGCGCAGAGCTGTCTGGAAAGGGGCAAAAAAGTGTGGCAAATGTCCTCACCCGTTCAGGACACCTAAGGTCTGACTGAAGTCGCGGTGCCCAAAGTAATGCAGCACGTATGGCAACTTGCGCAGTTTGTCGGCACCAAAGCCCGGCAATCTGGCTACGCGCGCCTGCACCTCGGGCAGCGGTGCCCCATCGGCCCATAGCTGAGCGGCCTGCCCATTGTAATGCCGGCAGAGGGAGTGCGCCACAGCTTGCGTTAGCGCAGCCATCCGATTGGTAAAGCGATGGACGGCCGGTTTTTCGGCGAACAGCCGTTGCAGCGTCTCCAGCGGCATCGCTGCAATGCGGCTTAGATCGAGATGGCCCAGACGGTTGCGCAGTCGAATGGGCCCGGTAAAAGCAAACTCAGCGCGCACGCGCTGATCGTAAAGAAGCCCCAGCAGCACCGCGTTTGCGTCCTGGCGCAGATAGGCGTCGGCTTCCGGGTCGCCGGTGAGCGTTCCCGCCAGGTGGAAGCGGTGCATCATGCGCACAAAGCCCCCCTCTAAATCGCCGGGGTCCAGCGGGGGGATAGGGGATAGGTTCATTCCTGAAGCCATTGGGCTACCTGGCGAGCAAAGTAGGTGAGAATCACATCAGCCCCGGCGCGGCGAATCGCCGTGAGCGCTTCAAGTACCGTGGCTTTCTCGTCGAGCCAGCCGTTCCGGGCGGCCGCTTTCAGCATGGCATATTCGCCACTGACCTGATAGGCGGCGACTGGAACCTCAGAGGCCTGGCGCACGCGAAAGATGACGTCCAGATAGGGCAGTGCCGGCTTAACCATGACCATATCGGCGCCTTCGTCAAGGTCCAGCCGCAGCTCACGCAGGGCCTCCCGAGCGTTGGCCGGGTCCATCTGGTAGGTTTTTTTGTCCGGGGGCACCCCTGGACGGTGGCGGGGGGCTGAGTCAAGCGCGTCTCGGAAAGGACCGTAGAAGGCAGAGGCGTATTTGGCCGTATAGGACAGGATAGCTACTTCCGTAAAACCGGCTTCGTCCAGGGCGCGACGGATCGCTCCAACCCGGCCGTCCATCATGTCTGACGGGGCTACAATATCAGCGCCGGCCTGCGCCTGCACAACGGCCATGCGGGCCAGGATGGCTACAGTTTCGTCGTTGAGAATGCGGCCGTCGCGCACGATTCCATCGTGCCCGTCTGACGAGTACGGGTCCAGGGCAACGTCCGTGATCACCAGCAACTCCGGCACAGCGTCCTTAACGGCTCGAATAGCACGCAGGTAAAGGCCATCCGGGTTGAGCGCCTCGCGGCCATCGGGCGTTTTCAGCGATTCATCCAACGCCGGAAACAACGCCACAGCCGGAATTCCCAGCGCATGCAGGGCTCGGGCTTCGCAGACCAGCTCATCAATGCTGAGCCGGTACTGACCGGGCATAGATGGCACTTCCTGCCGCACGCCCGTGCCCTCGACCACAAACAAGGGGGCCACCAGGTGATCTACGGATAGATGCGTTTCGCGCACCATGCGCCGAATGCCTTCGGTGCGGCGTAGCCGGCGTGGGCGCTCAACCAGGGAAAGCAACGCGCGTTGCGTGTCCACCGTCTGGATACCCATAAGCCATCCTCGGATCGGGTTACACAAGCACTTTGCGGCGCCAGCGAGTACCTTCGGGGGTGTCCATCACTTCGATGCCCATCTGCTGCAACTGTTCGCGGATGGCATCGGCGCGGGCGAAGTCCCGAGCCCGCCGCGCGGCGTCACGCTCGGCCAGCAGGCGCTCAACTTTTTCTACAAACGGATCCTTTTCGCGGCGCGCATGACTGCAGGGACGCTCCGGTGCATAAACAAAGCCCAGCAGCGCATCAATGCGTTCCAGCCAGTGGCGGGCGCTCTGGGCCGACGCCCGATTGAGCTGATCGCCAAAGCCCAGAATGAGCTTGACGCCTTCCAACGCAGCCGCCAGCGCAACCGGCGTGTTCAGGTCATCGCAGAGCGCTTCCAGCGTTTTATCGTAAATCGCAGAAAGACGATCGCCGATGCGATCCGGTCCGGGACGACTATGCTGCAACGCAGCTTCGACGCGCCGGGCAGCTTCCTGGTAGCGCTGGACAATACGGACGCTGTCGCGCAGGTGTTTGCGGGTGAAGTTGAGCGGCTCACGGTACTTGCCGGAAATGAGCGCATAGCGCAGTGCCATTGGATCAATGCCCTGGCCGCCCGCTTCGGGAGGAAGGATGAGCTCACGTACGGTAAAGAAATTGCCCTTCGACTTGGACATTTTCTCCCCTTCGACAAGCAGGAAACGCGTATGAACCCAGTAGCGGGCCAGGGGCTTTCCAGTGAGACTTTCGGCCTGGGCGATTTCACATTCATGGTGCGGAAAAATCAGGTCTTCACCACCCAGATGCAGGTCGAACGTTGTGCCCAGGTATTCCATGGACATGACCGAGCACTCGATATGCCAGCCCGGGAAGCCCCAGCCCCAGGGGCTGTACCACTGCATCAGGTGTTTTTCGTCCTTTTTCCACAGGGCAAAGTCGCGTGGGTCGCGTTTCTCAGGGTCTTTCACGACGTCGCGTACGGCCTGGGCGAGCTGTTCCGGGTCGCGGTTACCCGACAGTTTGCCATAGTCGGGGAAGCTGGGCACATGAAAGTACACGCCCTGGCGCGTTTCGTAGGCGTGCCCCGTTTCGACCAGTTGTTCGATGGCAAGAATTTGCTGGCGGATGTGTTCGGTAGCTCGGGGACGGACGTCCGGTTCAAGCAGCTTGAGCGCGCGCCAGTCGTCCAGGAAAGCTTGCGTGTAGTATCGGGCCAGATCCCAGATATTGGGAAAGCGGCGTCCTTCTTCGGCGCGCAAGGCGCGCTCCAGTTTGTCTTCGCCGGTAGCGTCGGCGTAGTCGTCCACGGTCAGGTGCCCCACATCGGTGATATTGCAGACGTAGATTGTCTGCCAGCCCAGCGCCTGGGCTACGCGGACAATCAGGTCGGCTGTCAGGAAGCTTCGGAAGTTGCCAATATGCGCGTAAGTGTAGACGGTAGGCCCACAGGCGTACAGCCGAAGTCGGTTACGCTCCAGGGGATAGACAGGCTCGATCGTGCGGGTTAGCGTGTTGTACAAACGCAGCGTTCTGGAAGAACCCTCCATGGGATGCTGTAGCGGTTGCTGGCTTCCGGCGCACTCTAACGGTCCGGCGCGCGTCGGGTTGCAGGCATCAGGAGGTGGGTTGGTGGCGTCGAATTTCCCAGACCAGATGGCGCAGTTCGGGCAGAATGAGTCGGTCAAGGGCCAGCTTGACTGCGTTGAGCGACCCGGGCATGGAAAAAATGAGCGTGTTGCGATAGACGCCGCCAATCGCCCGCGAGAGCATGGCGCCGCTTCCGATTTCCTGGAAGGAGAGCATGCGGAAGAGCTCTCCAAAACCGGGCATCGTTTTTTCGAGGCGGGCGGCTACGACTTCGTAGGTGGTGTCGCGGTCGCTGATGCCTGTGCCGCCGTTGGTCAGAATCACGTCCACCTGTCCGGCCAGCTCGTCGAGCAACGCCCCGATTTTGTCGGGCTCGTCAGGAACGATAGTGTAATGGGCAACCTGGTGGCCGTGTGCCTCAAGGCGCTTGCGAATAAGCGTGCCGCTTCGGTCGGTTTCCTCGGTGCGGGTGTCGCTGATGGTAACGACAGCGCAACGGGCCGTCAGGCTACGCGCTGCTTCCTGGTGCTGTTCGTAGCTCATGGGTTTACGGGTCGGAAGGTTTGGGACGCGACTCGCCAAACCAGCGGGGCGGATCATAGCCATAGCCGCCCCAGGGATGGCACCGGGCCAGCCGCCAGAGCGTCAGGATCAGGCCTCGGATAGCTCCGTATTTCCGAAACGCTTCAATGGCATAGTTGGAGCAGGTCGGCGTGTAGCGGCAGGATGCAGGCAGGTGGGGACTCAGGAGTACCTGATAGGCCCGCACCAGCCCGATCAGTAGCTGCCGGGGCACGTGCCACAGAAAGCGGCCGATGGCTTGGAGTACTTGCATAGCAAGAATTTCCAAACGCCCAGGCAGGCTGGTGGTTCACTCCTGGCCGGGACGACGGGGCGGGATAGGACGCACCGGGCGCGGAATGCGTCCGGAAGGACGCAGCCAATCCCAGCGACGTGACAGGCGAGCCGGACGGGCCGGGACCGAAGTGCGTGGAGCGGGCTCCGGGTCCAGCCGGGCGTCGATGCCGTCAAAAAACTGAAAACGCTCCGGATCGATATGGGCCACGGCGGGTCCCTGAAAAGGCCGGGCCGCTCGGGCCCAGGGGGGTGGCTCGTTGGTAGGCATAGAGAGGGGGCTGTAGAAATGGCGCACCGTAATCGGGAATGGCCGGGCCGAAGGGGGCGCCTGAAAGACTTCCAGCGCGATACGCAGGGCTTGTTGCCAACCTGGCGCCGTGGAGCGGGGCGTTAGATTCAAGATGAGATCACGGCGTGGAGTGGGGCGGTTGAAGGCGCTGAACTGGCGAGGTTCCAGCACGACCTCGCGATAGGTATCGCCCCGGTAGCGGGTCTCCACACGGTTGCGCACAACCCACGCAATCAGGCGCTGTTCTTCAGGCCGATTGCTTTCGGAGTAGATGCACCGGGCCAGCCAGAGCACCTCATCCTGTTCCAGCAGCGAAAGGCGTCGAAAAGCGGCCATCAGGTCGATGTGGCTCAGTGAATCGGGGGAAGCGGCCGCTTTTACCTCTCCCAGAAATAGCAGCAACCACAACCAGAGAATGATACGGCGTCGTATCATAGCACGTGCTGGTGCGCTCAAAAGAGTCCGTTGACATCAGGTCAAAAGATGTGCCTGGTGGAAAGCCCCGCTTCGCGTTAAAAGTTCATGAGCGGACAGGCGCGCGGCCTGAAAAACTGGTATTTTCCGGAAAGAAAAGTTTTCCGTAAACAGGGCAGAAGGCTATGGATATGCAGGCGCTGCTGGACGTGGTCCGGTTCAACGAGCAGGGGCTGGTGCCGGCAATTGCGCAGGATGTCGAAACAGGCGAAATCCTGATGGTGGCCTACATGAATGAAGCAACTTTGCGGCAGACGCTGGAGACCGGTCTGATGACGTACTGGAGTCGGTCGCGCCAGGAGGTCTGGGTGAAAGGGGCTACCAGCGGTCATACGCAGGAGGTGCGTGAAGTGCGCGTTGATTGCGACGGGGATGTGCTGCTGTTCAAGGTGAAGCAAAACGGTGGGGCGGCGTGCCACACAGGACACCGGTCCTGCTTTTACCGGAAGCTGGAAAACGGAAAGCTGGTAGAAACTGACGCACCCGTTTTCGATCCGGCACAGGTGTATCGGAAGGAGTAGCCGCCTCAAAGCGCGCGCTGTTCGCTGCGACGCAGAAAGCCCGGGTGCAGAAGGCTAAGATGCGGGCAGAAAGAGGCGTGCGGCTGTATGCAAGATTAGGAGATCTGGAGGGGCTATGGCATCGAAGAGGGACGATGCATGGATAACCTCAAAAAGGGCGCAGGCCTGCCGGTTTGACCCAGCATGCAGACCCGACTGGAGGCCTATGGCAGGTGGGGTCAATCATCATGCGCAGGCCTCCAGATCAGATAATCGAAACGCTACCGGCGCCGGATCGTTTGTCTGGGGCAGCATGTGCAGCGTAGCAACATGAGCGAGACCGTTACCCAACTGGAAGCAGCGAAAAGTCAGTTGCTTCTGCAGCGGGCGCGAGCAGCGCACGCGAGCAGTCAATTTGCCGAGGCAGCGCGGCTATATCTGGCAGCAGCCCGGCTATTGCAGAAACGTCCGGAGCAGCAGGCAGCGGCTTTGCTCGAAGCAGCGCATGCGCTGCGCCTGGTCGGGTACTTTCGCCGGGCGCTTCAACTGTACGCCCGGGTGCAGGCCCTCGCCCATAAAGTGGGGGACGAAGCGCTCTGGATGGACGCCCGGGTTGGTGAGGGGATGGCCCGTCGCGCTATGGGCGATCTGGAAGCGGCGATCACCTGCTTCCGGGAAGCCCTGGCATACTACGAGGCGCAACACGATACGGAAGGCATTGGCTACACGCTCTGGTGCCTGGGAGGGGCGCTTCGGCTGACCGGAGCGTTTGATGAAGCGCTTGATTGCCTGCTGGAAGCGCTGGCAATCTTTGAAGACGAAGCGCCTTCAACGGCCGAGGGGTACGTGCGCTGTGCGCTTGGTGGATTAAGCCGAATGCGCGGGGCATACGATGCTTCGCTGGCCTACTATCAGGCAGCCGAGCGTATACTCACCGCTTGCGACGATCTGTTTGGCCGCGCCTATGCTGCCTGTGGCATGGCCAACGCCTATCGGATGCTCGGGGAAGTCGAAGCAGCCCACCACTACTTTACCCAGGCTCAGCAGCGCTACCATCAGATAGGGGATCGGGTCAGCTACGCGTACACGCTCTGGGGAGAAGGAACGCTCTTTAAAATAACCCACCGGCTGACGCAGGCCCGTGAACGGTTTCGGCAGGCGCTGCAGCTCTTCCGAGCTACCGGTGATGATCGGGGCATTGCGTATGCTTACACCGGTCTGGCCGAACTGCTACTGCTTGAAGATCGTGCGCCGAAGCAGGCGCTGCGCTATCTGGAAGCTGCTCGGGAGCGAGCAACGCGGCACGGCTATACGTTCGAGCGGTTGCATGCCGAGTTGCTGTTGCACCTTTCTGGTCTCAAGCCGGTCAAAGGAGGGATAGAGGCGCTTCAAGAAGCCTACCGCCGCTGCGGTTCGCAATGGCTTGAAGGACTCCCTCTCGCTCTTCCGTTGAACATTCCGTAGTCATGCCCCGCGAAGACTGGCCCCGCCCGTTGTTGCATGGAACGCCGCCTCGGGGGTTCATGAACGATCCGAACGGACTGGTTTATCACCAGGGCCGCTATCACTTCTTTTATCAACATAATCCCCAGGCTCCTGTCTGGGGACATATGAGCTGGGGGCACGCTGTCGGACGCTCCCTGTTGGACTGGGAAGACCAGCCCGTTGCGCTGCCGGAGCAACCCGACCACATGGTGTTTTCGGGGTCAGCCGTGGTCGATAAAGCAAATGCCGCAGGCTTTGGAGCCGGGGCCTTGGTAGCGATCTACACAGCGCACTACCGGGATGATCGGGAAGCGCAATGCCTGGCCTACAGCCTGGATGGTGGGCAGCAATGGGCATTTTACGAAGAAAATCCGGTGCTGGTGGATCCAGAGCGACCGCACGTTCGCGACCCACAGGTGTTCTGGTATGCCCCCGGAAACTACTGGGTGATGGCGGTAGCCCGAGCCGACGAGCGGCAGGTAGCTTTTTACGCCTCAGACAATCTGAGGCGCTGGGCGCTGCTGAGCACGTTTGGTCCGGCCGGATGCTGGCAGGCGTCGCCCCACTGGGAGTGTCCGGCGCTGCTCGAACTACCGGTGGAAGGAACCGACCGCACGCACTGGCTGCTGAAAGTTGATGTGGACAGGGGAGCACCGATGGGCGGCTCAGGGGCTCAGTATTTCACCGGCCATTTTGACGGAACGCACTTCGTGCCCGACGACCCTCCTGAGACGGTGCGCTGGGCAGAGGCCGGTCCTGACTTTTATGCAGCGCAGGCTTTCAATCACATGCCTGATAGACGTTGCGTGTGGCTCGGCTGGATGAACAACTGGCGCTACGCGAACGTGCTTCCCACCGCTCCATGGCGTGGCATGCTAACGATCCCTCGGGAGCTATCACTGAAGGAAACTAGCGGACGCTACGATCTGGTGCAGCGCCCCTGCCGGGAATGCTATGAGCAAATGCTGCCGGCGGAGCGTTTGCCGATCAGGCGGCCGTTTCCGTTGCCTGCAGCAGGTCTGATGCGGCTCCGGATTGCTGCTGGGGGCCGCGGCGCGTTTCGCTGCCACTTCTTCACCGGCACAACATCTGGCGTTGTGCTGGGCTATGATGCCGAGCACCGGCGGCTTTTTTTAGATCGTCGCGCGGCTGGTCAGACCGACTTCTCGCCTGCCTTTCCAGGCCTTTTTCAAGCATCGCTTCCTCATGATGTGCCGAGCGAGCTCGAACTGGAAATCCTTTTCGACCGCTACAGTCTCGAAGTGTTTGTCCCGGAGGCTCGGCTCGTGCTGAGCGCGTTGGTTTTTCCGAAGCCGGGAGATTGCGCAGGGCAAATCATAGCAGACCGCCTGCTCATTTCGACGGAGCTGTACCGATTAGAAGCGTAATTTTCATCAGCAAGCGGCAGAGACGCGATATGACGGTCGCGCTTTTTGTACCCTGCTATGTGGACCTGTTTTATCCGCACGTTGCGCGCGCAACGTGGACGCTATTAGAGCGGCTGGGCTGTCGCGTTGAGGTTCCGCTTTCCCAGACCTGCTGCGGACAGCCGCTGGCCAATGCCGGTTTCGCTGAGCAGGCGCGGCCGGTGATGGCGCATTTTGTACAGGTTTTTGCAGCGTACGACTATATTGTAGCTCCTTCCGGAAGCTGCGTCTACCACGTGCGGCGACATCTGGAGGCAGCCGATGCGGATGCCGTCCGTCGCGTGCAGACGCGCACCTATGAGCTATGCCAGTTTTTGCGCGACGTGCTGCGGGTTGAGAAAATTTCGGCGTACTTTCCATACCGGGTGGTGGTTCATGATAGCTGCCATGGTTTGCGAGGTCTGGGGTTAGGGTGTCCGTCTGAGCGCATGCAGGCGTCCTACAGCGTAGTGCGCGATCTGCTGCGGCAGGTTGAGGGACTGGAGCTGGTCGAACCGTCTCGCCCTGACGAATGCTGCGGCTTTGGCGGTACATTTGCGATAGAGGAAGCAGCCGTATCCGTGCGTATGGGACAGGACCGTCTTGAGGATTTTTTGCAGGCCGGTGCTGAAGTGGTGACCGGCACCGACATGTCCTGCCTGATGCACCTGGAAGGGTTGGCGCGACGGCAGAGGTTGCCCCTGCGCTTTGTACATATCGCCGAAATTCTGACCGGGAACGTCCCATGAAAGGGTTTGTGGAGCTGCCTGTGGTGGATCATTCGCAGCTCGCCGAACACTTTGCATCCGATGACAGGCGGGTGCAGTGGCACGACCGTTTGCTCTGGCGGGTGCGATTGAAACGGGATCGTGCTGCTTCCGAAGTTCCAGAATGGGAAACCTTGCGACGGGTGGCTTCAGAGATCAAGGCGCACGTTCTGGCTCATCTGGATCATTATCTGGAGCAGTTTGAAGCGCAGGCGCGCGCACAGGGCATGCAGGTGCACTGGGCACGGGATGCCGCGGCGCACAACCGGATTGTTTACACGCTGCTGGCTGATCGGGGCGTACGCCTTGTCGTCAAAAGCAAGTCGATGCTCGCAGAAGAATGCGGCTTAAATCCTTATCTGGAAGCGCGGGGCATTGAAGTGGTCGAGACCGATCTCGGCGAACGCATCGTGCAACTGCTCCGGCAACCCCCCAGTCATATAGTGACACCTGCCATCCATCTGCAATGGAAAGAAGTGGCGCAGCTCTTCCATGAACAATTGGGCGTGCCTGCAAACCTGCCTCCCGACGAACTGGTGACTGTTGCCCGGCAGGCACTTCGTCAGCAGTTTCTGGAAGCCAGAGCAGCCATTACGGGGGTTAACTTTGCCGTAGCGGAGACCGGTACACTGGTTATTTGCACGAATGAAGGGAATGCCGATCTGGGCATGCACCTGGCTCCGCTGCACATTGCGGTGATGGGTATTGAAAAAGTGATTCCCCGCCTGATTGATCTGGGGGTGTTTTTGCGGCTACTGGCCCGCAGTGCGACGGGACAGCCCATTACCGTGTACACAACGCATCTCAGCCAGCCGCATCCCGGACAGGAAGTGCATGTCGTGTTGGTGGACAACGGTAGGAGCCAGCGGCTGGGCATGCCGCGTTTCTGGACCGTGCTCAAGTGCATTCGATGCGGCGCCTGCATGAATACGTGTCCGGTCTACCGCCGCAGTGGTGGCTACAGTTACGGAGCTCCGGTGCCCGGGCCTATCGGGTCTGTCTTAATGCCCGCCTGCGATGCATCGCGCTATCGGACGTTGCCCTACGCGTCGACGCTGTGCGGCTCGTGTCGTGACGTGTGCCCTGTGCAGATTCCACTAGACGAACAACTCTATGCCTGGCGCCAGCAGCTTGGTCCGCGCTATGCCTCCTGGCTGAAGCGACGCGTGATAGCTATGGTTGCCTGGGTGTTGCGTTCGCCCGTGCGGTACCGCTGGTCAGGACGACTGTTGCGCTGGGGGCTCCGCTATCTACCCCGTTGTTTGCTTTACGCTTCCTGGAACATCTGGGGACGGGCCCGGGAGTTGCCATCGACGCCACCGCAGAGTTTTCTGGAGTGGTACAGGAAACGCGTGCAACGCACGTAGCCACGCACGAGGCTGGCCTTTCAGAGCCGCCTGTCGATTGCTCGACAAGCCGATTTTTTCAGCTGTTACCAGGGAGTCCCAAGCAAGCAACGCATCAACCCTTTGTTTGCGTATTTTGGGGTATAGACCAAGCAAGCGCCCTTATGAATCAGCCAGACCGTGCGCATATTCTGGAATCTGTTCGGCGGAACCGACCGCCAGACACTCCTTTGCCTGAGCCATTCCGTTCGACCCTGACTACCGAAGCCCTTCAGGATCGATTTGTACAGCAGGTTCTCCAGGCGGGTGGAGAGGTGGTTGAAGCAACTGAGACAACCCTGTTTGATTCGTTGCGGTCGTTGCTGCCGGGGCGATGGGCTTCGACAGTGGGTGGGTTAGAGGGACCGGTTCGGCTGCAGGAGGTATCCGATCCGCATGCTCTGGCAAACCTGGAAGCGCTGGTGTGCCCGGCGCACCTGGGCGTAGCCGAAAATGGAGCGGTTTGGCTCGACGACGAATCGCTGGGGCACCGGGCTGCCGCGTTTCTGGCAGAACACCTCATTGTGGTCCTCCGCGCTGATCGCATTGTGGCTGACCTGCACGAAGCGTATGCATGGCTGGCTTCTTGGTGGCAGGGCTTTGGGCTCTGGGTGGCTGGACCCTCAAAGACGGCTGACATTGAGCAGACCCTGGTGTGCGGCGTTCACGGTCCCCGGCAGTTTACGGTAGTTTTGCGGACGTAATAGGGAGCCTGCCGCGAGCGGTTCCACGGTGCTGAGAAGCGAGAACGCAACGTAGCTCAACCGTACATCCCGGCGCGCGCAGAGTTACCTCGCTTGCGCTGGGGAGCGGATGCACGATTAGGACTTGAGCTCTGAACTACGCCGATTGCATCGAGTCTCTGTCCCGGTTTCCCCAGCGCCAGCGGGGCGGCTCCCCTTTCCACAGGCAGATCAAGAACAGCAGTACGCTCAGGAGACCTATATAGGCCAGGAAGGCGGCCAGATACAGCAGCGGATCGGTTGTGAGCAGGGGAAGCAGTCCCAGTGCGCCGCCAATGCTTAGCAGCACGTACAGTCCCAGCACAAGCCAGCCCTGCCAGGAGGTCGGCAGGCTCCAGCCCCAGCCATACCGTTTGGCTCGAAACCAGTATGAAGGTTCCGCCATGGCTCCTTTCCGTTGGGGGTGACCGGCACCATTTATTTCTTTCCATACGAAAGAATTTATGCAGGGTTACGCGCAAGACTTTTGAGGCTAATTGTTAGTTTTGTATTCTGCGATGTGCCTCTAACCAAGCAACTGGTCCTATGAAACGGCTTCTTTTTGGCGGATTGTTGCTGGTAAGCCTGGCTTCCTGCCGCTCGGAGAACCGGCCCGTTTTTACGTGGACGCCCTACGATGAAGCTGAAGAACTGGCAGAGAATGCAGCGCACCCCTCGCGACGCATGCGCTTTAAGCTCATTCAGTCGCAGCTGTTAGATAAGAATGCGCTGTTGCAGACCATCTCCCGGCAACTGGAGGGGTTCACGGAGGAGGATTATCGGCGGCTCTACCCGCTGATCTATGAGCAGGACATCCTGACGTTGCAGGAACATGTGCAGGCGGGGCGTCTCAGCTATGAACTTATCACGAAGTGGTACCTCTACCGCATTGCCCGGTATGAGAGCGATCGGGAACGGTATCTGAATGCCGTGGTGGCGATCAATCCAAACGCGGTGGCCGAGGCGCGTGAAAAAGATCGCCAGCGCCCGGAGCGGCCACATCCACTCTATGGCATGCCCGTTCTGGTTAAAGACAATATCAACACAGCCGGTATGCCGACAACGGCCGGTGCCCATCTGCTTCGTGAAAATTGGACCGACGATGCTTTCATCATACGCCAGATTCGAGCGCACGGGGGCATCATCCTGGGCAAAACCAACCTGAGCGAATGGGCAAACTTTCTGTTTTTCGGGGGGCCGAATGGGTTTAGCGCTGTAGGTGGACAGACGCTGAACCCTTACGGACGCCGCCGTTTTGATTCGGGGGGCTCCAGCTCGGGCAGTGGAGCCGCCATTGCGGCCAACTATGCGGTGGTGTCGGTGGGGACCGAGACGTCCGGTTCGATTCTTTCGCCTTCCAGTCAGCACAGTCTGGTGGGCTTAAAACCGACCGTAGGACTGCTCAGCCGGGCCGGCATCGTGCCCATTTCGAGCACGTACGATACGCCCGGTCCCATGGCCCGAACAGTGCGGGATGCTGCCATCTTGCTATCGGCCATGATCGGCAGGGATCCGGACGACCCGGCTACGGCTCAGAGTCCGGAGTCTGCAGCGTACTGGGAGGCGCTGGCAGAGGTTCAGGATCTAAAGGGATATCGCCTGGGGGCATTTCAGGCATTCCTGGAAAACCCATACTATCAGGAAGCTCTTGATGTGCTGCGATCGCTGGGGGCTGAAGTTGTGGTATTCGAGCCGCCGAAGGTCGATCTGGATGGCTTTGGTGAGGTGCTGGCGGCTGATATGAAAACAGACCTACCCCGGTATCTTGCTCGCTATGCGGCTGCGCCATACCGGTCGTTGACCGTTGCGGAGATTGTTGCGTACAACCGGGCCGATTCGGCGCGGCGCATTCCGTACGGGCAGGGACGCTTTGCACAGATGTTGACCGTCTCCTTGAGCCCGGAGGAACTGGCTGCGCGCAAGCAGCGCCTCCATGATGAAGCCGTGCGCTTCTTTGAGGAACCGATGCAGCAGCATCGGCTGGATGCTGTGCTGTCAATCAACAACTGGCATGCGCGGCCGGCTGCCCTGGCGCACTATCCTGCGCTGACCGTTCCTATAGGCCTGCAGGAAAGTGGCGAACCGATCGGGTTGACGTTTATTGCACGTTCGTTCGAGGAGGCGCTGCTATTGCGGATGGGCTATGCATTTGAGCAGGCCATGCAGGGGCGGGTCCCGCCTTCTGCTTATGCGCTGGATGCGGAGGGACAGGAGCGCAACAGAGCGCCTGCTTCATGAGCGCCTGTCTGGCGGTCTCTCTGAGGCTATGCGGGCCAGGGGGCGTGAAGTCCGGGAGGACGTCTGGGGGGCAAAAGGCCATCGCAGGCGGAGCAACAGGAGAATCACCAGCACGACTCCATACGCCAGGGGCGGACGCCAGTCGAATTTGACGGCCCACCAGTAATGCAGCACGCCCAGCGCAGCAATGAGATAGACGAGCCGATGCAGGCGACGCCAGCGGCGGCCTCCCAGCCGTCGGATCCAACCCGCTGTTGAGGTGACCGCCAGGGGAAGCATGAGCGCGTAGGCCAGAAGGCCCACCGTGAGAAATCGGCGCTGGAGCACGTCTCGGCCGATTTCACTCCAGTCGAAGAACTGGTCCAGCCACAGATAGAGCAGAAGGTGCAGGGAAGCATAAAAGAAAGCGGCCAGGCCCAGCCGTCGCCTCCAGCGTATCCAGCCATTCCAGCCGGTAAGGCGGCGCAGCGGAGTGAGAGCCAGGGTGACCAGAAGGAAGCGTAAGGTCCAGCGGCCGGTCTGGTGGGTGATCTCCTGGATAGGATTGGCTCCAAGCCGGTCCATCCACAGCCCCCAGCTCAGGTAAAGCAGGGGAGCGGCTATGCCAAGCCAGACCAGTGCATCGAGCCAGGGCCACAACTTGCGCATCAGAAGTACTTCCTGAGATCCATGCCTTCGTACAGGTGGGCTACCTGGTCGGCATAGCCGTTGAACAGCAGCGTTTTGCGCTTGCGAAATTCGCCAATGCGTCGCTCCGTCTTCTGACTCCAGCGGGGGTGATCTACGTTGGGGTTAACGTTCGAATAAAAGCCATACTCATGCGGTGCTGCCTTCATCCAGGTGGTTATCGGCTGCTTTTCCACAAAACGGATGCGCACGATGGACTTGATCGACTTAAACCCGTACTTCCAGGGAACCACCAGTCGGATGGGGGCGCCGTTCTGGTTGGGCAGCATCTTACCGTAGAGGCCGACGGCCAGGATGGTCAGTGGGTGCATCGCCTCATCCAGACGCAGGCCTTCGACGTAAGGCCAATCAAGGATAGGCACCTTCTGACCGGGCATCTGCTCTGGATCATACAGCGTAGTGAATTCTACAAACTTTGCCTGTGAGGTGGGTTCGGCCCGGCGAATCACTTCCGCCAGTGGAAAGCCCAGCCAGGGAATGACCATAGACCAGCCCTCAACGCAACGGAACCGATACACACGTTCTTCGAGCGTATAGGGCTTGATGAAGTCTTCCAATTCGTAGGTGCCGGGGCGATGGCAGAGGCCTTCGACGCGGATGGTCCAGGGACGCGTGCGAAGCCGGTGGGCGTTCCGGGAAGGGTCTCGTTTGCCGGTGCCAAATTCATAGAAATTGTTGTAAGTTGTGATGTCCTCGTACGAAGTCCAGGGCTCATCGGTGTCGTAAGGGCCCGGGTTCGCCTTGCGGCGCGCCTGCTGTCCTTCGGCGCGGCATCCTGTGCTCAGCAGTCCGGTAGCGGCTGCTCCGGCCAACAGACCGGCTTTCCGGAGCCATTCCCGCCGGTTCCAGTACAGGCGTTCATCCGTAATTTCAGATGATGGAATGGGCTTTTCGGTGCGAATCAGCATGGCAGGTCTGTCGTTCAGCCGGTGCGTAGTTCAGGGATAACGTTCCGTGCAACCCTTAGTGTCCGGTGCAGGCGATTTGTTACGGATGATCGGTGCGGAACGTTACCGATACCTGTGGGCGGGTATCTACCTCTAAGTGAAAGATGTCGGGGCGGGCATAGTGGCCATCTACATCGAGGGTAAGCAGGCCTTCGGCAATGCGTTCAGGTTCGAGCGTGGCGGTGACAAAGGCCGGCTCATTCCAGAGAGGTTCGGCCAGGTAGGCGCCATCCGGTCCGATAATGGCACTGCCGCCGGTCTGGAGGAGACGCTCGGGCGGGCCCGGGATGGCATCCAGCAGTTCGCGGGCTTCGGAGGGCACGTGGGGAAGCGTCTCCAGTCCACCCAGCAGATCCTGCTTTCGCAACACGGTGCCGGCAGCCAGTACAAAGCAGCGTCCTTCAAACGCGTAATGGCGGCTGGCAATCTGATGGCGTTCGTGGACCGAGGGCCACTGGGCTACATGAATCTGTTCAAAACGGGCGTGCAGCGCCGCGCGGGCCAGCGGCATCCAGTGTTCCCAGCAGATCAGGCCGCCCAGTCGGCCAAAGGGCGTGTCGATAACGGCCAGCGTGCTGCCGTCGCCCCGTCCCCATATCAGGCGCTCGGTGTAGGTGGGTATCAGTTTGCGGTGCAGCGCCCAGCTTCCGTCCGGTCGCAGAAAGAGCTGGGTGTTGTACAGCGTGCCTTGCAGCCGTTCGTGCACGCCCAGCACAACGTAGCGTTCGCTTTCGCGCACAAGCGCTTGCAGCTTTGAAAAAAGCGGGCCAGGGATTTCCAACGCATTTTCCCAGAGGAGGCGATAGACGGCCTTCGGGCCCGGCGCATCCCACAGCGCAGCTCCCGGAGCCTCATCGAGCCAGATCGGATAGCCAGGGAGCCACGTCTCAGGGAAGACAATCAGGTCGGCGCCTGCTTCGGCTGCTTCCAGCAGCAACTGGCCGGCCCGCTCTATTGAAGCTTCCAGGTTCAGGTAAACAGGCGGGTGCTGCGCGATGGCTACCCGGCAGGGTTTCCAGGGCATGGTGACCGATCGGTTGGTTGTAGATAACGGTTGAAACTTAGAAAATTGCATAGATTAAAAGAAACCAGCATAGCATCACAACAACTGGCTTATCGGGCCATGTCCCGCGCGCGATGGCTTCTGCCGATCTTGCTGCTCTGGGGGATCGGATGCGACACCGCAAGCATAGAGGAAGACGACACGATACAGACTGTTCGCTATCGCACCGATCGGTCAGACTGGGCGCGAACGGTCGTGCAGCTCCCTGATGGATGGTTACTTGTAGGCGGCTACACGGATGGCGTTGGGGCTCCGACCGACGGCACACTGGCCGTCCCCCTGTTGTTGTGGATCGACATAAACGGAACGATACGCGGCACGGCCGTTTATCGGGATCTCCGACACGGAGAAGTGGTCGGCATTGCTCCACTCGGCGAAGACCTGGCCGTGCTGGTTTACTACAATCCTTATGAACACGGAGGAGGACCGACGCGAACGCTCCTTTATAGAGCCCGCTCGGACGGTTCACGGAAGGAGGTGTTGTACGAGGCAGAAGGCGGTGCCGCGAGCCGTCACGCGTTGCTGACCCTTCCGAACGGAGGACTGGTAATGGCTGTGGAACGTTCGCTGGTTCGGCTGGAATTGAACGGAGCACCTTCCTGGAAGCGAACGTTCGATGCGCTGGCCTTCATAGCCGATCTGGCAATCGATGACAGGGGACGCATCTACGGGATGGGGCCGCTCAAGGAAGGCGAGGGGATCGGGCTTTTCTGTGTAACATCCGGAGGAGCGCTGGAATGGGAGCGTACCTACGTGCCGGATGAATTGATGCGCTTTTATCTGCTGACATTAACTCCCGACAGCCTTGTGGTGGGCGGTCGCCGCTTCCAGGATCCTCGTATTGTATTGCTATTCTTCGATCGAGAGGGCAACAAAGCGCGCGTGCAGTTTATCGGGGAAGGAAGCATCCGTCTGAATGCATTGCGCACGTTGCCGGAACGCAACGAGATAGTGGTAGGCCTGATCGAACAATATCGGCCACCGGCAGAAGGACCTGGATTTTACAGCTCATATCTGGTCCTGATAGATTCTACGGGCACGGAGCGAGCCCGCTGGCTTTTTGGACCGGAACGTGGATCTACCTTTGTTGAAGACCTGCTGGTTGCGGGGAATCGTCTGATCGCCGTTGGCGCTACCGGCCCAGAGCGACTTTCCGGGCATGGGGGCGATGATTTCGACGTGCTGGTGCAGATCCGCCCGCTTTACGATGCTCAGAAAACGCGAGCGTAGCTGATGCCCCAGCCCCAGCCGGGACGATCCAGGCGAACGCCCAGGTCGAGCCGGAACATACCCAGCAGTCGGTTCAGCGCTATGGTCAGTTCGTGATAATTCCGGGAGGTACCGGCGGCATGCCAGATGCGACCGTGCGTGCCACCGATCATCCACTCGATGCCGTGCTGGGCCAGTGAGCGCAGGCCGAGCAACTCGAACGGCAGCGATCGAAAATTGTGCTCCCAGGCAAGAAGCAGCAGATGGTCGCCTTCAAGAAAGGCATTTTGCAGGGTACGTAGCGTCCCGAACGGCCCAAAGCGCCCGAGCGCGCCGTCGAGTACCCGACGCGCCTGGGGTGGCAATGCGCCGCTGGCTGTGGACACCTGCAATCGCACGTACAGCGTGGGCGGCATCATGCGGCGACGCAGAAACGTGGACCAGTAGGCGTCCAGCAGAAGACCGAGACGAAGGTAGCGGGCATCTGTCTGCCAGCCGTGCTCAAGCGCCAGTTCTAGCGCTCGACGTCCGAGCAGACCGGCCGGCAGTGACTCGTCACCTATCCGGACGGTTACCGTGAGGCGCTGCCAGCGCCCTTCTACAACAGGCAGGTTGGGGCGCTGAGACCGGGGGCCGAAAAGCGTCCGGGTGGTCCGAAGCGTGTCGGAACGATGCCGTTCCAGGAAATAGCCGGCCCGCATGTGCAGGTGTTCGGTACCGTAGACAGCTTCCAGACCGAAACCCTGCCGCCGATAGTAATCCAGATAATCGCGTCCGCCCATCAGCATGTGCATCCCGACCATCAGGCGACCGTAGATCGAAGGCCAGCGCGGGATGGTCTCGTCGAAAAGGCCAGGCGTCAGCGTAATGCGTGGGTGGAGCCGGGCATGCAGTTGCAGTCGGTAGGTAGGGCGCTCCGAGGCAAAGGCGTAGCCCAGGGCGACGTCGGGCTTTAGCCGACCTTTTGGCCACAGGTACAGGCGGGCACCCACATGCAACCCTTCCACCCGATTGAACCAGAGGCGCGGCGTAAATCGAAAGGGCCGAGAACCTGACGACGCGCGTCTGCTGTCGGCGCGCACAAAGCGCGCCAGCAGGCCCCGGGGCGCCAGCACGCTGGAAAGTGTCTGGGTGCTGTCGATCCATGCGTAGGCCTGCTGCTCCGGCGGCGTCAATGGAACACGGGCCAGTTCCGTCAGCGTATCGGCCCGGGCTACTGAGGCTTCGAGGATTTCTTCGGCCGTCTGCTGAAACAGGGTGTCGGGTAGCGGGACGTTCACTTCATAGGTGATGAACCGGGTAAGCTGGCGTACCTGGAAAGGAGGAAACTGAAGGCCCGGAAAGCCTATCTTGAAAGCACCTTGCACGCGCACATCGACGGGCAGCCAGACGCTGTCTTTGAACAGGCTGAACTGCTGCCGGTAGTGCAGGCGTACTTCCTGAAAAGGCGGAGGGAACAGCACCATCTCGCCCGGCTCAAGATCCACTTCCAGCAGCGCATACGCGCTGTCAAGCACAGCCAGCTTGCCCCGGAATAGCGGCTGGAAGCGTGCGGCTGGCTCCACGGCAATGTCATAGACAAGCCGATCGTCCAGGTAGCGGTAACCGGTCAGGCGAAAGCGATAGTAGCGAAGCGCTTTGGGGTGGGTGGGGCCGATCATTCGATAGCCCGCAATGTCCAGATCATCGTCGTAGAAGTTGGGCAGATAGCGGGCGCCTACCAGATTCTGCGCTCCCGAAAGGTTGGCGGTCTGGCGACGGGCCTGCACCACTTCGCGGACGCCTTTGTCCCGTTTCCAGAAGACAAGGGAGTGCGTTTCAGCGATCTGTACAATGCCGGTATCGGTGGCGACGGTCTGGCGCGAGTAAGTCTCGGCACGATAGGTGTGCAGACGGCTGCGCCAGGTCTGCTTGCGAGCGATGACCCGACGCATAATTTCTTCGGCCGGATCGCTGCCTGTACCTACAACTACAGGCGGCAGCGAGTAGGTAACCGGAGTCAGACGAACATCCAACGTCGTGTCGGGTGGAGCATTCAGCCGAATTGTCCGGGAGCGATAGCCGATGTGCCGTAGGCGCAGCATGGCCGGAAAGTGTTGAATTTCCAGCGTAAAGCGCCCTTCCATGTTCGTGATGGTGCCCCGATAGGTACCGAGTAGCTGAATGTGAACGGCTTCAAGCGGCTGGTTCGTTTCGGCGTTCCGGACGGTGCCACGGATCAGGTGCTGGCCGCGCGTTGTCGAGAGGCCGCTCCAGAAAAGCAGCAGAATCAGAAAAATCCGGGACATGGGGCACCGAAGGCTTTAGATGGCTCGGCCGGCTATACGAAAGGGGACGGTTTCGGTTGCAGCTTATGCCAGCCCCAGACGTCGTTCCAGCACGGGCCGCAGCACGCGCCAGACGTTCTCGGCTACGATACGCTGGCCTTCGGCGGTGGGATGAATGCCGTCTGCCTGGTTCAGTTCGGGTACCCCACCGACGCCTTCGAGCAGGAAAGGGATTAAATAAGCATTGTTGGCACGGGCTAGCTCAGGATACAGGGCGCGGAAAGCGGCGGTGTAGGCGGGGCCCAGGTTAGGAGGCAGTTGCATGCCAGCCAGGATGATGTCGGCTTCTGGATAGCGGGCACGCACTTTGTCAATGATACCCTGGAGATTCTGGCGGGTTACTTCTGGGTCGATACCGCGCAGCCCGTCATTGGCGCCCAGCTCTAAGATGAGCACATCAATTCGTTCCCGAAGTAACCAGTCGATGCGGCGCAGCCCACCGGCCGAGGTTTCTCCACTGAGGCCTGCGTTCAGGATGCGTACAGGCCAGCCCAGCGAATCAACCTTGCGCTGCAGGATGGCCGGAAAGGCTTCGTCCGGCGACAGGCCATAGCCGGCTGCCAGGCTATTGCCCAGCACAAGCACGGTGATTGGTTGCGCTGCGCGTGCGGCATGAGTCGGTGTCTTGGCAGTAGTGTCCGGGGAGCCTTCGGATGAGGAGGCAGAAGACTTCGACGTGTCCTGGCAGGAAGCCAGCAGGATAAGGAGAAGAGGAAACAGCACCCTAAGAACCGAATCAGCCCAGCCGGTTATAAGGAAGTCGATTTTGAGCATTCGCGTATGGGAGTATGCTACGGGTTGCGCATCTGTCGAAGACCTACCGAAGCGGATCACGGACGCTCACCGTGCTCCAGGATATTTCGTTTTCGATAGCGCCGGGAGAAGCCTGCGCCATTGTGGGCCCCTCAGGCAGCGGTAAAACGACGCTGTTAGGATTGTGTGCCGGCCTGGACCAACCTACGTCGGGTAAAGTCTGGCTGGACGGTCAAGAGCTGACCAGACTGGATGAAGAAGCACGGGCAGCACTCCGCAATCAACTGGTAGGTTTTGTTTTTCAGACGTTTCAGCTATTGCCTACGCTGACGGCGCTGGAAAATGTCATGGTGCCTGCCGAATTACGCGGCGATCGTATGGCACGCCGGCAGGCTATAGCGCTGTTGGAACGGGTAGGGCTCGGGGATCGGCTGCACCACTACCCGCGCCAGCTTTCGGGAGGAGAGCAGCAACGGGTGGCGCTGGCCCGGGCGTTCATCAATCAACCCCGCATCCTGTTTGCCGACGAACCCACCGGTAACCTGGATGCGGAGACCGGCGCGCTTGTCGAAGATCTGCTTTTTGAGTTGAACGCGACCGCGGGTACAACCCTTATCATTGTCACGCACAATCTGGAGCTGGCTCGGCGCACCGGACGCCTGCTGCATTTGCGTGCTGGACGCATTGTGGCTGACGAACCGGTGCATCCGGCCATCCAGCCGACGCGCCATGGCTGAACATCATGCCAGAGCGCTACGCTGGGCCCTCCGCATGGCCTGGCGCGACAGCCGGGGAAGCCGACGACGCCTGGGACTCTTTCTGTCGGCCATGATCCTGGGGCTGGCAGCGCTGGTAGCCATCAACGGGGTGGGGGGAAATCTACGACGCGCTGTAGACGAACAAGCGCGGCGGTTGCTGGGTGCTGATCTGCGTCTGGAACGTGCGGCGCCGTTCGATACGCTGGACGCGCTTCTCAATACAATCGGTGGACGACAGGCCCGGGTGATCGCTTTTGCTTCCATGGTTTATTTCCCGCGCACAGGCCACGTGCGTCTGGCATCGATCCGAGCAGTCGAAGGATCCTGGCCGCTGTACGGACAGCTCCAGACCGATCCTCCAGAAGCAGCCGAGCAGTACCTGCGCGCAGATGGTGCCCTGGTTGAGCGTACGCTGATGGAGGCCTACGGCGTGCGCATAGGTGACTCGGTGCGGGTGGGACGCCGAAGCTATCGCATTGTCGGGCGTCTGCTGGCAACACCCTCTGAGTCGGCACTTATGGCACTGGCTGCTCCGCGCGTGTATATCCCCCGAGCTGGAATGGATACCCTGTTGCTCGGCTTTGGCAGCCGCGCCACGTATGCGGTGTATTTCCGCTTCGACGATAGGCGGGATGCTGAAGCGCTAGGCCGCCGGCTCCGCCAGCAACTGCAACCGTTGCAGGTCGATGTCGATACCCTGGAAGAAGTGCGGGCAGACTGGGATGAAGCGCTGGCAAACCTGTATCGCTTTCTGGGCCTGATCGGATTCATTGCGCTTGTCCTTGGAGGGATCGGCGTAGCCAGTGCGGTGCATGTGTACGTCCAGCAGCGCGTAGATGCGGTGGCGGTGCTACGCTGCCTGGGGGCTACGCCTGCCCATACCATGGCCGTCTATCTGTGGCAGGCCGGAATGATGGGGATAGGGGCTGGCGTGGCGGGAACGCTGCTGGGCCTGGGACTTCAGGCGCTTTTGCCTCGACTGCTGGCAGCGTTTCTACCCGTTGCGGTGCCGTTGCAGGTTGAACCTGCTGCAATAGGCCTGGGGCTACTGAGTGGGCCGCTCATTACGCTGCTATTTGCCTTGCTGCCGTTACTCCCGGTACGTCGGGTTACGCCGCTGCGTGCGCTGCGCGCGTCGGTCGATCCCGTCCCGAACGGACGGGATCTCTGGCGCTGGGGCGCCTGGCTCCTGTTAACCGGCGGGCTCAGTGCCCTGGCCATGCTGCAGGCCCCGACGCCGGTGATAGGCGCCGGGTATGCCTTCGGGCTGATGCTTGTTCTGGGAACGCTGACGCTGCTGGCCCGGGGACTGATGCACCTGCTACGCCGCGCGACCCCGAGCCGATGGCCGTACGTCTTTCGGCAAGGGCTGGCTAATCTCTACCGCCCTCATAACCAGACGCTCGTGTTGATGGTAGTGCTTGGACTGGGGACATTTCTGGTAGTGCTGGTGCTGCTCCTGGAACGATCGCTTATAGCCCAGGTGCGGCAGGCCGATGGCGGCACGCGTCCGGATCTGGTCTTTTTTGACGTGCAGCCTGATCAGCGAGATAGCCTGATCGCGCTCATCGAAGCCAGCGGAGCACCTGTGCTTGAAGCGGTTCCGATTGTCACGATGCGGCTGGCGGCGGTTAACGGGCGTCGCATTGAAATGCTCCAGGCTGACACAACCGCTCGGTTAAACTGGGCCTTCCGGCGAGCGTACCGCTCGTCCTATCGAGACCACCTGACCGATACCGAAACGCTTCTGGCCGGTACGTTTACGCCTGCGGTGCCACCTGGCACGGCGGTGCCGCCTGTCTCGCTCGAAGAGGAGATTGCCGCCGAGCTGGGTGTAACGCTGGGCGATACGCTGGTGTGGAACGTGCAGGGCATTGAGATTCCTACTGTGGTGGGAAGCATCCGACGCGTGGACTGGCGGCGGTTCCAGACGAATTTCTTTGTACTTTTTCCCCGGGGAGTGCTGGAAGAAGCGCCGCAGATGTTCGTGCTACTGGTGCGGGCTGGCGAAGCCTCGCCTCATATTCAGCGGGCTGTTGTCGAGGCGTTTCCGAACGTTTCAGCCATTGATCTTCAGCTTATCCTGAACGTAGCTGATGAGATCTTCGGTCAGGTCGGGCTGGTGCTGCAGTTTATGGCGCTCTTTAGCGTACTGACTGGCGTGATTGTGTTGCTGGGAGCTATTGCCGTTACGCGTGTAGCCCGCGAAGAAGAGACGGTGCTGCTCAAGACGCTGGGTGCTTCGCGACACCAGGTGCTTCAGATCACGGCGGTAGAGTACGGATTGCTGGGAGGGTTGGCCGCAATCGTGGGACTGCTATTGGCTGTGGGAGCAGCCGAACTACTGGCCCGACAGGTATTCGAGGTGCCGCCCGTGTATCCTCTGGATGTGCTCGGCGCTGCGGTACTGAGCGCCCTTGTGCTGACGCTAAGTATCGGGCTGCTAGGCAACCGTCAGGTCTATGGGCGTCCTCCGCTTGATATCCTGCGGGCAGCTGGATAGACCGTAGCATAAAGTCCTGCAGTGGTGGCCTCTAAAAGGACTTTCCAGAGCAGCCGGTTGTCCTGGAGCGGCTGCGGGCTCCTGCAGGCACGATGAGATATGGACAGGCTGCTGCCAGCATAAAGAAAAACGGTAAACCGAGCCGACATCCGCGGAAACAGATGCCTGTTCGCTGCTGACGGCGCGTTGCTCTACGAAGCCTTCGATAGGCCAGCAAAATAGGCTTCCAGCTCCTGCTGCGCGGAGGCGCCTTCGGTTACGTCGCGCACAATGCGGCCATCCTGCATGACGAGAATGCGTTGCGCCAGTCCGACCACTTCGTTCAGGTGATGGCTTGTAAACAGAATCGTCGCATGCCGTTGCTGCTGATGGAGCTGTAGGAGTCGGGTTAGTTGCTGGCAGGCGGTCGGGTCCAGATGCGCGAAGGGTTCATCCAGCACCAGCAGGCGCGGTTGTACCAGGAGGGCTGCTGCCAGCCCGACCCGTTGCCGGTTCCCGGCTGAAAGGTCGCGTACGTACGTGCGCGTTGCCAGCAACGCCGGGTCCAGAAAGGACGCCAGTGCTTCCAGCCGTGCCCGGTACGTATTTTCATCCAGCCCATACACCTGTCCCACCAACGTCAGGTATTCATCTGGCGTCAGAAAGGGAATCAGAAAACTATCGTCGAGGTAAGCGCTCGTTTGCTGTTTCCAGGCAGCGGTTTGCCGCACGTCCTGTCCGTCGAGCAATACCTGTCCTTCTGTGGGGGCTACCAGGTCCAGGATCAGGCGCAGCAGAGTTGTTTTACCAGCGCCGTTGCGTCCGACCACTCCAACCAGCTCGCCCGAGCGGATGGTCAGCTCGGGAATATCCACGGCCATGGTTTCGCCGTAGCGTTTTTTTAGCCGAATGAGTCGAATCTCCATGACGTCAGGAGGGCCGCAGGTGTGCCAGCAGTTCGTGTTTGTGACGGATCAGTTGCCGTTCTAGCAGATCCAACCAGTGGGGATAGAGGAGCAGGCTGGCGCTTCCCAGCAATCCCAGTAGCAGCATGCCATAACGCCCGGTCATCATGCCAACCAGTGCCAGTGCCTGCAGCGTGAGCACCAGGCCCAGCAGGCGCAGGGGCTGTCGGTAAAGCATTTGTTTGGAGGAAAAAAGCGATTGGGGATGGAGTTCGATCCGAACGGCATGCAGGGGCATCTGCCAGAGCAGCACCGGATGCACAAAACCCACCAGATAAAGGTAAAGTAGGGCCAGGCGTTGCATGTGGGAGGCTTCGATGCGGAGCGTTGGGAGCAACGAAAGTAACCCCCAGATGCTCAGAGCGGCGATAAAGGCGCATAGCGCTAGAGTGGCCGTACCAAGCAGCGTGGCCCGCCCCAGCGCCCGATAGGGAAGGGGCCAGGTAAACAGGCCCTCGCCAAACGCGCTCTGCAGAGGTAGCATGTCGATTACGGCACGGAGCGTACCGGCCAGCAGGAAGGCCGTACCCATCAGAAGAAGCAGCGGGCTTTCTTGCTCAAGTCCCATGAAGAGTTGCCCTCCTCCAAGCATTCCGTAGAGCAATGGCAGGAAAATGAGCAACCGAGTAAAGCGATGCCGCCAGAGCAGACGAAACTGTAGCAGAGTCAGGTGCCAGGTAGCCGATAGGTTCCAGCGCGGCCTTCGGATGGCGGCAGCCGGCACCCGTCCCATGAAGGAATGGTCCACGTAGAGCGTGCGTCGGATAAGCACCAGGCCTGTTGCGTAAAGCGCAGCGTTCAGGCCCAGCAATACCCCCATACTGCCGGGCTGTCCGTAAAGGGGTGCTTCCAGCGCACGCGCGGCGAGCCACGCCAGCCCGCCCTGCTGGTTCAGCATGCCCAGTCCGACCAGGCTGCCCAGCCATACGCATACGTAGACTCCGGGCCATGTATAGCGGAGCAGGCGCAGGAGGTTGGCCGCCCATTGCGTGCCGGTGACCAGCAGCGTGGCGGTCAGGAGCCAGCTCAGCGCCGGAAGCAACGTGAAGCGGGGGACAATGCTGCCGAGCCAGATCCCCAGCAAGAAGAGGCCCAGCGCCCCGTTGGCTCCGTGCAGGAGGCTGAGCATCTGCAATGCATGGGCTATCCTGGTGCGTGAGACCGGCCACAGTAACCATGGACGAACCGGTACGTCTGGTCCTGCTCCCCAGAGCGATTGCAGCAGCGGCCAGAGCAAAATCAGGCTGAGCGTTGCAGCATGGACCCCATGCAGGCGCTCTGCTGGCGGTACCCTCCAGAGCATCCACTCCAGCGAAAGCCCCCAGCCAAAGACTGCCACGCCAAGCAGTCCATAGAGCGCTCGGAGCACCCAGCGTTCGCCCTCTCCCTGGCCGGTTGCCCGGTGCCGCGAAACATACAGGCGCCAGAACTGTCCCGGTAAATGGAGTGGTGCGCCGTCCATTTCAGTTTGTGCAGCCAATCGCCGTTCCTATGGAGATGCCGGTAGCCGGTATGCCAAAGATAAGAGAAGCCGCCGTCCATCCTAACCACGCTGCAGTCCCTACCGGTGTTGCCAGTGCCCCAAGGGCAAGGGTTCCCAGAACGGCTCCTATGCCACTGGCTGCCCGGCAGGAGCTGGCCCCACTGCCTCCGCCGCCATCTTCGCCTTCCCGTTCAGGTCGGGCCCACAAAGCATGGACCGTGGCCGCCTGGATAAGCAGCAACAGACCGGTCGTGTACAGCTTCGACAGGATCCGCTCCATGGCTGTACGATTTTGACTGACGAGTTCACGTCGGATAAGCCAGCCGGGTCGCCGTTCACGCCGGCCTTCGCGACCCGACATGCACGTAGCTAAGTAACACACACCCACCTTGTCAAGCCCCCGGGTCGGCTCTCTATCCAGAGGACCATGGGGGCAAAAACGCTTTTTGGGTTGAGCGGAATGGATGAAGCCGCGTTCGGTGCCGCGGAAAGGTGCGGGGACAGGGCGGCCTTGATAGTGCAATGCCGTCCGAGCTATGCCGAGCTCGACCCCGCACGCTTCCAATCATAGGGAGGCAGTCCCGCCTTTTTAAAGAATCGAAGCCCGAGCAGACAGATGGCTGCGGCCAGGTTTGGATAACTCTGGAAGCTATTACTTGACAGATTTTCATAGATGAGATAAATTTTCATTAAACCGTTTCGATCTTCAGAGAGACCCCATGAGCACTTCACGAAGCACCATTCGGGATGTCGCCCGAGCTGCCGGAGTGTCGATTTCAACCGTTTCGTTGGTCCTCAATAATAAAGGCCATGTGAGCGAGGCAACGCGCCGGCGCGTACTGAAAGCTGCCAGAGAGCTGGGCTACGTTCCCTCCCGAGCTGCACGCGACCTGTCGTTGAAACGGACTGGCAACATCGGGTTTGTGCTGCGCGACGATCATTTTACCCGAAGTGAACCGTTTTACACCTACATTTTCCTGGGAACGGAATTCGAAGCGCGGCTGCACAATCTGTACGTCCTGCTAACCACCATCCCGCGAGACTATCAACCTCGGGTGCATACGCCGCGTTTTCTGCGGGAGCGTAACGTGGATGGCCTTCTGGTGGCCGGCAAGGTGAGCGACACCTTTCTACAGGAGGTGCGAGCAATGAAGTTGCCGACCGTGCTGATCGATTATGAAGCCGAGGGATTTCCCGCTGTGGTTATCGACAATCAGGGAGGGGCTCGCGTGGCCGTAGAGCACCTGTTGCAGCAGGGTCACCGGCGCATTGCGTTTGTGGGGGCAGACCTGCAGCATCCAAGCATTGCCAACCGGCTGGAAGGCTACCGGGGAGCACTGGTGCGGACCGGACAGACTCCGGATCCTGCGCTGGTGCTGGTAGATGAGGAGGCGGAGCCCACGCGGGCAACTGGCCAGCGCCTGGGACAGCGACTGTTGGAGTTGAAGACACGTCCCACAGCTGCCTTTTGCGCCAATGATGCGCTGGCGCTGGGCGTGATGGAGACGCTGCTGCAGGCAGGCCTTCGGATACCCGAGGACGTGGCGCTGGTGGGGTTCGACGACGTGCAGGGGGCTACCCAGGCACCGGTGCCCCTCACCAGCGTGCGGGTTTTCAAAGAGCAACTGGGCGAGCTGGCCATGCGCCACCTGGTCGAACGCATGACTCCAGACGAAACGCGCCGCCCATATGCCCGGGGGCAGCATATCATTGTGGTGCCCTGCGAACTGGTGGTGCGCGCTTCGTCCGCGCACCGAAAAGCCTACCCTCCAGCCTGACAGCCGATGCACTATGGCAGGGAATCGGACGCCTGCGCATTATGTGGGGGGCTGCGTGCTGATAAGCGCGTTGCTGCTGATGGGATGCCACCGCCCCACTCCCCCCTCTACAGCGGCGGGTGGCGGCATTCGGCTTGTCTACTGGACCGCACCGAATCCGGACGAGCTGGCTCTGGCTCGCGAGCTGGTAGCCGAATGGCAGGCTGCCCACCCAGAGGTGGAAGTCGTGGTGCAACCCATTCCGGCCGGCCAGTCCAGCGAAGAGGTCCTGCTGGCGGCCGTGGCCGCGGGGACAACCCCGGACCTGTGCTCCAATATATGGCCGGGTATCGTCGAGGATTTTGTGGAAGCCGGGGCGCTGGTGCCCCTTGATCGCTTTTCGGACTTCGACTCGCTGTGGCAGAGCCGCATTCCCGAAACCGTACGGATGCAGTTTCGCTCCCGAGACGGCCACTTCTATCAGTTTCCCTGGAAGACCAATCCGGTCATGATGTTCTATAACGTGCAACTCCTGCAAGAAGCAGGGTTTGAGCAGCCGCCGCGCACCTACCGCGAGTATCTGGAGGCGGCCCGTCGCATCACGGCCGACACCGACGGCGACGGGACGATCGACCGATGGATGGGCTACCGCGACATCCGACCGATCTGGTGGCAACGCTACTTCGATTACTATGCCTTCTATGTGGCCGCCTCGGGAGGGCGCACGCTGTTTGATGGGCAGGGGCAACTGGCGCTCGACACGGCTGCTTCCAATCGCGTGTTCGCTTTTTTTGCCCGTCTCTACGCAATGGGAGCGTTTCCGAAAGCGGTCTGGACCAGCAGTGGCAGCCGGTTTCTCAACGGCCAGCTTGCGACCGACTTTACCGGCTCCTGGCATCTCGTCTGGCTGGAAAAGCACGCGCCAGCCGAGCTGGTCTATGAAGTGGCGCCCCTTCCGGTGCCGGACGACCACGAAGGGCCGGTTTACACTTACGGAGACTATAAAAACATGGTGATTTTTTCCACCACGCAGCATCCGGAAATTGCCTGGAGTCTCCTGCGCTTTCTGGTGTCGCGCCAGGCGGATCGGCGACTGTTGGAGCGCACGCGTCAGATTCCCGTGCGCCGGGGACTCCTCGACGATCCCTACTTTGCGCCGGTTTTTGAGCAGCAACCACTGCTGCGACGCTTTGCCGAACAGGCCGCCTACACGCGCAGCGTCGATAGCGTCCCAGACTTAAAAGAGATTCTGGACGCACTGGCCCAGGAGTTCGAGGCAGCGGCTGTGTATGGCATACGTTCACCGGCCGAAGCGACCCGCCGTGCCCTGCGGCGCATTCGGATGATTCTGAACTGGAATGCCTGAGCGTGCGGCAAAAAAACGACGGTGGCGCGTCCGGCTGCGTGAAGCGCAGCAGGGGTATGTACTGGTAGCGCCCTACCTGCTGCACCTGAGCGTGTTTTTTGGCTACCCGCTGCTGTTTGCCTTCGTGCTGATGTTCCATCGTTGGGACATCGTTACGCCCATGGAATTTGTGGGCCTGAAAAACTTCTGGCGCTTGGTGCGCGATGACCTGTTTTTCCGGGCGCTGCTCAACACAGGCCTGTTTCTGACGATTCACATTCCCTTGCAGATCGTTGTGGCCCTGTTCTTTGCGGAGCTGCTAAACCGACCGCTGAAAGGACGGGGCTTTTTCCGAGCAGCTTACTTTATGCCGGTCGTGGTCTCGGGCGTGGTGATTACGATTCTGTTTCAGCAACTGTTTGCCTTCGATACCGGGCTTATCAATCGAATGCTCCAGGCGCTGGGTGGAGAACCGGTGCCCTGGCTGGTGTCGCCAGCCCTGGCAATGCCTTCCATTGCTATCATGGCCACCTGGAAAAACGTGGGCCTGTACATTGTGCTGTTCCTGGCCGGATTGCAGCACATCCCGAAGCATCTGTACGAAGCTGCCGAACTGGATGGGGCCACGCCCTGGCAACGCTGGTGGCACGTAACGCTCCCTCTTTTGAATCCGACAATGGTAACCGTGGTGGTGCTTTCAACCATCGGAGGATTTTCGCTTTTTATCGAACCCTACATTCTGACCGGCGGCGGTCCGCTCAATGCCACGCTGTCGGCCGTGCTTTACATCTACAACCAGGCCTTTTACTTCAACCACATGGGCTATGCGGCCGCGCTGGGCTTCTGCTTTGCCCTCGTGATCTTCCTTGTGGTCCTGCTGCAGCGACGTTTTGTAGAAACCGACACCTGGAGTTAAGCCATGCGCCGCGTGGGAGTGTATCTGCTTCTGCTGATCGGGCTGGTAGTGTTCGCCTACCCGTTCGTCTGGATGGGCGTGGCCACCTTTACCCCGGAGGCAGAGATTTCAGAGCTGACGCTGCTGCCGTCTCAATGGACGTTCGCCCACTACCGGCTGGTCTTCGAGCGTATTCCCGTCTGGCGCGGGCTGCTGAATAGCCTGGTAGTGGCGCTGGCTGTGACGCTTTCGGTACTGGTCTTTACCTCAATGGCGGCCTATGCGCTTGCCAAGTTACACTGGCGGGGACGCGAGACCGTCTTTTCGCTCATTCTGTTTACCATGATGATTCCCTTTTTGCTGCTGCTCATTCCGCTCTACACGCTGATCGTTCGGCTGGGCTGGACCGATTCCCTGTTCGGGCTGATTGTCCCGTTCATGATGAATGCGACGGGCGTCCTCATCCTGCGCCAGAGCTTTCTGACGATCCCACGTGACCTGATCGATGCGGCGCGGATGGATGGCTGTGGCGAGCTGCGCATCCTGTTTACGATCGTCTGGCCGCTGTCAGTGCCAGCCCTGGTGACCGTGGGGCTGCTGACCTTTATCGGAAGTTGGAATGAGGTGCTGTGGCCAATCATCGTGGTGCGTGAGGTGCAGTGGATGACGCTGCCGCAACTGGTGGCACTTTTTGCGGTGGGAGGTGGAGCCGAAGGGCAACTGGGGCCGCAACTGGCCGCAGCCTTTCTGCTGGCCCTGCCGATTGTACTGGCCTACCTGTTCTTCCAACGCTACTTCATCCAGAGCTTTGCGACCGGTGGACTGAAAGGCTGAGCACATGGCTCGATCGCGCCTTTTCGTTTTATGGCTGAGTTACTGGGTGCTGAGCGTCGGCTGCCGCACCGACCCGCAGCATCCGGCCACGCTTTTCGAGCTGCCGATCAACCTGGCCCATCTGGAACACCTGAGCGAGGATGTGGTGCGCGGCGACTCGGTGCTGCGCCTGGTGCACATTTATGCCGAGGCACCCGACTATCGCTGGGTGGATGACCCTGATGAAGGCGCCGCCTGCGTGGATGATGCTGCCCGGGCCGCCGTGCTGTATCTGCGGCTTTATGAGCTGACCGGCAACGATACATTCCGGCATACCGCAGAGAAGCTCCTGCGTTTTGTGCTCTACATGCAACGAGCAGACGGGCTCTTTTACAACTTTGTGTACTCCAACCAGCTGGACATCAACACGACGCATCCGAACAGCCGGGCCGAACCGTTTGGCTGGTGGGCCAGCCGGGCGGTCTGGGCACTGGGAATGGCCGCAGATGTGCTGCAGGAGGCCAACCCGGCTCTGGCCTCGCAGGCTGCCAGAGCTGCGCGCCGGGCCCTGGTGCACCTCGACCGCACCTGGCTGGTCCGCTACCCGCGCACCCGACGCGTACAGGGACGCCTGCTGCCGGAGTGGCTCGTGTATCGCTACGGAGCAGACGCTTCCAGCGAATTACTGCTGGGATTGATCCGGCTGCAAAACGCCACGCCTGACACAATGCTGGCCCGCATGATTCGACAACTGGCCGAAGGGATGCAGATGATGCAGTACGGGTCGATGGCCCGGCACCCGTACGGAGCTCATGCTTCCTGGATTGACACCTGGCATGGCTGGGGCAATGCGCAGACGCAGGCGCTGGCGGCGGCCGGCTATCTACAATCGGCCCGCTACGAAGCCGAGCATTTTTATCCACGGCTGCTTGTTTACGGCTGGATGTACGCCATGTCGCTGGACGATTCGACCCGGGTGCAGCGCTACGAGCAGATTGCGTATGCGGTGCGTTGCGTGGCAGTTGGCCTGATCCGGCTCTACGAACAGACCGGGGAGGTGCGCTACGCTATTCTGGCCGGACTAGCAGCGAGCTGGTTAACCGGTAACAACGAGGCCGGCGTGCCTATGTATGATCCGGCCACAGGACGCGGCTATGACGGCATTCGGGGACCGGGCGAGGTCAATTACAATGCCGGGGCAGAGTCAACCATTGAAGCGCTTTACACGCTGCTGGAGGTGTACCGGCATGAGCCGGCCCGGCGCTGGCTGTATGCCCGAGGAACATCGCCTGTCGAAGTAACCCGTGACGGCGTGCGCTATGCCTATCGGGTCTTCCGCGTGCAGGAAAAACAGCGCGTCCGCTCTGTGGCCGTGGTACTTAACCTGAGCGCCGAGCGGCTGGAACTGTTAGAGGGTAAAGCGTTGCAACAATTTCTTCTGGAAGTAGGCAGGACATCCGGGCAATATGAAGCACAGGCTTATGCAACAGGCTTCTGAAGCTGTAACGTTGTTCCGACGGCATCCGCAGCCGCTACTGACCCCTGTACCGGAGCTGCCGTGGGCTTCCGGGGCTGTGTTCAATCCGGGCGCCTGGTACGATGGCACGCGCGTACACCTGCTCATTCGAGGCGTGCCGGCCGGCTATCGGCGCATTCGGCTGCAGGATGTGCCCCCGGGCGAGCCAGAATGGGGGTTTGAACCGTACGTGTCGTACATTGGCTATGCCGACAGTACCGACGGCGTTCACTTTGTGATCCGGCGCCAGCCTCTGATTCAGCCTGACGCGCCCTACGACCGTTTCGGAGTTGAAGATCCGCGCATTAGTCGGATCGACGACCTGTATCTGATCACCTATACTGCTCTGGGCGCGCCGGCGTTTGCCCGACCAGGTTGCGTGCGCATCGGCCTGGCTGTGACCCGTGATTTTCAAACAATCACCAAATGCGGCCTTATCGGGCCAGACACAACTGACAAGGATGCGGTCATTTTTCCCCGCCGCATTCGCGGGCGCATTGCCATGCTGCATCGCATTGTGCCCTCTATTCAGCTTATCTATTTTGAAGATCTGGAGCAACTCTTTAAGCCGCCGGCTTCCCTGTGGGAACGTCATCTGGCAACTCTGGACGAACATGTCGTGCTGCGTCCGGAATTCCCCTGGGAGGCTAAAAAAATCGGGGCCGGTCCTACGCCGATTGAGACGCCGGAGGGCTGGCTGCTCCTCTATCATGGCGTGGATGCACACCATGTGTACCGTATGGGAATGGCCCTCCTGGATCTGGATGACCCGCGTCGGGTGATCGCACGCACCCCGGAGCCTGTGCTGGCGCCTGAGCTTCCTTTCGAGCAGGAAGGAGATGTGCCCCATGTGGTTTTTCCTGAGGGTGCTGTTGTCATAAATGGCGAGCTATATGTTTACTACGGAGCAGCAGACCGAACCATCGGGCTGGCGCGCGCTTCGCTCTCAGACGTGCTGGCGTACCTGCGCCGTTGTGTGGTAAGACAGACTTCCTGAAGCACCAGAAACGCGAACGCAATGCAGCAACCAGCGGGGGTTTCACTGGAGCAGGTCTGGAAGATCTACGACAATGGCCAGGTAGCTGTGGCAGACGTGACGTTCGAAGCAGCCGAAGGGGAATTTCTGGTGTTGCTGGGCCCTTCGGGCTGTGGGAAAACCACGTTGCTGCGGCTGGTGGCCGGCCTGGAGCGCGTCTCGCGCGGGCTCATTCGCATTGGCGGTCAGGTGGTCAACGAGGTGCCGCCTCGCGACCGGGACATTGCCATGGTCTTTCAGAACTATGCGCTTTACCCTCACATGACAGTTTATGAAAACATGGCATTCGGGCTAAAGCTGCGTCGCGTGCCAAAAGCTGAGATCGACCGACGCGTGCGAGCGGCAGCCCGGGTGCTGGAATTGGAACACCTCCTGGATCGACGTCCGCACCAGCTCTCCGGGGGACAGCGGCAACGGGTGGCCGTAGGGCGTGCCATTGTACGAGAGCCCCGCGTGTTTTTGTTTGATGAACCGCTTTCGAACCTGGATGCGCGTCTGCGGGTGGAAATGCGGGCTGAGCTGGCCCGGCTGCATCGAGAGCTGGGGCGCACCATGCTTTATGTAACGCACGATCAGGTAGAGGCCATGACGCTGGGCCAGCGCATTGTAGTGCTCAACCAGGGACGCATTCAGCAGATTGGCACGCCCCTGGAAGTCTACCATCGGCCGGCTAACCGATTTGTGGCGGGCTTTATTGGCAGTCCGCCCATGAACTTTATTGAAGGACGGCTGGAGCACCGAGATGGATTATGGTTTGTAGGGGAAGGTGGGCTGGTGCAGGTGGCGCTGCCGGCGGCCGGCTGGCCTTACGTACGGGTAGGGCAGGCCGTGACGCTGGGCGTGCGCCCGGAAGCTGTTACGATAGCCACGCCTGAACAGGCCATGATGCAGGGAACGGTCGCGACAGTTGAAGTGCTGGGAGCGGTGGCAAACCTGCATGTGCGGGTCGGATCGCTCACGGTGGTGGCGCAGGTGGAGGCAACAGTGCGGCCTGAACCCGAGCAGCTGGTTTCCCTGCGTATTGATCCGGCCCGCGTGCATCTATTCGATGCCGAGACGGGTCAGGCGTTGCCGCGCGCTGCCTGATCTATTCCTCTTCCGAAACTACAACGGTCACTTCCTTGCTGATAGGGGAAACCGCTCCGTTTTCAAAGTACACCTGAACGGCGTACCGGTAGGTGCCGGGACCAATCAGATCCAGGTCTTCAAATCGTAACGCGCGGCCCGCCGATCGGTAACGGCGCAGCGGCTGCTCGTTGAACCCGCGGTAGATGACGAACCAGTGGGGCGTACTGTCCTGGTATGTCCAGGTCAATACGACGCGCCGGTTGCGGGCATCATAGCGGGCGCGCAGGTTGGTGACCGAAGCGCGACGCGCGCTGACGTAGGGGCGCGCCTGCACTGGTGGAGAGGGGGCAGATAGGTTACCTGCGTCATCTTCAGCCCGCAGGGTGTAGTAATAGCGGCGTTCTGGCTTGACGCTGGTGTCTTCATATTGCTGGACCGCAGGGTCCAGCACAGCAATCTCCGTCCAGAAAATCTCCCGGGGGCGTTTCCGGTAGAGGTGCACCCGCACAACATCTGAACTGCTGCTGGGAATCCAGTGCAGGATGATGCTGGAGTCGGTAGGTGTCACGCGGGTAAAAAGCGGAGAGACGGGCGGGACGCGATCGGGCAGGATTACCCGAACGGGTTCGGAGGGATCCGACGGGTTGTAGTTGCGGTCGAGCGCCACTACGCGGTAGTAGATGGCCTCGGTCAGGGTATTCAGATTGAGCGTATCGACAAAGACCGTATCGGTCAGGGGGAAGCCGGTCGCCAACGTAAAGGTATGGTCGAGCTGGTTGGCCCGATAGACGCGGTAGCCCAGCAGGTCGGACTCCTGGTTGGATTGCCAGCGGAGCGTTAGAATACCTGTGGTATCTACATGGGCCACCAGCCCTGTAGGAGGGGCGGGAGGGATGGAATCGATCAGATGAACGTACTGGGGCATGGAAGAGGACAGGTTGCCGGCTGTGTCAACAGCCAGCACGATGTAGTAGTTGTTAATACCGGAGATTGCGCGGCTGTCGGTGGCTTCCCGGGTGGAAGGCGGAAGTTCCTCGCCGATCTCAAAGGGACCGTCCGGACTATTGGAAATACCAATAAAGAATCCGGCCAGATCGGGCGAAGGATTGTCGAGGCGCCAGCGCAGGCGGACGGTGCTTTCCCGGACGTGCTCGGCGGTTTCGAGGACCGGAGGAGGAGGAGGGGTCAGGTCGCGTGACATGCCCGTTACTTCGACCGGGCGCGAGCGGCGCGCGAAGGCGTCGATACCATAGATGCGGTAGTAGTAGCGGCGGTAATTGACCGTGGTGGAATCGGTAAAACAGAGCATGCGGTTTTCAGCGAGCGTTGCATTTGTTTCGATCTGCACCAGCGGCGTTTCGGTCATCAACTGATACTGCTGTCCATCCTCTGAGCGTTCGACTACGTACGCGGTAAAGGCATAGGCGGCCAGTCGTGGGTCCCAGCAGAGGCGCAGTTGACCATCACCGGGTTCCACTTCGACCGAAACGTCAAGCGTGGCCGGTGGGGTGGGGGCTACCGTTACCACCACATAGGCCGTATCCAGGCGCAGTGAGGAATGGGGAGCCGCTGCAAAAACGCGATAGATGTACGTGGCGCCTGGTTCGACCGCGGCATCTTCGTAACGTAGGCCCAGGCCCTCGGCTGCCAGCGAGTCAAGGTCGGCAGCAAACAACGCAAAGCTGAAACGGTTTTCCTGTTCGGCAGCCCGCAATTGCGCTGCCTCGAAGGGATTGCGCGCCTGGATAGGAGCAGGAGCCCCATAGAGCATCTGAGCAGCGATGGCTGCCTGGGGACGGGCTTCGGGGTTCGGGATGCGCTGGCGCCAGAGTTCCAGGGACCAGGGGCGGAGGGGCTGAGAAGTGAGTCGCTCATAAGCGAGTGGTTCAGAAGGTGGTTGCTGCGGGTTGATGCGGACGCGCTCCACGTGGTAGCCGACCGCGTTGCCGTGGTCCCAGGCCAGGTAGGAGGTGGGGGCCCACCGAAGTACCACGCGCGCTCCATCAGACCAGGCCTGCACGGCCAGCGAGGGAACGCGGAGCGAGTCGGCTGCCAGCGTGTCAGGTTGCTGAGCCTGCAGTGGTAATGCGCCGATTCCCCAGAGGCTCAGCAGCAAGTACCCGAGGCAGAGAAACCGTAAATGCATAGCCGGTACGGTTAACGGAAGTTTCGGGGAGGCCGGTTACCGGTCTCAAAAGACAGATCTACGCCGGGCATCTCCAGGTCGGGAGCGGCGCAGGTCGGATAGCCGAACCAGATAGACAGCCGGCTGTAGGGCCGTACAAAGGAAGAGAACCCGGCCAGCCAGAGACGACGGCGGTCTTCGTCAGAGAGTGACCACCAGCGGTCCGTACTGGCCAGTGCGGCCACCTGATTCTGAACGATCCGGTGGTCCAGATAGGCCAGCGTGGGGAATCGATACTGGAAGACCAGTTGAGGAGGGGGTGGGGGCGGAATGCGCATCTGCATCTGTCCGGAGTACCAGGCCAGGCTGCCTTTCTTTGTGCCTGCGCGGGCTACGCGTTCCTCTACCGGGGGAGGCGGCATGAGCTCGCTATCCTGGAGGGGGCTTTCCAGGAGGCTCTGCCGGCGGATCAACTCAAGGGCCATGCGGGGGGCCATGTTATAAAACGAGACAGCCGAAATGCCCAGGCGACGCAGGATGTTCAACGGCTCATAGATATAAGGCCGCGCAAAACGACGCATCCAGTCGTCCTGCCAGTTGATGCTATAGGTCAGCAAGGCCTCGCGCCAGAGCCTGCCCTGCAGGCGCCGCCGCTCGAAATCGTAGCGTTCGAAGCCTTCGTCCGCCCACGTTACCGTCACCTGGAAGTCATGTATTTCCACAGGCGATCCAAAGAGACGTCCGCGCTCAAACTGGTAGGTGCTGGTCGTGGAGAGCTGCGCGAACTTTTCCTGTAGCGTCCGATAGCGGCTGGTGCGGAAATAGTACAGATACAGTTGCTGCTCACCCGGACGCACCCGCGGACGCGGCAACGTGCGGATGCGCTGCTGAGCTAAAGCGCCCCGCAACTGCTGCCAGGCTATGGCCAGTTGCAACGCTTGTTCGGTGGTGCGCTGAAGTTGCGTGCGCTGGAATTGCCCCGCTACTTCCGGATTTAGCTGCACGCTGAGTTCAGTAGAGGTCCCTCCCGCTCCAGGCGATTCGGCCGGGCCCGATTGGGCAGTATAGGTTGCGACAAAGCCTCCTGGAGAGGGCCGCAGATGCTCACGACGAATGACCTGGAGCACATAGGACGTAGCCGGTAGCAACTCCGGAATGGGGAACGTGATGGCATTCCGGGTGAGCTGCCCTTCAACGGTGATGGGAGCACCGCCACCTTCTACGGGCGTGAATCGGACCAGAATGTCGGCGTTTTCAGCCAGATACTGGTAGTTTTCCGCAAGGTAAATGCGGCCAGGGTCGCACATGTCCTGCAGGAAATAGCGCTGGCGGTTGCGCGGATAGCTGTAGAGGACATGTTCCGGGCGAATCTGCTCGGGACGAGCGCCTGCCTGGAACCGCACGGTGCGGGTTTCCTGAATCAGCTCGCCCTGTGCGTTGCGCACCGGTTCCCAGCGCCCTCCCGCCACCTCATAGATGATTTCGTCGCCGACCCAGCGCCGGTCAACAACGCGCCCACCAATGAGCTCCTCCGCATAGACGTTCACCTGAGCCCAGTACCAGGCAAAGGACTCCAGCGGTTCGTCGGGCTGGAAGTAGACTCCATCCCCCTCGGGCGTCACTTCGTTGCGGCCCCGGACCATCGGCCCCCGCTCGTTGTCTTTGCGCAGCACGATGCCGCTGGTGCGCAGCCGGTAAATATGTTCGCGTCCTTCCGCGTCTTTCATCACGAAGGGACGATCCAGATCGGCGCTGAAGGCCGCCATAGGTTCGGTAAAGACATCGACGTCCCGCTCCCCGTCGCGCGGCCGCAGGTCGGTGATCAGCTCAATGCCTTCCAGCGGAGAGGGCGGTAGTGGTTTACAGACATCCCCGACGTTGAAATCATAGCGGAAGGTGCCTTTGATCGCGCCGCCCAGAATGCTATAGCGTCCGGATATCGCTCCGGTGGCATAGGTCGGGTTGGGAAGGCCACCACCGAGCGTAGCACCCACGGCAGCGTTGAAAATGTCGAAGCGTCCGCTGACCAGGAAAAGATCCACCTCAATGCTCAGGCGGGCCGTAATGCCGGCATACAGCTGCCCCTGGGCATACCAGCCATTGATGCCGATGCCGGTCATGGTGCGCCCATCTTCCAGCGTGCAGAGCGCATCGGGGCCGTAGTCGATCAGGGCCAGATCAAACCCGATGAAGGCGTTGAGCTCACCGTAGAAGATGAGGAACTGGCCGGAGAACTCAAAACCGGTCGAAGCACCGAAGAGGAAGGCGCGTCCTGTCAGCTCTCCGGTAAAGTCGGTCCGTTCGATGGGAGGCGCGGGCGGCCGAGGATCCGGCATGCTGGGCACCTCGGGCCAGTTTCCGATCCACAGATAACCATCGACCCGGTTGAGCGCGATGACCTGTAGCCGCATGCGATCGGCCTCCGGTGTGGGGCGTCCCACGCGCAGGAACCACCCACGGGGGGCAAAATGCAACTGAACCTCACCGCTTCCATCGACTGCGGTTACGCCTCCGGCACGCAACAGCACCCGGGCCTGGAAGGTGGCATCGAAGGTGCGCTGGGCAAAATTCATGTCGATGGATACATTGCCCGTGATGGGCGGATTGGACGGGCGGTCTGTTGCAGAAACCAGCATATAGGCATCGCCCCGGAGGGTAATCCGGTTGAGGCCACCCCGCCGGTTAAAGGCGACCTCCAGCGTTACATCCGCATTAAAGGGTTCAGGTCGGCCAGATGTCCCGATCACCGTAGCGGCACGCAACCCCAGCGCGACGTTGCGGTCCGGCACATAGCGGACAGTACGGATGCCGCGGCTCAGCGCTTGCGGATCGGGCAGGTTTGCCTGGCGCATGCGATAGTAGATGCCGCCTCCAAAACCATAGAAGGACATGCCCGTCGTCCCGATCGGAATGCCACTGGTGCCGCCTAGCGTTACCAGCCCGTCAATGTACCAGTAGTTAAAGCCGTCCACCTCCCCAAAACGAGCGGTGGCACTGACGCTCACGCTTTCCAGGAAGGAAGCGTTGAGCGTCCCAGCGAAGCCGCTGCCGTAGGTGGGGTCGTCGCGATAGAACTCCAGGCAACTATCGTCGCTGACCGACACCACGCCGCTGATGCTGCCGCCAAGGCACAGGGCGTTCAACTCCACGCCGGCAAAGGCCGGACGCATGGGGGCGCCCGGCGGCCGCTCCAGCCGTCCCCAGACGGTCAGGGTAGTCCGGGCCGATAGCGAAGCTTCTTCGCTGCCCAGGTGAACGGCCAGCGCAAAGCGCAGACCGGCTGCCGGGTCGCCGTCGCGCGAGCCCACTTCCAGCCCCAGATCTTCGACCGTGACTGGAAAGCCCATGCTTTCCTGCGCCGGCGTGCCGGTCGGGGCCGGTCCGGTTCCTCCCAGATAGTGCGGAGGACTGGCCCAGCTCCAGGTGCCAGAAGCGAAATAGGGGGGACGGGAACTGACGCCAAAGTTTTCAAACTGCACGCCCCGGAACGATAACGGAATGCCGCCCAGATCGCCCGCCAGGGTAAGCGTGCCGTTCAGGCAGGCATAGGCCTGAAATTCAGCCCGTCGAGTACTCCCGAAGCAATTCTCAAGCGGACGGTTGGTGATTTCGATGCGAGAGGTCGGCTGCAACTGAAGCTGGGCCGCTTCGAAAAGAGTGGCCCGGAAGGTTTCAGGTGGTTCGATCCGGAAGGAGTAGTAAAGCGAAGGCTGGTCGCCGGTCTCGCCGCGACGTTCTGTTTCCTCCGTTTCGCGTTCGCCTTCGCGCCGCTCGGCTTCAAAGGCGTCGGCCGATTGCAACAGGGCCGTGTATTGGAGGGCAGGCTCCCCAATGGGAATACGGATCTGGCCCTGCATCTGGCCCTCCCGGAAGGAACTGCTCACCCATTCGGCCCGGATGCGCTCAATGGAGAAAGCCCAGCCGTCCAGACTGCCAGGATTGGAGTCGAGGTTCAGCAGGTTGGTGGCCTGGGCCACCAGCGTAAGGCCGGTGCCGTCGATCAGGACGTTCTGCACGCCAAAAGACAGGCGGGCCGAGGGGTCTTCAAACGAGCCGAACTGGGAGGGCAGGAAGAAGGTGGCATTTCGGATGTACCAACCAGTCCAGGAGTTGTCTCGGCTGCCCTCATAGCCCTCCGGAAAGACAATGTCGGGTGGGTTGCGGTGGGTGGCGTTATCGTAGACAATGTCGGACGCTTCAAAGATGAAGTCGGTGCCCGTGATGCGGGCACGGTCCATGGTGCCTGACACCAGCCAGCCGTCCAGGCTACGCGTTGCGAAGCGGAAGGTGGCGCGGGCGCGGTCACCGCGGTCGGTGCCCGCTTCGTTGATGGGAATGAACCACTCACGTGGAAATTCGAATTGCAGAGCCAGTTGCAACTCCTGAAAGCCGGTGCAGTCCCAGCCAGCACCGGTGCCGGTTTCGCCCGGTTCGGTGTCCGCTTCGCCCAGCACGCGGAGGATCAGCTCCGGGCTGCGCCGGAGCGTAAACTGGAGCGAACGTTCCAGGGCGAGCCGGAAGGCGCCGGCCAGTCCGCGCGGGTTGATGCACACGTCGCGCGCGCCCAGGGCCAGGCGGCCGGTTTCCAGGAAGGGCATCGGCACATCCAGGAGGGCATTGAAACTGGCGCGGGTCGGCAGAAAACGCACGCCCACGATGGCCACGACCCACTGCGAGCCTTCGATCACCTGGTCCAGGCCGATGGGGAGCGTCACCGGCTCAGTGGACAGACCGAGCAGGCTGACCAGCTTGCGGCCGGCCCGGATGGCTTCGCGGATGCGTCGGGCGCGGGCTGTATCGGGCTCAAAGCGTTCAAATCGGGTGGCCCACTCATCCGGGACCGCGTCGTCGGTTTCGGCAAACGCCTCGCCGGCGACGACCTGATCTTCGGTGTTGATCTGCAGGTTTTCAAAGCGCACGCGCAGGTTGAAGGTAGTGCCCAGGGTGACCTGAATGATCCCGCGACCGGAAAGGCTACTGCCCGTCCCTGTGGCTTCTGTAATGCGCAGGAGAAACTTTCCGATCTGCACCTGGCGGCCGACGAAAGCCGAGGCAGGCTCTGTAGAGAGCGTGCGGTTGGCGGGGAGCGGTTCTTCGCAGGCCGCCAGGCAGGCCGCCGAAGGCTCGCGGAGGCGGAAGCGGGTGGGGGTGCTCTCGGCACGTTCGGGTAAATCGGGAACCCCCTCGTTATTCAGATGCAGGGTGACCACCCAGACGAACTGCGCCGGCTCGGTCGTGGTGAGGAGATAGGGCGCAGGCGGCGTGCCCGTGTAAATTTGAAAGACATTGGGTTCCTCCGGGTGTGGCTCCAGCCGGGTAATGTCCAGGCGGGCCACCAGCCGTTCCGGATTGGAGAAGACGTCCCGGATCGGCTCGTCGTCGCCGGTGAGCCGTCGAATTTCCAGCCAGCCGGAGCGCAGGCGGGCCGGATCCAGCGGACGCGTGGTGCGGATGTAGAAGGGAGTGCTCAGCTCATTGATAACAGCTCCCGCAGCGGGCTGGTAGTTCTGCACAGCAAACGCAACCTCGCCAATGGTGAAGCGACGCACCGGCGAAGACGTGTAAGGACGGCCTTCCTCGTCAAGCCAGACCACGCGCCAGTAATAGGTGCCCCGCGTCCACCGGTGATCAGGACGCCAGCTCTGCTCCGTCAACACGTCCGCGTAATCGTTTTCTGTAAAGGCAAATTCGAAGGGCTGTTCAAGCACCAGGCTTTCAGGAGCAAAGTCGGGAGCGGTTGCCACCTGAAGGCGGGCCTGGTGGGTCGTGGTCCCTTCAAAGAACATGGCCGCTTCGCCCCGGGCAATAGCCAGCACGTCGGGCGAAAGGGCACGAGGTGAGAGGCGGGGCGTCCAGGTAAAGGCGATGGGCTCCCCTTCTTCAAAGGTGGCGTTGTTGGCCGGGACGCCTAGCTCGGGCGCCACCATGCCGTGGACGAACGTGAACGGCTCCGAACGCACCGACTCCGTAGAGCCATCCGGGTTGCGGAAGGTAGCACTGACCGTCCAGCGATAACGACGCCCGGGCCGAAAGGCATTTGCCCACTCGACCAGCTCCGGCGGCCGACCTGCCACGTTTACGATATGCATGCTGGCCCGGTAGGTGTCTTCGCCGGGCGTGACCGCCAGCGGGCCTCGCGGCCAGTTCAGGCGGCGCGTGTTGGTCCAGGATCGCCCTGTGCCTTCTTCTTCCACCGTTACATTAAAAGTTACTCCCCGATAGTCATTCCGGAAGGGAAGCCACCGAATGATGAGCAGTTGGGGACGCCAGGGAAGGGTGTCCCGATGGGTAGGATGAACGGATAAGATGCGAAGTTGCTCGCCCAGCGTGAGCTGAACGTTCAGGCGAGGAGTTGCCGGGGCTTCCAGAAGACTCCCATCGGCCCGTCGGGCAAAGAACAGAAAAGCAATCTGGAAGGACATGGAGCGGCCGTCTCCCAGCTCGCGCACCAGCCGTTCAAAGGGAGAGTCAGAAAGATTGAGATAAAAGCGTATGGTGTGCGTAGCACCAGGTGCCAGCGACACGTCACCTTCTGGAAGCGGATCGCCGTCTTCTCCTTCAGGCGACTGAGGAGGGCGATCGCCTGGAGGATACCAGGTGGTGCGAAAACGCGTGATGGTCAGCGGTTGAGCCCCCAGGTTTTCTAGCCGCAGTTCTACCGGTTGCCGGGGATTGTCCGGGGTTAGCCGGAGGAAAGAAGTCAGTAGCTGGGCGCGTAAAGGATTAGCCGGACGGATTCGGTAGGTTAGTTGGATGGGGCGGTCTGCTTCGCTTTGAAAAGAGCGTCCGTCTTGCTCCGCAAAGAAAGTGAAGACAATGGGGAAAGTCAGGGAAGTCCCATCGCCAAAGCGGGTAACCACGTCCTCAAAATAGCCGGGGTCTTCTGGCGGCCGCAGGTTGAACTGAATCGTGTACAGCTCACCGGGCGCCAGCCGGACAGCGCCTTCCGGCAGCGGATCGCCTTCGGGGGCTTCGGGAGAGTGGTCGCCTGCGGGCGTTCGCCAGAGTGCTCGGAAGCGATGAACGGTCAGCGGAGTGCCACTGACGTTTTCCAACTGAAAGCGGACCGGTTGCCGCGTAGAGGCAGGAGTGAGCAAGACGGTGGGCGTCAGCGTGCGGACGACAAGCGGCGTCTCTGGAGCGGCAGCGCGTTCAGGCAGCCAGATCGTGGCCAGTTGGCTGACGCCGCGGCCCCGCCCCTGGTCGCGGCCGTATGGTCGGCCCTCCAGAAGACTTTGCACCTGCCAGACGTAGCCAATCGCCCGGGGATCCAGACGGTCGGTGCGCAGGGCAGGGTCACCTGCGCCGTAGCGGTAGGTAGTAGTGGTCAGGTCTGTTTCAAACAACTTCCGATTAAAGCGAGAAGCATCGACCGGCGTCTGACCCGGATAGATGGGCCATAAAGTCAGCTTGTAAGTAACCCCTGTGATGCCAGAAGGCGGCGTGAAGGCCCAGGAGAAGACCGGGTAGTCGGTAGTCAGGGTTTCACCATCGGGTGGAGAAATCAATTCCGGTGGGTCCGGCTCCACCACCTGAAAGACGGCGCAGAGCTCACCGGTAGAGCCTACCGGCTCTGGGGGCGATACGCTGAAGTCCAGAATGGTAGCGCAGAATTCATAGTCGCCTTCTGGAATGCCATCACGCAGGACTTCTTCCCGGAACGGTCGCGCAATCTGGACGGCTGCCTCTGCTATGAGTTGATCCCATGTGAACACACGGGTTTCAAAAGGGCCCAGAGCAAACGATGGTTGCGCCGGATGGCCGTCTCGCGAGCGAAGAATTTCGCCCCGACTGCTTTCGCGGATGACAAACGAAAAGCGCAGATTGGCAAAGGGGCGGGTTACTCCGTTTCGAATCTGGATCTGAATCAGGGTAGGATCCCGCTGCCAGCTATCAAGCGAGCGGGGCATGGCGGTCGGACGACGAATGAGAATATTTACCTGGACAAGATCCTGGGCCTGCGCTGGTAGCAGGCTCAGCCACCACCCGAGTAGAACCAGCAGAACGCGCTTCATGGCAGCCGTCGGTCAGTTAAAATCGATAGCTGTAGCCGAGGTAGGCGGTGCCCTCGGTGTAGCCGCGAGAGTCCAGACGCACCTGTCCGTACCGATAGGAACGCAGGTTAAGCCGAAGCTGAAGCTGGCCGCGAGGGCCTGCCGGAACGGAAAGATTGAAGCGGCCGATAAGGCCTGTATCCGTAAACTGGCTCTGAGAGCGCTGCAGGCCTACCGAAAACGTGGCCCGCGTACGCCCCCACTGGAGGGTAAGCGACTCGTTCCAGTTTAAAACAGTCGTCTTCAGGCTATCGAATGAACTACGATTCCAGGTAATGCTGGAGGTAAGCGTATGGCGCTGGGGAAATGTCAGGCTGTGGGAGAGCATCAGGTCCTGGTTGCGCGTCAGGCGGCTTTGAGGCAGCCCTACGTAGCGCTCATTCGCTTGCTGGTAGCGTGCGCTGAGCGTGATTGTGTGCAGCCAGGCGCCGGCCTGAAGGCGAAGCGTGGGCGTCAGGCCGAATTGCCGCGAGATGTTGGAAACCGTGAGCGTGTCGATCCGGCGGGAGAGCCGCACGCCAAAGTTCGTGAACTCGGCCGCCACCGAGAAGGCGGAACTGAATAGAATCGTGGCGTTGATGGCGGCCAGGCCGCGCTGGCGTGTGCTGAGGCGACTGCCGGCCAGGTTATTACGCCGCACGCCAAAGCGAGCCGTCATCTGAACCACGCGGGTCAGGATGCGTGGCGCTACCAGCAGGTCCAGGATATCGTTTTCCAGTTGAATGGCCCCCAGCGACCGAAAGCCAGGCCCTACGTATCGACTCTGGAGCTGCAGTTGAAAGGCGCGGGCAGGCCGAAGGATCAGGGCCGAAGATACGGCCACATCCACCCGTGAGCCGACCCGAAGCGCCACCAGTGATCCGAGCAGATCCTGCACTTGTTGAAAGGCCTGATTGAAATCCAGCGGACCTGCCCAGACGTCTGGCGTGTATACTGAGGCCGCCACTTCGGTTTTGAGTTGCAGGCGTCCGGGCAGTGGCGCCAGGCCAACCGCCGCAGAGACGACCAGATTGTCCTGCGGAGCCAGCCCATAGGTGGTATAGGCTTCCAGATCAGGCGTGTCTTTGGCGCGCAGTCCGGTGATCCAGAAGTGCCACCCATCCTCTCGGCCCACTCCGATTTGAAGAGCGGTGAGCGTCTGACGCAGCAGCGGAGGCTGGCCGCGCAGCGTGTCGGCCGGAACCGCCCGCTGCGTCAGTCCCTGCACAAACGCCAGCCGAAACGGTCCGGGTGTAAGTTCAAAACCCCCACCCAGCAACCGGGCATCGCGCAGCGTCAGCTCGGTGAGCCGGGTAGAAAAATATCCTGCATGCAGTTGGATCCAGCGCCAACGAGGACTGAAGCCGAACTGATTAAAAGGCAACTGGTAGCCCACGTCATCGGTCGATAAATAAAAAGAAAAAGGCAGCGTTAACTGATTGCCGATCGTTAGCGTGAGTTGCCCCTGCGCCCCGAGCTGCTGTCCAGGTCGCCGGCCTAGCGCAAGGCCGTTCTGGCCATAGAGCTCACTATAGATCGAAAATCCTCCGTTTACGCGTACCGGCTGCGGATGAGCATTTCTGGGAACGGCTATCAGCATGAAGCCCCAGAGCCATGCGGTCCATCGAAGCATTGCTCAGACGATACAACTGACAAAAATTAAAAGCATGCTTCTCCGGAAGCTCTGAGCGAACGGCTTCCTACCGAGAGAAGCTGCGTTCCAATGATAGCGAAATAAACCAATTATATCAAGAAATGTCAACATATTGCGTTATAAGTACAGATAGTTCTGGGCAAAAAGCCGACAAAAACGTCAGTCAAAGTAGTCTCAGATACCAGGCTGCATTGTGCGGGCACCCCGCGAGATTCTCTGAGGTAGCCCGGGAGGAGGCGCAGGCAGGGCCGGCTTGAAATTTGAAGGCATGCCTGTCTGGCTATTAAGTAGCGCGAATGATGCATAAGGGGACGAGCTAAGCAGGAGTGAGACGGGCAAGGCCGGCAGAAAAGGACGCTGCAAGCAGCCAGAACGGCTGCCCCCGGGATAAGCGCGGCCATTGACGAGCAACGCGTGACAGCCTATATTACCTCAGGCTGTGTAAGCGCTAACATTAGAACGGTATGATGCAGCGTCTATGGGCATTTCTGCTGGTATGGCTGAGCATGCCACTGGGCGGCTGGACGCAGACCACTACGGTGACTTCGCCAGATGGTTCGTTAGTGGTAACCTTCAGGCTGGAAGAGGGACGGCCCGTCTATCAGATTGATCGTTTGGGGATGCCACTTATTTTGCCTTCGCCTATGGGTTTTGTGCTCAAGGAGCAACCGCCGCTCGTAGGACCGTTCCGGCTTATCGGTCTGGTTCGTGATACGGTCGACACGGTCTGGACGCAGCCCTGGGGAGAGAAAAAGCATATCCGGAACCATTACCATGAGCTCCGACTGCAGCTTGAAGAGACGACCGAGCGCCCTCGCCGCCTGGATCTTGTCTTTCGCGTCTTTGATGAAGGCGTGGGGTTCCGCTACGAATGGCCCGAGCAGGCATATCTGGACCGGTTCGTCATCATGGACGAGTTGACCGCCTTCCGACTGGCTGGCGACCATCAGGCCTGGTGGATCCCCGCCTATCATCCGAATCGCTATGAATACCTGTACCGGCGCACTCCGATTAGCCAACTCGATACGGTCCATACGCCCCTCACTATGGAAACAGCCGATGGATGGTTTTTAAGCGTTCACGAAGCAGAGGTGGAAGACTATGCCACGATGACGCTGGCGCCCAGCGATTCGCTGACGCTGGAAGTGGACCTGGTACCCTGGTCCGATGGCACGCGCGTCAAAGCGCAAACGCCCTTTCGTTCCCCCTGGCGCGTGCTGCTGGTCGGCGACAATGCAGGCGAGCTGATCACGAACTATACCCTGCTGAACCTGAACGCGCCTAACCGGCTGGGCGACGTCTCCTGGGTGCGACCGGCCAAGTACGTGGGGATCTGGTGGGAGATGCACATCGGGCGCTCTACCTGGGGCTCTGGACCGCGCCACGGTGCCACCACCGAAAATGCGAAGCGCTACATCGACTTTGCGGCCCGCCACGGCTTTGATGCCGTGCTGATTGAAGGCTGGAACGTCGGCTGGGACGGGGACTGGACGCAGAATGGCGACAAATTCCGTTTTACGGAGCCCTATCCGGATTTTGATATTGAAGAAGTTGCGCGCTACGCCCGCGACCGGGGCGTTCAGCTTATCGGGCATCACGAAACGGCCTGCCACATTACCAACTATGAGCGGCAAATGGAAGCCGCTTTTGCTTTCTACCAGCGACTGGGCATTCATATGGTAAAAACGGGCTACGTGGCGCACGGCCGCAACTGCATCTGGATTGATGAGCAGGGGCAGGTGCATCGGGAGTGGCACCATGGTCAGTTTATGGTGCGCCATCATCGCCGCGTGCTGGAAACGGCTGCCCGCTACCAGATTGCTATCAATGCCCATGAACCGGTCAAAGACACGGGTGAGCGGCGCACCTATCCAAATATGGTCAGCCGCGAAGGGGCGCGTGGCCAGGAATACAATGCCTGGAGCGAAGATGGAGGCAACCCGCCGGAGCATACCACTATCCTGCCCTTTACCCGGCTTCTGGCCGGACCTATGGACTTTACGCCGGGCATCTTTGACATTCTTATCAAAGACCGGCCCAACAACCGGGTCAACACCACGCTGGCCAAGCAGCTCGCGCTCTACGTAGTAATCTATAGCCCGCTTCAGATGGCTGCGGATCTCCCGGAGCACTACGAGGCGCGCCTCGATGCGTTTCAGTTTATTAAAGACGTGCCAGTTGACTGGGAAGACACCCGCGTGCTGCATGCGCGCATCGGCGACTATGTGACGATTGTCCGCAAAGACCGCCACAGCGACGATTGGTATCTGGGTAGCATTACCGACGAATATGGCCGCACGCTGGAAGCTCCGCTCTCGTTTTTAGAACCGGGCCGCCGCTACCTGGCTGAAATCTATCGCGATGCCCCAGACGCCGACTGGCGCACCAATCCGCTGGCTCTTGAAATCGTTCGTCAGGTTGTTGATGCGTCAACCGTGCTCACGCTCCGCCTGGCACCCGGAGGCGGCACAGCCATTCGCTTTCATCCGATCGAAGAGTAGGGGCCGAGCCCATCGCCTGGTGGGACCTATTTGCGCCAACTTTCATAAAAGCAATAGAGAACTTGCATCAACCTTATTCTTACACATGCGGTGGGTGATTGTCGGGTTGGCGCTGCTGCTCGGCGGATGCGTCGGGTCGCGCAAAGCAAAAGAGGCGGAGGGTGGCCTGCAGGTGTGGAAAAGCGATACCCCCTGGGGGCAGGTGACGGTGCGCCAGATGCGAAGCGATAAGGGGCTTTGCACCTTCCGGGAGGTTACGCTGCATCGGCAGGTTGGGCTCTACCTGGACGGACGCCCCACTTTTGTGCGGGCAACCGATTACCTGTGCGACGATACCTTCGACGACTGGCGCTTCCGTTCGGTTGTAGAGGAGCAGCGGGCTAACTACTGGGATCTGTCGGCCCTGCTGTTGCACCTGATGTACAGCACGATGCCCATTGAGGAGCATCCCCGCTGGTAGGGCGCAGGAGCGACACGCAACAGAGCGCATGCGAGGTGGGAACGGACCGCCTCGGGCAGCGTGAGAGTGCCGGTACCTGAGGGAAAGGTACGGTTACCCGCGGTGTCGCTTTTCGATGCCGCGGTTCTTGCGTGTAAATATCTGGAGGCAATACCTGCCATGTTTGACTTTCTGAAACGGCTGTTTGGGGATCGTAACGAGCGAGAACTGAAAAAACTCTGGCCTATTGTCCATAAAGTTAACGCGTACGCTGAGCAATTCCAGGCGCTCAGCGATGAGGAGCTGCGCGCCAAAACCGATGAGTTCAAGCGCCGCATTAAAGAGGCCGTGGCCGACATTGAGGCGCGCAAGGCCGAAATTGAAGCGCGTCTCCGAGGCGAAGGCGTTGACGTTAGCGGCAACGGCCACGCGGAGGCTGAGGAACTTTCACCAGAAGAGCGGGAGCGCCTCTACGAGGAGTTGGACGAACTGGAAGAGGAATGGCTGGAGCGCGTCGAACGCAAACTCGATGAACTGCTGCCCGAAGCTTTTGCGGTAGTGAAGGAAGCCTGCCGCCGCATGCTGGGCAAGGAGTGGATGGCTGGCGGGCAGAAGATCGTCTGGGACATGGTCCCCTACGACGTGCAGATCCTCGGCGGCATCGTGCTGCACCAGGGCAAGATCGCTGAAATGAAAACCGGCGAAGGCAAAACCCTGGTGGCGGTCATGCCGGTCTACCTGAACGCGCTGGCCGGCCGCGGTGTGCATGTGGTAACGGTCAACCCCTACCTGGCGCAGCGCGACGCCGAATGGATGGGGCCCATCTACGAATTTCTCGGACTCACCGTAGACGTAATCGACCGCTACGAACCGCACTCCGAAGGCCGCCGCCGCGCCTATCAGGCCGATATCACCTACGGCACGAACAACGAGTTTGGCTTCGACTATCTGCGCGACCACTCTTTTGTGATCGATCCCGACCAGCTCGTGCAGCGCGGGCACCACTACGCCATCGTGGACGAAGTCGACTCGGTGCTGATCGACGAGGCGCGTACGCCGCTGATCATTTCCGGGCCGGTTCCACAGTCAGGCGACGAACGCTTCACGGAACTCAAGCCGGTCATTGAAAAGCTCGTCTATCTCCAGCAGCGACTGGTGGCGCAGCTCGTAGCCGAGGCGGAGCGCAAACTGAAAGAACGCGACAGGGCGCTGGAAGCGGGCGACCGCAAACGAGCCAGTGAACTGGAAGAGGAGGCCGGACTGGCGCTGCTGCGGGTGGCCCGAGGGTTTCCGCGCAATAAGCGCTTTATGAAGCTCAAGACCGAACCAGGCGTGGAAACGCTTTTGCAGCGCACGGAGGCCTTCTACCTGCAGGAGAACGCCAAAAACATGCCCTTCGTGGACGAAGTGCTCTACTTCGCCCTCGATGAGAAAAACCATACCATTGAACTGACGGAAAAGGGGCTGGACGAAATCGCCCGCATCGCCGGCCAGGACCGCGATATGTTCGTCCTGCCCGACCTGGGCGAAGAGACCGCCCGGATTGAGCAGGAATATCAGGAAAAGCTTCGGCAACTGGAAGAAGAACTGGCCCGTCGCACCGATCTTTCAGAAGAAAAACGCCGCAACAAGCTGGAAAACGACCGGCGACTCCTGCGCAAAGAACTGGAGGAGAAAAAGCGGGAGCTGTACAATCGCTACGCCGAACGCGCCGAACGGCTCCACGCCGTCGAGCAGCTCTTGCGCGCCTACACGCTCTATGAGCGGGACGTCGAGTACATTGTGCAGGATGGCAAGGTCCTGATCGTCGATGAGCACACTGGACGCGTGCTGCCCGGCCGCCGCTACTCCGACGGCCTGCACCAGGCAATCGAAGCCAAAGAAGGGGTCAAAGTGCAGGCGGCCACGCAGACCTATGCCACCATCACGCTGCAGAACTACTTCCGCATGTACCACAAACTGGCCGGCATGACCGGTACAGCCATTACCGAAGCGGAGGAGTTCTACAAGATCTACGGCCTTGACGTTATCGTCATCCCCACGCACAAACCCGTCATCCGGGTGGACCACGAAGACCTGGTCTTTCGCACCAAGCGGGAGAAGTTTCAGGCCGTCATTCAGAAAATCAAAGAATACCACAAGAAGGGTCAGCCGGTGCTGGTGGGGACCACTTCGGTCGAGGTGTCGGAAATGCTCAGCCGCATGCTCAAGCGGGAGGGTATCCCGCACAACGTGCTGAATGCGCGGCGAGACCGGGCCAAGCAGGAAGCCATGATCATTGCGCAGGCCGGCCAGAAAGGCGCGGTAACCATTGCGACAAACATGGCCGGGCGCGGCACCGACATTAAGCTCGGACCAGGCGTCAAAGAACTGGGCGGACTGGCCATCATCGGCACCGAACGCCACGAAAGCCGACGCATCGACCTGCAGCTCCGCGGCCGCGCCGGACGCCAGGGAGACCCCGGCGAAAGCCAGTTCTACGTCTCGCTCGAAGACGACCTGATGCGCCTGTTCGGCTCCGACCGCATCGCCCGCATCATGGATCGGCTCAAGATGGAAGAGGGCGAGGTCATCACGCATCCCTGGGTGACCAAGAGCATCGAACGGGCCCAGAAAAAGGTCGAGCAGAACAACTTCGCCATTCGCAAGCGGCAACTCGAGTTCGACGACGTGCTGGACGCGCAGCGTCGTGTCATCTACAGCCGCCGCCGCCACGCGCTCACCGGCGAACGCATCAGCCACGACGTGTTTGAAATGCTGCGCGATGTGCTGGGGCAGATCGTCGAACGCCATTACAAAGAAGGGGACCTGGAAGGCCTGCGCGAAGAGGTGCTGCGCACCTTCGCGTTCGATTTTGAAATGACGCCGGAAGAGTTTGCCCGGCTGGGCGAAGATGGGGTGTTTGACCGGCTCTACCAGGCCGCGCTCGATTTCTACCGGCGCAAACGCGAAATGCTGGCCGAGCCTTTCTACGAACGCCTGCAGGCCTTTCTGAATCAGGACGGCCTGGAGCAAAAGCCAGATCGCGTAGTGGTGGACTTCACCGACGGCCGCCGCATCCTTCGGGCCGTCGCCCGCGTGGACGAAGCGCTCCGAACCCGGGGCCAGGAAATCAACAACGCCCTGGAACGGGCCGCCCTGCTGCACTTTATCGATGAACACTGGACCGAGCACCTGCGCGAACTGGACGAACTCAAAGAAGGCATCAACCTGCGCGCCTTTGGCCAGCGAGACCCGCTCGTGGAGTATAAGGTTGAAGGTTTTAAGCTCTTCCAGCAAACGCTGGACAAGATCAACCGCGACGCCATTTCGTTCATCTTCCGCGCAGGACCTCTGGTGGAGACCCGTCCGGCTCCGTCGGCCGTCGCGCCGCGCCGGCGCCTGGATCCGTCCCGCGCGCGGGTGCAGCACGAAAGCGTGGACTCGTACGGCGTCCGCGTCCGGGCACGCACACCGGCCGACGCCGCCGCCCGACGGGACCCCACCGTCAAAGAACAACCCGTAGTCGTCGGCACTAAAATCGGCCGCAACGATCCCTGCCCCTGTGGCAGCGGCAAAAAGTACAAGCACTGCTGCGGACGTAACCGCTGATCGGACTGGCCGGGGCGGCGTGGATTATGCTGCGGACGCTCTACATCCGAGACTACGCGCTGATCGAAGAGCTGGAAGTTGAATTCGGCAGCGGTCTCAACATTCTGACCGGGGAAACCGGCGCGGGAAAGTCTATCCTGATCGGCGCGCTCAAGATGATCCTGGGAGAGCGGGCCGACTCGGAGATGATCCGGAGCGGAGCCCGCAAGGCGATCATCGAAGGGATCTTCGACGAGGCCGACACGCCCGCCATCCGGGCGCTGCTCGAAGCCAACGCGATCGATCCCCTGCCGCAACTCATCGTCCGCCGCGAAATCCTGCCCGGCCAGAGCCGCGCCTTTATCAACGATACGCCGGCCACTGTGCAACTGCTGCGCGAGGTGGCCGCCCACCTGATCGACCTGCACGGCCAGCACGAACACCAGAGCCTGCTGCGCACCGAAACGCATCTGGAGCTGCTCGATAATTTCGGCAGCCTGGGAGGATTGCGGGATACCTATCGCCGCCACTATGAAGAAGTGGCGCGCCTGATGCGGGAGCGCGAAGCGCTCATGGCACGCCGCCGCGAACTGCAGGAGGAAAAGGAACGCTACGCCTTTGAAATCGAAGAGATCGACCGGGTGAATCCCCAGGAAGGCGAAGAAGAGGCGCTCGAAGCTGAATTGCGCATCCTGGAACACGCCGAACAACTCTACGAAGCCACGGCCCGGCTCTACGAACTGCTCTACGAATCGGAAAATGCCGTGCACGACCAGCTCGTTCTGGCCCGCAACGAATTGCAGGACCTGGTGCGCATCGATCCCAGCTTTGACGAAGCGCTCCAGGAAATTCGCTCAGCGCAGATCAGCGTAGCGGAGATTGCCAAGTTTCTGCAGGATTACAACGCACGCATTGAGTTCAACCCGGAACGTCTGGAGGAAATCCGGGCGCGCCTGGTCGAACTGGAGCTGCTCAAGCGCAAGTATGGCGGCACCCTGGAAGCGGTGCTGGCGCATCGTGCTGAAATCGGTCGCAGGTACGAACTGGCCGTAGACTTTGAAGGGGCCCTGGAACGGCTGGACCGCCAGCTAACGCAGGCCATGCAGGCGCTCTCGGCCGCAGCGCAGCGGCTGTCGGCCAAACGGCGCGAGGTGGCCGAGCGCATCGAACAGGCCATTGTGAATGAGCTGGCCGTGCTGGGCATGCCCGACAGCCGCTTCGAGGTGCGTTTCACGCGCCGCCCGGATCCCGATGGCTGGATCGTGATGCCGGTGCCAGGCCGGGCGCCCGAACGCTATGCCGCTTTCTCGACGGGCATGGATCAGGTAGAATTTTTCATCACGACCAATCCCGGGGAGCCGCTTCGCCCGCTTGCGCGCGTGGCCTCCGGCGGTGAGGTCAGCCGCATCATGCTTGCGCTCAAAACCATTCTCGCCAAAAGCGACCGCCTGCCTATTCTGGTCTTTGACGAGATCGATACCGGCATTTCGGGAGCTGTTGCTCACCGGGTAGGCGAGCGACTCCACGATCTGGCCAATTATCATCAGATCATTGCCATCACCCATCTGCCCCAGATCGCCGCCTTTGGCGATGTGCATTTCCTGGTCGAGAAGGTGGTCGAAGAGGGCCGGGCCAAGACGCGCATCCGGCGCCTGTCGGACGAAGAGCGGGCGCAACAGGTGGCGGCTCTCATGAGCGGGGCGGAAGTAACGGAAGCGGCGCTGGAAAGCGCCCGCGAGCTGATCCGCCAGGTGGCCGCCCGGGAGAAAGCACCGGAAGCCTGAGCAGGATGCGGACCTTTCTGAGGCCAGCAGGGCTGCCGATTATTCACTCTGGGAAAACAGGGCGGCCTGCAACGCCAGTGTTGCCCGGTTATGGTCCGGCTACCAGCGAGCTTAAAGGGGAGCGGGGATTCTGAGGGGAATGGGCAGGCACCGGACAAGCGGTTACTTCACCAGGTGCAGGGGATGTAGCGCGGAAATCCTTCCATCGCCTGGCCTTCAAAACGACCCCGCACCCTCAACGTGTCGAACCGCGCCAGCCGGCTCCGAGGCGCAAACGCCGGCAACGGCTTCGCCTGCCGCACCAGCACCGCCGCAAACACGCCCGCATACTGCCCGCCAACCGGGTCGATCTGCGTAAACTGCACCCAGCTTTGCGTCGTATCCGCCGCCAGCGTAAAGTGGGTCAACCGATAGATGTCATCGTACTCTTCCAGCAGCACGCTGGCATAGCCCGGACGCAGGGGCTGCCGGCTCAGGCGCACGCTCAAGGGGTCCACCTGCAGCGTCAGCTGCACATAGTAGCGGCGCGCCCGCGTGTCTGGATCGCAGGTCAGGCCCCGCAGGATGAAGGTGCGGTAGAAGGGCACGTTGACCCGTCCGATGCGGGCGCCTTCGATCGGAAAGGGGCGGCCGTTGAGCGTCAGTTGCAGCTGGGCTGTAGGCAGCGAGGGCGGCACCGACAGCACGACGAAGAGCTCGTCGGCCTCGAGCAGCAGGCAGCCGCTCAGGAAGGCTGTCAGGCAGCAGGCGGCCCGCAGCAGGCAACGGGCTCGCATGGCTATTGTCACAGCGTGCGCAACCCCACGCGCAGGCAGTTGCGTTCCCGCCAGCAGCGGTGCAGATAATCCCACGTGACGGCCGGCACCCGAAACCGCCCCTGAAAATGCAACTTCGCGTCCGGATACCGACTCCAGGCCGGATCCCGACTGAACGGCGAAAGCACTACCTCAAAAGCCCCCTCGTAAAACACCAGCAGAAACGGCTCGACCTGCACCGTGTCGATCCGATCAAAACGCACCCAGCTCCGCAACGAATCCTCCCGCGCAATCCAGTACGCGGCTAAGAAAACATCGCCTTCTGTTTCACGGAAACGGCCCATTTCTCCTAAAACCTCTTTTGTGTAAGTTCCGTTGGCAACAAGCTTTCTGAGGTATGGATTAGAATTGAATAGATAATACGTGGTGTTGGTCTGGAGCGGCTTTTCGTAAAGGCTGAGCGATAGGACGGCTTCATAGAACGGAAGCGCAGGTGTTGGATCGCGCAGCGTAAAAAACAACACAAGGTAATGCACGCGTTCACCGGACTCAAGGATATAGTCCAGCGTTCCGAGCACCGAATCGGGCCGCCAGGGCTGGCCGTCCAGACAGATGAACGCATAGGGCCCATGGCCCTCCGGCGGTACTACCAGCTCCAGCTTGCGACAGATCGGATGCTCCTGATTCGACACCCCCAGTAAACTGCAACCCCAGAGCATGACCACGACCAGTAACCAGGCTATCCGCATAATGCCCCCCAGCTTTTTGCTGCGTGCTTCAGACCAACAGGACCGGGGCCAGACCTGGCCCCGGCCCCGCTGCTTACCGAATCCGCATCAATGTCCGCGTCAGCGTCCGTTCACCAACCCGCAACACCACCACGTAGCGCCCCGCCGGCCACGAGCCCGTCGCCAGCACCTCCCGGTGCCAGCCCGCCGCCATGCGACCCGGCCGCCGACGCACCACCTCCCGGCCCAGCACGTCGTAGACCACCAGCTCCACCTCCGACGCCGTCGGCAACCCGAACCGCACCACCACCTGATCCCCCGCCGGGTTCGGATACACCCCCGCCAGCACCGCCTCCAACGGCCACGCCGCCTCCAACCGCTCCCGAACTACCTGCAGCGAATCATCACCCGCTCGCTTGCACGGTGTCCCCAGCTCGTCCTCACACAGATACTCCACATAGATCTCTCGCGTGACGGTGTATGTCTGCCCGTCACTGCTCTGCACCGTCAGCTGAATGTAGTTCGATCCCGGCGGCAGGTAGGTCGTGAACGTCGCGCCGGTGCCCAGCACCGGCCC
>NZ_FRAU01000011.1:0-35598 GCF_900142415.1 Rhodothermus profundi
GATTTATCCGGTGGCGATGGAGGAGGGGTTGCGTTTTGCGATTCGCGAGGGGGGGCGGACGGTCGGTGCCGGCGTCGTCACGAAAATCCTCGACTAAAACAGTGCGCTGGTAATACTCTCCGGGATCTTGAGGCCCCGTGGGCGTACAAGGACCCGGAGGGACTCACGGGCGTAGCTCAATTGGCAGAGCAGCGGTCTCCAAAACCGCAGGTTGCAGGTTCGAGTCCTGCCGCCCGTGCTCTGTTTAATGCAAGGAAGGGCGAACCGGTGTTCGCCCTTCCTATTTGTCTTGCCCGGACCGTCAATCAGCCAGAGCCGGTCATGTTTGCAAAAATTCGCGCATACCTGCAGGAAGTTTTCCGGGAGATGCAAAAGGTGAGCTGGCCCTCGCGTCAGGAACTCATCAATAATACGATACTGACGCTGGTCGCTTCTGCAGTGCTGGCGCTGTTTATCTTCCTGGCCGATCGGGTGATCGCAACGGTGCTGGAATTTATCTATTCAGTGTAACGAGCGTACGCAAGCTGAGCGAATCAGGGCCATGGCCGAAGAAAAAAAACAGGAAGGGGTGCGTAAGTGGTATGTGCTGCGCACCTTTTCAGGACATGAAAAAAAAGTCAAGCAATATCTAGAACGTGAAATTGAACGGCTGGGCCTGCAAGACCGCGTCGGAGAGATTTTAATTCCGACCGAAACCGTTTTTGAACTGCGCGGCGGCAAGAAGCGAACCCGTGAGCGCACCTTTTTTCCGGGCTACATTTTGATTGAAGCGGTGCTCGACCGGGAGCTTCAGCACTTGATTTCGAATATGCCGTCGGTGGTGGGGTTTCTAGGAACCGGTGACCAGCCCACGCCGCTGCGCCCGGAAGAAGTTCGGCGCATTCTCGGAAAGGTAGACGAGGCGCGGGAGCTGGGCGAGCAGCCCGAGATTCCCTTCAAGCCCGGTGATGTGGTGCGCATCATTGAGGGACCATTTAATAACTTTACAGGCGTCGTAGAGGAGGTCTATCCCGACAAGCTCAAGCTCAAGGTGATGGTCTCCATCTTCGGGCGGAAGACGCCCCTGGAGGTTGATTACCTGCAGGTAGAGCGGGAGTCATAGGCTTTCTGTGAAAAACGCACGGGACGGTCCGAGGCGGAAACCTTCGTAGAAGCGAAGCATAGAGAAGGCGCTCTGTCCATTTTGCACGGACGGAATCCGCGGGAGCCTGACTCAGAGACAGGCGATTGGACCGCAAAAAGGAGGTGCTATGGCAAAGAAGGTCGAAAAGGTCATCAAGCTGCAGATCAAGGGCGGACAGGCAACGCCAGCTCCGCCAATTGGTCCGGCGCTCGGTCAGGCGGGCGTCAATATCATGGAGTTCTGCAAGCAGTTCAATGCGGCCACGCAGGATCGTATGGGCGTGGTCCTGCCGGTCGTCATTACCGTTTACTCGGACAAATCCTTTACGTTTGTTGTTAAAAGTCCGCCGGCAGCCGAGCTGCTCAAAAAAGCGGCAGGCATTGAGAAGGGGGCCAGTGATCCGCTGCGGCAGAAAGTAGGGAAGGTAACGTGGCAGGATTGCCTGGAGATAGCCAAGCAGAAAATGGCCGACCTGAACGCGTACGATCTGGAAAAGGCAGCCTCCATGATTGCCGGAACCGCGCGTTCCATGGGAATTGTGGTGGAAGGAAAGCCCGAGCATCTCTAAGATTTTGCCGCGGGAGTCTGCGCTGCGCAGGCGATTGAACCGCTTAACCTGAGTGAGCCATGCCCAGAAAACGAGGAAAACGGTATCGGAAAGCGCTTGAGATTATTCAGCAGGCCGGCAACGGTCCCTTTTCGTTAGAGGAGGCGGTTGATCTGGTCAAAAAGACCGCGCTGGCCAGGTTCGACGAGTCGGTCGATATTGACGTGCGGCTGGGGGTGGACCCGCGACATGCCGACCAGATGGTGCGGGGAACAGTAGCCCTGCCGCATGGCACCGGAAAGAAAGTGCGCGTATTGGTGCTGGCCGACGAAGGGCGATGGAAGGAAGCGTTGGAGGCAGGCGCTGACTATGCCGGCCTGGATGAGTACATTGAAAAGATTCAGGGCGGCTGGCTGGAGTTTGACGTGGTGATTGCCACGCCCCAGGTAATGAGTAAAGTGGGCCGGCTGGGGCGCATTCTGGGGCCACGGGGACTTATGCCCAACCCCAAGAGCGGGACGGTGACGCAGAACGTGGCCGAGGCCGTTCGAGAGGTAAAGGCTGGCCGCATTGATTTCCGCGTGGACAAGGCCGGTAATCTGCACACCTCCATAGGGAAAGCTTCGTTTAGCAGCGATCAAATTCGGGAGAATGCCGAAGCCTTCCTGCGCGAGGTGCTGCGGTTGCGCCCGCCTTCCGTAAAAGGTGCCTACGTGCGCTCCATTACCCTTTCGACGACCATGGGGCCACCGGTGCCGGTAAGCCTGAGCGTGCTGAGCACGCTCCGATGACATGATCGATGCGCAAAAGAGGAAGTGAGCCATGCCGTTGACAAGAGCCCAGAAAGCGGCCATTCTCGAAGAGATCCGCGCGAAACTGGAGTCGGCGCCGGTTATCTACCTGACCGATTACATGGGGTTAAATGTGGCCCAGATTACGGACCTGCGGCGTCGCTTCCGGGAGGCCGGTGTAGAATTCAAGGTGGTTAAGAATACGTTGCTCCGGATTGCCCTGGAGCAGCGAGGCGGCTACGAAGCGTTGCTGCCTGTGCTGAACGGGCCTACGGCCGTAGCCCTTAGTGAGGAGCCGGCCGCACCGGCGCGCGTCATTAAGAAGTTCATTGAAGAGCAAGGCGTCGAGCTCCCTCGGCTGAAAGCGGCTTACATTGACGGTGCAGTCTATGGAGCGGACGCGCTTGACACGCTGGCCGCACTTAAGTCGAAGGATGAGCTGATTGCAGACATTATGGGTCTTCTGCTGGCGCCGGCTCAGAACGTACTCGGCGCGCTGCAAGGGCCGGGGCAGACGCTGGCCGCCTGCGTGCAGGCCGTCGCCGAAAAAGAAGCGGCATAACCCTTACCGAATATACATCGTAGCAGGTAACATCATTCCTTAATGAGCAGCGCAGCCCGAAGGGGCAGAGACCGCTGCAGGAAAACCAGGAGGAAGAACCATGGCAGACCTGAAAGCACTCGCCGAACAACTGGTAAACCTGACGATCAAGGAGGCGAACGAGCTCGCCAAGATCCTGGAGGAAGAGTATGGCATCAAGCCGGCGGCTGCTGCGGTAGCCGTGGCGGCAGGTCCGGCCGGTGGTGATGGCGCTGCGCAAGCTGAGGAAAAGACGGAATTTGATGTCATCCTCAAAGCGGTCGGCGGCAACAAGATTGCCGTGATCAAGGAAGTGCGCGCCATCACGGGCCTTGGTCTCAAGGAGGCCAAAGAACTGGTCGACAGCGCCCCCAAAGCCGTCAAAGAGGGCGTCAGCAAAGAGGAGGCCGAACAGATCAAGGCCAAACTGGAAGAGGCTGGCGCCGAAGTGGAAATCAAGTAACTTCCTGGGAACCTACGGCTTTTGCCAGCATTCTTGCCTCGAACGTCATATGTCTACAGGTAAGCCGACCCCTCGGGCGAGGGAGTCGGCTTTCCCTGCTTGTAGCCTGCACGCCCAGCATGATGCTCTCGAAGGTTGGTACCCTCACGGAGAAACAACCTCTGTGCCAAAGCGTTACTGGGGCGTTACCCACTTCTAAAGGCGCAGGCGCAAGCTGCTCGGTTTCGGGGTTTTCGGCAACGCGTCACTCAACCATCGAAGTTGCACCCGCTTATGTCTGAGTTCAACGGCCAGCCGGGCACGACGCAGCGGATTTCGTTTGCCCGCACGAAGACGGTCCTGGACTATCCCGACCTTCTCGAAATTCAGCTAAAGTCCTTCAAGGAATTTGTGCAGGATGATGTGCCGCCTGAAGAGCGGGAGGATAAAGGGCTCCAGGCGGTCTTCAAGGAACACTTTCCCATTACCGATAGCCGGGAGCGGTATATCCTGGAGTTTCTCTACTACACGCTGGACACGCCGAAGCATACCGTGGAGGAGTGTCTGGCCCAGGGGCTGACCTATTCGGTGCCGCTGAAGGCAAAGCTCCGGCTATCGATTCTGGAAGACGAAGATGAGGAAGAGGCCGGCGAGGCAATTGAACAGGAAGTATACCTGGGGAATTTGCCGTACATGACCGAACGCGGCACCTTCATTATCAATGGAGCCGAGCGCGTCATTGTCTCGCAGCTCCATCGAAGCCCCGGGGTCTTCTTCAGCCAGAGCGTTCACCCCAACGGCACCGAACTCTACGCGGCGCGCGTGATCCCGCTGCGCGGGTCGTGGCTCGAATTTTCCACGGATGTGGCCAACGTTATGTGGGCCTACATCGACCGGCGTAAGAAGATTCCGGTCACAACCCTGCTACGCGCGCTGGGCTATTCCTCGGATGAGGACATTATTCAGTTGTTTGAGCTGGGGGAAGAGGCGGATATTTCGACCAAGAAGAAGTTCAAGAAGTACCTGGGGCGTAAGCTGGCCTCTTCGATTACGCTGGAGCGCATCATTGAAATCGTTGATGAAGATACCGGCGAAATTATAGAGGAAAAGCGGGAGCGAGAAGTGCTCCTGCCGGCCGAGCATGAACTGCAGGAGGAGGACTACGACCGTCTCAAAGAGGCCGGTATTACCCGACTCTATCTGCTGAAGGAGGAAGAGAACGAAGAAGAGGCACTTGATAAAAGTTCGCTGCTCAACACCCTGCGCAAAGATCCGACGCATTCGGAGGCAGAGGCACTGGAATATCTGTATTTCCAACTGCGGGGTACGGAGGCGCCTGACCTCGAAACAGCCCGTGCGCTGCTGGACCGTCTCTTCTTTAATGAAAAGCGCTACGATCTGGGCGCAGTTGGGCGCTATCGCCTCAACAAACGGCTGCGCCTGAATATGCCCATGGATGTCCTCACGCTGACCAAGGAGGACATCGTAGCTATTGTGCGGGAACTCGTGCTGCTGCAGAACGGCCGCAGCACGGTGGACGATATTGACCACCTGGGCAATCGGCGGGTGCGCACCGTAGCCGAACAACTGGCAGCGCAGTTCTCGGTCGGGTTAGCCCGCATGGCCCGCACGATCAAAGAGCGCATGAACCTGCGGGATGCCGAAAGCTTTACGCCGCAGGATCTGGTCAATGCACGCACAATTGCCAGCGTCATCAATACGTTCTTCGGGACCAATCAGCTCAGCCAGTTTATGGATCAGACCAACCCGCTGGCTGAGCTGACGCACAAGCGGCGCGTGTCGGCGCTCGGGCCGGGAGGGCTGACGCGCGAGCGGGCTGGCTTTGAGGTGCGTGACGTGCACTACACGCACTACGGCCGTCTCTGCCCCATTGAAACGCCCGAAGGCCCCAACATCGGGCTGATCTGCTCGCTGACGGTGCACGCCCGGGTGAACGAATTCGGCTTTATCGAAACGCCCTACCGGGTTGTGCGCGATGGCAAGGTAACCAATGAAATTGTCTACCTCACAGCCGAGGAGGAGGACAACGCCGTCATCGCGCAGGCAAACGCTCCGATTGACGAGGAAGGCAACTTCCTCAATGAATACGTCAAGTGCCGCTATCGCGGCGACTTCCCGCTGATGCGGCCGGAGCAAATTCAGTACATGGACGTCGCGCCTAACCAGATCGTCTCTCCCTCGGCCAGCCTGATTCCCTTCCTCGAACACGACGACGCCAACCGTGCCCTCATGGGCTCGAACATGCAGCGGCAGGCGGTGCCCCTGCTGCAACCCGAAGCGCCTATCGTGGGCACGGGCATGGAAGCACGCATCGCGCGCGACTCGCGCGCCTTGCTCATGGCTGAAGGACCAGGCGTGGTCGAGTACGTCGATGCCGACCGCATCGTCATTCGCTACGACCAGGACCCTGAAGATGCCGAGGTCAGCTTTGAAGAGCCCGTCAAGGAGTACCGACTGGTCAAGTTCCGTCGCACCAACCAGGACACCTGCATCAACATGCGACCGATTGTCAAGGTCGGTCAGCGGGTGGAAAAGGGGACGGTGCTCTGCGACGGATTTGCCACGGAGAAAGGGGAGCTGGCGCTCGGCAAAAACATCCTGGTGGCCTTCATGCCCTGGCGCGGCTATAACTTCGAGGACGCCATCGTGATTTCAGAGCGTCTGGTGGCCGAGGACGTCTTTACCTCGGTCCATATCGAAGAGTTTGAGTGCCAGGTGCGGGATACCAAGCGCGGCCAGGAAGAGCTGACGCGGGAAATCCCCAACGTCTCCGAAGAGGCCACCAAGGACCTGGATGAGCGGGGTATCATTCGCGTAGGAGCCGAAGTAAAAGCTGGCGACATCCTGGTCGGTAAGGTTACGCCCAAGGGAGAGACGGAGCCTACGCCTGAAGAAAAGCTGCTCCGGGCCATTTTTGGCGATAAGGCCGGTGATGTAAAGGATGCGTCGCTGAAAGCGCCGCCCGGCATGAAGGGCGTCGTGATCGACACGAAACTCTTCAGCCGCCGCAAGCTGGATCCGGCCTCGAAAAAACGGGAGCAGCAGCGTCTGGCTCAGATTGACGAACAACTGCAGCGGGACCTGGCCGAACTCGACCGCCGCTTCTGGGAGAAGTTCTTTAAGCTGGTAGAGGGACAGGTATCGGCCGGGGTGGAGACGCGCGAAGGGGATATTGTGTTGCCGGAAGGCATGCCCTTCACTCGGGAAGCCTTCGCGAAGATATCGCCGCTGAAGCTGAACCCGATGTTGCCCTTTACGCAGGATGAGGCCGTCAACCGCAAGGTGCAGAAGCTGCTGCGCAACTATGAGCAGATGCACCGGCGGATTACGGGGGAAGCCAAGCGGTTGAAACACCAGATTCAGATGGGGGATGAGCTGCCGCCCGGCGTCGTGCAGCTTGCCAAGGTCTACATCGCCCGCAAACGGAAAATTCAGGTGGGCGATAAGATGGCCGGTCGGCACGGCAACAAGGGCGTGGTGGCGAAGATTGTCCCGGTTGAGGACATGCCGTTCCTGGAGGACGGAACGCCGGTGGATATCGTGCTCAACCCGCTGGGCGTACCCTCCCGCATGAACCTCGGACAGATCTACGAAACGCTGCTGGGATGGGCCGGCAAGGTGCTGGGGCGGAAGTTTGCCTCCCCGGTTTTCGACGGCGCTTCGCTCGACGAGATCAAAGCGCTGCTGCGTGAAGCAGGCCTGCCCGAAGATGGCCGCGTGCAACTCTACGATGGCCGCACGGGCGAGCCGCTTGATGAAAAGACGACAGTGGGGTACATCTACATGATGAAGCTCAATCACCTGGTTGAGGATAAAATTCACGCTCGGTCGATTGGACCGTACAGCCTCATCACGCAGCAGCCCCTGGGTGGCAAAGCCCAGTTCGGTGGGCAACGTCTGGGTGAAATGGAGGTGTGGGCGCTTTATGCGTACGGCGCCGCCCATACGCTCCAGGAAATGCTCACCTATAAGTCGGACGACGTGCAAGGGCGCTCGAAAGCCTACGAGGCCCTGGTCAAGGGTGAAAACCTGCCCGAACCCGGCGTTCCCGAAAGCTTCAACGTGCTGGTGCGTGAGCTGCAAGGCCTCGGCCTGGAAGTGCGGCTCGACTGAGACAAAGGCTCCCTCTGATCCGACACCAACCCGCCGATATACGCTATGCCGCAAGGGAAGACGCTCAAGATCAAACGCGACTTCACCAGCATCACGCTGAGCCTGGCTTCGCCGGAAAGCATTCTCGAACGCTCCTACGGCGAAGTGCTCAAGCCCGAGACGATTAACTACCGGTCGTTCAAGCCGGAGAAAGACGGCCTGTTCTGCGAAAAGATCTTTGGGCCGGTCAAAGACTATGAGTGCCACTGCGGCAAGTACAAGCGCATCCGCTATCGCGGCATTGTCTGCGATCGCTGCGGCGTCGAAGTGACCGAAAAGAAGGTGCGCCGCGAGCGGATGGGGCACATTACGCTGGCCGTCCCGGTCGTTCATATCTGGTACTTCAAGACCGTCCCGAACAAGATTGGCAACCTGCTCGGGCTGAAGTCCAAAGATCTGGAAAAGATCATCTATTACGAAAACTACATCGTGATTCAGCCCGGCTGTGCGGAGAAGCTCGGGGTGGAAAAGAACCAGCTCCTCACGGAGGAGGAGTATTACGATATTCTCTACCAGATTCGGGAGGACAACAACCGCCTCGACGACGACGATCCGGAGAAGTTCATCGCCAAAATTGGCGGGGAAGCCATTGAAATGATGCTGAAGCGGCTGGACCTGGATGCGCTCTCCAAAGAGCTGCGCTTTCAGGTCAAGACCGAAACCAGCCAGCAGCGTAAAGAAGAAGCGCTCAAGCGCCTCCAGGTCGTCGAGGCATTTCGCGAGGCAAACCGGAAGCTGGAAAACCGGCCCGAGTGGATGGTCATGCGGGTTATCCCGGTAATTCCGCCGGAGCTGCGCCCGCTGGTTCCGCTCGAAGGAGGCCGGTTTGCGACGAGCGACCTGAACGACCTCTACCGGCGCGTTATCATCCGCAATAACCGGCTGAAGCGGCTGATCGACATCCGGGCGCCCGAGGTCATCCTGCGTAACGAAAAGCGGATGCTCCAGGAGGCCGTCGATTCGCTCTTTGATAACTCGCGCAAGGCAAACGCCGTGCGCAGCGACTCGAACCGGGCCCTGAAGTCGCTTTCTGACATGCTCAAGGGGAAGCAGGGCCGGTTCCGCCAGAACCTGCTGGGTAAACGCGTAGACTACTCCGGGCGCTCGGTCATTGTGGTCGGGCCAGAACTGGAGCTGCACCAGTGCGGCCTGCCCAAGGAAATGGCGGTTGAGCTCTTCAAGCCCTTCATCATCCGTAAGCTGATCGAGCGCGGCATTGTGCGTACGGTCAAGAGCGCCAAGCGCGTGGTAGACCGACGCACCGATGAAGTGTGGGACATTCTGGAGAAAGTTATCCAGGGACGTCCCGTCTTGCTCAACCGCGCGCCAACGCTGCACCGTCTGGGTATTCAGGCGTTCCAGCCGGTGCTGACCGAGGCCAAAGCCATCCAGCTCCACCCGCTGGTCTGCACGGCCTACAACGCCGACTTCGACGGCGACCAGATGGCCGTGCACGTGCCGCTCTCGCACGAAGCCTGCCTGGAGAGTATGATTTTGATGCTCTCCAGCCACAACATCCTCAGCCCGGCCAACGGTGATCCGATTGCCGTGCCCACCCAGGACATGGTGCTGGGCCTTTACTACATGACCAAGGCCAAAAACGGGGTCAAGGGCGAGGGCATGCGCTTTGCCAGCACCGAGGAGGTGCGCCAGGCATTCGACCAGGGGGTGGTCGATATGCACGCGCGCATCAAGGTGCGCCTGAAGGACGGGCAGCTCATTGATACAACGGTCGGCCGCGTACTCTTCAACGAAGTCGTGCCGGATGAGGTGGGCTTCATCAACGAAGTCCTGACCAAAAAGAATCTGAAGACCATCATCGGGCGCGTGCTCAAGGCCACCGGGTACCCGCGGACAGCACGCTTCCTGGACGACATCAAGGCGCTGGGGTTTGAGCAGGCGACCAAGGCAGGCCTGACGTTCTCGCTCGAAGACATCATCATTCCGAAGGAAAAACAGCAACTCATCGAAGAGGCAAACCAGGCGGTAACGCGGGCGCGTCAGAACTACGAGATGGGCGTCATCACCGATAATGAACGCTATAACCAGGTGATCGACATCTGGACGCGCACGAACAACCGCCTCTCAGAAATCCTCTTCGAAACGCTCAAAAACGATAAAGATGGCTTTAATGCCATCTTCATGATGGCCGACTCAGGCGCGCGTGGCTCGAAGGAGCAGATCCGGCAGCTCGGGGGCATGCGCGGCCTGATGGCCAAGCCGCAGAAGAGTATGGTCGGGTCGGCCGGCGAAATCATTGAAAACCCGATCATTTCCAACTTCAAGGAAGGGCTCTCCGTGCTTGAGTACTTTATCTCAACGCACGGTGCCCGTAAGGGATTGGCGGATACGGCGCTTAAGACGGCCGACGCTGGCTATCTGACGCGCCGCCTGGTTGATGTCGCGCAGGATGTAACGGTCACGATGTACGACTGCGGCACGCTGCGTGGCATCAAGATTGGCGCGCTCAAGGATAACGAAGAAATTGTCGAGCCGCTGGCCGACCGTATCCTCGGGCGCGTGTCGCTGCATGATGTGTATGACCCGCTCACGGGCGAGATGATTGTTGCTGCAAATGAGTTGATCGACGAAGAAAAAGCGCAGCGCATAGCGGAGACCTCCATCGAAGAGGTGGAGATCCGCTCGGTGCTGACCTGTGAAGCGCCGCGGGGCGTGTGCGCTCTCTGCTATGGGCGTAACCTGGCAACCGGTCGCCTGGTAGAGGTCGGAGAAGCCGTCGGAGTAGTGGCGGCCCAGTCAATCGGGGAGCCCGGTACGCAGCTCACGCTTCGGACCTTCCACGTGGGCGGAACGGCCGCGCGCATTGAGGCCGAAAGCACCCTGAATGCCAAGTTTGCCGGCCGCGTGGCCTTCGAGAACCTGCGGACCGTCACCTACGAATCCGAAGAAGGACCAAAGGAAGTGGTGCTCTCCCGCCAGGGAATGATCCGCATTATGGATCCGCAGGAAGAAGGCCGCGAGCTCTGGCGGGCGAACGTGCCCTACGGCGCCGAGCTGCTCGTTCAGGAAGGCGATCGTGTTGAGAAAGGCCAGGTACTGGTTACCTGGGACCCCTACAACAGCGTGATTCTTACGGAGGTAGGCGGAACCGTTCATTACCAGGACATTATTGAGGGCGTTACCTACCGCGAAGAGGCTGACGAGCAGACCGGCTACCGGGAGAAGGTCATCATTGAAAGCCGCGACCGCTCCCTGACCCCCGCGATCCTGATTGAACTGCCTGATGGCTCTGTGCGGGAATATGCGTTGCCCGTGCGGTCGCGCATTCAGGTGGACGAAGGGGACGTGGTGCAGGCCGGACAGGTACTGGCCAAGCTACCGCGTCAGACGGTTAAAACGCGCGACATTACCGGCGGTCTGCCACGCGTGATTGAGCTGTTCGAAGCCCGCACGCCTTCTGACCCGGCCATTGTGTCGGAAATTGAAGGATATGTGGAGTACGGAGCCCGGAAGCGTGGTGCGCAGGAAGTCATCGTTACCAGCCCGGATGGCTCGGAGTCGCGCACCTATCAGATTCCGCTCAGCAAGTACATTCTGGTGCATCCAGGCGACTATGTGCAGGCCGGGCAGCAGCTTTCGGACGGCCAGGTGTCGCCTCAGGATATCCTGCGCATTCTGGGGCCGCGCAAGGTCCAGGAGTACCTGGTAAACGAAATCCAGGAAGTCTACCGCCTGCAGGGCGTGTCGATCAATGACAAACACATCGAGGTGATCGTGCGCCAGATGATGCAGAAGGTGCGCATCACCGATCCAGGCGACACGAACCTGCTGGAAGGCGACCTGATCGACCGCCATACCCTGGACCAGATCAATGACCGGCTCTATGACTGCTTCGTGGTGGTCGATCCCGGCGATTCGGGATTGAAGGTCGGGGAGATTATCGACCGCCGCCGCCTGCGCGAAGTAAATTCTGAGATGAAACGGCGCGACCTGCGTCCGGTAGAGGTGCGGGAGGCTCAGCCCGCTGTGGCGGAACCCGTGCTGCTGGGGATTACGCAGGCAGCCCTTTCGACCGACTCGTTCATCTCGGCTGCTTCGTTCCAGGAAACCACGAAGGTGCTCTCGGAGGCTGCTATTGCCGCCAAGACCGACCACCTGTACGGACTGAAAGAGAACGTAATCGTGGGGCACCTGATACCGGCAGGAACAGGCCAGCGCCGCTTCCAGCACCTGGTGGTGGGTTCGCGCAAAGAGCTGGAGGCGTTGCAGGCGGCCGTCAGCGAAAGCACAGCCGCGGGCAATGGCGCCGGCGACGGAGCAGCCGAGTCGGTCGAGGCCTCCTGAGCAATCTGACGCGAGCGCATCAAAAGCCCTGGGGGACGTGCGTTCCCCAGGGCTTTTTTATTACACGACGTGTATTTTATGGAGAACAGAAATCGTTAACTAACCGCATGACGGCCGTGTATCGTCTACTGAACCTTCTGATCCTGGGCCTCTTGCTGTCTGGAATAGGGCTGGGATGGCCGCAGGCTGTGCAAGGCCAACCTGCTTTTCCGTTGCCGCTACCGCTGCCTTCGGAGATTTCCTATGATCCTGCGATTCCTCGACCCGAGGAAGTCATCGGCCATGTCGTAGGCACGCGGCATACGGCGCCCCACCAGATTGTAGCCTACTTTCAAGCCGTAGCCGCAGCCAGCGACCGCGTCCTCGTCGAAGAGCACGGGCGCACCTATGAAGGACGTCCGCTGATTCATGCCATCGTTTCCGCTCCAGAAAACCTGATGCGTCTGGAAGCCATTCGCACCGCCAACATGCGGCTTTCGGAGGCTCCAGAGACCGTAAGCGATGCCGAGCTGGCACGCATGCCGGTTGTTGCCTACCTGGGCTACAGCATTCATGGCAATGAAGCCAGCGGTTCGGAAGCCTCGCTGCTGGTGCTTTACTATCTGGCGGCTGCCCGTGGGCCTGCCATCGACTCGCTGCTCGCCCAGGCCGTGCTCATTATTGATCCGATGCTGAATCCCGACGGCCGGGATCGGTTTGTAGACTGGGCCAACCGTAACCGCGGCCGCGTGCCTGTGGCCGATCCTCAGGACCGCGAGCATATCGAGCCCTGGCCTGGCGGGCGCACCAACCACTACTGGTTCGATTTAAATCGTGACTGGCTGACCGGTCAACACCCGGAGTCTCAGGGGCGGCTGCGACTCTTTCACCACTGGCGGCCGCAACTGCTGACGGACCATCACGAGATGGGCAGCGAGTCGACCTTTTTCTTTATGCCGGGCGTGCCCAGCCGAACCCATCCGCTGACGCCCGCGCGCAATCAGGAGTTGACCGCTGCAATCGCTCGCTATCATGCAGAGGTGTTCAATCAGATCGGATCCCTCTACTATTCGGAAGAGGGATATGACGATTTCTACTACGGCAAGGGATCAACGTACCCTGATGCGAACGGTGCGGTAGGGATCCTCTTCGAGCAGGCTTCCTCACGCGCCCTGCTTCGGGAAACGCGTGATGGGGTGCTTTCTTATGCCTTTACCGTCCGTAATCATTTTGCGGCCTCTCTCTCTACGCTACGCGCTCTGCGCGCCCTTCGGATAGAACTGTTGCGTTACCAGCGCGATTTCTATCGGGAGGCCGAACAGCTCGCGCGACAGCTTCCTGTCAAAGCCTATCTCATTGCCCTGGAACCAGGCCGCACGCGTGCGCAGATGTTGGCGCAGGTGCTTCGGCGCCACCGCATTCGTATCTACATGCTGGCGCGGGATGTTACGGTTGAAGGGAAAACGTTTCGGGCGGGGCAGGCCTACGTGGTGCCCGTGCAGCAGCCACAGGCCCGGATGCTGCAGGCCCTGATGGAGCGACGCACCACCTTTGAGGACTCGCTTTTCTATGACGTGTCGGCCTGGACGCTTCCACTGGCCTATGACGTGGTCTGGGCCGAATGGAAACGGAATCCATCGCCGCTGCTGGGCGCTCCGGTCGATTCGGTGAAGCTGGACGGAGGAACCCTGATCGGAGATCGCTCCGACTATGCCTATTTGATGACCTGGGATCGCTTCTTTGCACCGGCAGCGCTTTATCAACTTCAGCGGGCAGGGGTGCGGGCGCGAATGCTCTCCAGGACGATTACCTTGCCGGTTGCAGGTACCCGTCGAACGTTCCCGCCCGGCACCGTGCTGATTCCGGTTGTGCAACGCGATGGAAAGGGACCCGGACCCGACTCGCTGCAGGCGCTCCTGCAGCAGTTGGCGCAGACCTACCATGTGCGTTTCTATGCGGTTCAGACCGGATTAACTGAAGAAGGTCCGGATCTGGGCACGCGCGACTACGGACGCGTGTTGGAACAACCCCGGGTAGCGCTGCTGACCGGCGAAGGCACGCGCGCCTACAATGCGGGCGAAGTGTGGCATCTGCTCTCCGAACGAATGCATATGCCTGTTTCCCTCTTAGACGTGCAGCATGTCGCCTGGGCCGATCTGAGCCGCTATAACCGGCTGGTACTGGCTGGCGGATCGTATGCTGCCCTGCCGTCTGAAAAAATCAAAAACTGGGTGCGGGAAGGCGGAGTGCTTATTGCGCTGACCAGTGCAGTAGACTGGGTGGTGGCTCAGGGATGGCTTAACCTTAAAGCCAAACCCTTTGAGCTCGACTCCCTGCTTCGACCCTACCCGTATGGGCAGTTGGCCCGCGCTCGTGGCGCACAGGTCATTGGCGGTGCTATTCTGGAAGCGCGCATGGATACAACCCATCCGCTGGCTTTTGGCCTGGGCGCTACGCTACCCGTCTTTCGAACCGAGGAAACCTTCTACGAACCGTCCGAGGTGCCAGGTGCTAACGTGGCAGTTTACACCGAACAGCCCCTGCTCAGCGGTTATCTTTCAGCGGCCCGTCGGCAACAGGCTCCGGGAGCGGCGGCTGTTGTGGCACAGCGGTATGGGCGGGGGCGCATTATTCTGATCATGGATAATCCAAACTTTCGCGCTTTCTGGCCGGGTTCGAGCCGGCTGTTCCTGAACGCCGTCTTTTTCGGTGACGCGTTCTAACGAGCGGGCACAAATTGCTGGTTCAGGCTTAAGCGTAGCAGTCCACTGACTGCTACGCTTTTTCTTTGTACTAACCGGGAGTCGTCATGCCGAATCGTCTTCAGTTTGAAAAAAGCCCCTATCTGCTGCAGCACAAGGATGACCCGGTCGACTGGTGGCCCTGGTGCGAAGAAGCTTTTGCTCGGGCAAAGGCCGAAGACAAACCGGTATTCCTGTCAATTGGCTACGCCGCGTGCCACTGGTGCCATGTGATGGCCCATGAGTCGTTCCAGGATGAGGAGGTCGCCCGCCTGATGAACGACGCGTTTATTAATATCAAGGTGGATCGGGAAGAGCGGCCCGACGTCGATCAGCTCTATATGACGGTCTGCCAGATGGTGACCGGCCATGGGGGGTGGCCTTTGACCATCATTATGACCCCTGACCGGAAGCCGTTTTTTGCAGCGACCTACATTCCCAAGCGCAGTCGGTATGGCCGGCCGGGCCTGTTAGAAATCATCCCGCGCATTCAAGAGGCCTGGCGGCAGCACCGGGACGAGATCATTGCCTCTGCCGAGAAGCTGACCGGCACGCTGCAGAAGATCATGTCGTTTGAGGCGCCCAGTCAGATCATTGATGCAGAGTGGTTGGAGATCGCCTACCGACGGCTGGATGACATTTTCGATGCCAGGCATGGCGGCTTCGGACATGCACCAAAGTTTCCCACCCCGCACACGCTCCTGTTCTTGTTGCGCTACTGGCAGCGAAGCGGAGAGGCGCACGCGTTGCAGATGGTTGAGCACACGCTGATGCAGATGCGACTGGGGGGCATTTATGATCACGTGGGGTTTGGCTTTCATCGCTACGCGACCGACGAGGCGTGGCGCGTGCCGCACTTTGAAAAGATGCTCTATGATCAGGCGCTGCTTACGATAGCCTATACCGAGGCCTACCAGGCCACCGGCAAGTCCTTCTACGCCCGGACAGCGCGCGAAATTCTGACGTATGTGTTGCGTGACCTGCGGGCGCCGGAGGGGGCCTTTTACAGCTCGGAGGATGCCGATAGCGAAGGCGAAGAGGGAAAATTTTATGTATGGACGGTCGCCGAATTGCGCGAAGCGCTGGGGCCAGAGCTGGCTCCAATCGCTATCGATCTATTTAACGTGCAGCCAGAAGGTAATTATGAGGAGGAGGCGACCGGTGAGCGTACAGGCAAAAACATTCTCTACCTGAGCAAATCACTCCAGGCCCTTGCCCGCGAGCGAGGGTGGTCCCTAGAAGAGCTGGAAACGACGCTGGCAACGATTCGGGAGCGTCTGTTTGCATATCGCATGCGCCGCGTGCGGCCGGGCCGGGATGAGAAGATCCTGACGGACTGGAATGGCTTGATGATCGCCGCGCTGGCCCGGGCGGCGCAGGTGTTCGATGAGGCGGTCTATGCTGAGGCTGCGCAGACGGCCGCCGACTTTCTCCTGCGCACAATGCGCACGCCCGAAGGTCGTCTGTGGCATCGCTACCGAGACGGAGAGGCAGGGATTTCCGGGATGCTGGACGACTATGCCTTTTTGAGCTGGGGATTGCTGGATCTGTATGAGGCAACCTTTGAAGAACATTACCTGGAGACGGCGCTTGCGCTGACCGAGCAGATGCTCACGCACTTCTGGGATGCACGGGGTGTGTTCTACATGACGCCTGATGATGGAGAACCGCTCATTGTGCGACCTCGGGAAACGATGGACAATGCCATGCCTTCAGGGAATGCGGTGGCGCTGATGAACCTGGTGCGCTTAGGACATATGACCGGCCGCACAAACTATGCAGAGCATGCGGATGCGATGATTCGCTTCTTTTCCGGACCGGTCAAACAGCAGCCGCCTATCTTTACAGGTATGCTGGTCAGTATTGATTTTGCCTTTGGGCCCATTTACGAATTGGTGCTGGCGGGCGATCTCGACAATCCAGACCTGCGGGAACTACTGCGCACGATTCACCAGCGCTATTTGCCGCGCAAAGTGCTTATGCTGCGCCGGTCGGGCGCAGCCGGTGAGCGGCTGGTGCAGTTGGCGCCGTTTGTGGCTGCCCAGGAGCCGGTTGATGGCCGCCCGACCGTCTACGTGTGCCATGATTACCGATGCGAGCAGCCCGTTACCGATCCCGAGGAACTGGCCCGTCAGCTTGATGCGCTGCACGCTGGCGCACCGGCCTGAACAAAACAATGGGGGCCGGTTCCTCTGCAGAGGAACCGGCCCCCACGGGCTGCAAGCCGAACAACTCAGGCTTCTACTGGATCGACGTGCACAAAACGCCGATCCCCGCGTCCGCGCGAGAAACGAACCACGCCGTCAACTTTAGCAAACAGCGTGTCGTCGCCTCCGCGTCCTACGTTCAGACCCGGATGAAACTTGGTCCCACGCTGGCGGACTAGGATACTCCCGGCCGTGACAAACTGCCCCCCGAAGACCTTAACGCCCAGCATCTTCGGGTTGGAGTCCCGGCCGTTCCGGGTCGATCCCATGCCTTTCTTATGCGCCATGACACCCTCACGAGTTGGCCGTTAAACGAAAACCTTAAGCAGTTGGCTGGGCCGTTGCTTCGCTTGCAAGCGGCTGCGCATTCTGAGGCACCTCCAGGGCTTCTATTTGCACTTTCGTGTACCGCTGGCGGTGACCGCGCTTCACCTTGTAGCGTTTGCGCCGCTTTTTCTTAAAGACCAGAATCTTATCCGCCTTGACGTGTTCCAGCACGCGCGTTTTAACGGCGGCGCCTTCCACAACCGGACGGCCCAGGTACACCTGGTCGCCATCGACCACCAGCAATACACGATCAAAAGTCAACGTGTCGCCCGGCTGGGCTTTCTCATGATAGGGAATGTAAAGGTAGCGACCTTCTTCGACGCGAAATTGCTTACCGGCGATGTCAACAATGGCATACATGGCTTCCTCTGCTTTGGGGCGCCGGGTTGGGTACCGACGCGAGAGTTCACGGATCGTTCAGGAAAAAAATCGTAGCTTCTAAAGTTAGGGAGTTTCAACGTTCAAAACCAGTTAAAGTTGTCAAACGCTGATGGAGATTGTACTGCCAGATTCAGGGCTGCGGCTGGTGCCCCGTAAGATCATCTGCGTGGGCAAAAATTACGCGCGGCATGCTGCTGAGCTGAATAGCACGGTACCAGAAGAACCAATATTGTTTCTAAAACCTCCTACTGCCCTGATTGGTTCAGGAGGGACTGTGTTGCTTCCGCCGCAGTCGCGTGAGGTGCACCACGAGGTAGAGCTGGTGGTCGTGATCGGGCGTGAAGGAAAGCGCATTGCGGAAGAAGAAGCGCTGGACTACGTCGCAGGGTATGCGCTGGGGTTAGACATGACAGCGCGCGACTTGCAGCAAAAGGCAAAGGAGGCGGGATATCCGTGGACGGTATCCAAGGGATTTGATACATTTGCGCCGCTGGGCCCCCTGGTGTCGGCTTCGGCCGTGTCCGATCCCCAGCAGGTACGGCTTCGGCTTAAGGTGAATGGGGTGGTGCGTCAGGACGGAACGACGGCGGACATGGTATTTTCGGTAGCACAGTTGATTGCCTACTGCTCCAAGATTTTCACGCTGCAGCCGGGCGATTTGCTGTTTACGGGGACGCCTGAAGGGGTGGGGCCTGTGCATGAGGGGGATGTGCTGGAGGCGGAGAGTGATGTGCTGCCGCCCCTGCGGGTAGACGTGCAACGGGCCTGAGTCAGACGGCCTTCCGTCCAAACAGGCGATGCAAGACGGAAAGGGCGCGGTCGATGTCCTGCATGGATACGTCCCGATGCGTCACAGCTCGGATGGTGTGGGGCCCAAAGGGAACCATGAGGACGCCTTCGGCTCGGAGCTGGGCCAGGACCCCTTCGGCAGTGCCCTGCCGGACGTCGAAGCGCACGATGTTGGTCTGCACGCGCGTCAGATCGATTTCAAAGGCTGGTAGTTCGGCGATGCCTTCGGCCAGGCGACGGGCTTTGGCGTGGTCTTCGGCCAGCAGCGGCCGGTGATGTTCCAGCGCATAGAGTCCGGCAGCGGCCAGGATGCCCACCTGGCGCATGCCGCCTCCCAGCAGTTTGCGAAAGCGGCGCGCTTCGGCTATGAGGTCCGCCGAGGCAGCTAGCACGGAGCCGACCGGTGCGCCCAGGCCTTTGGAGAGACAGACGCTTACCGTGTCAAAGGGCGTGGCCAGTTGGCGTTCGGGGACGTCCAGCGCGACGCTTGCATGCCAGAGTCGGGCGCCGTCCAGGTGGAGCGCCAGGCCATGACGACGGGCTGCTGTAGTGAGGGTGTCGATAACTGAGAGCGGGACGACCACGCCGCCAGCCCGATTGTGGGTGTTTTCCAGGCACACCAGACGGGAGCGAGGTTCCCAGTCGTGGCCGTGGCGAAGGGCTTGCGTTAGCGCTTCCGAGGAGAACCATCCGACCGCATCATCCAGCGGATGCAACTGGACGCCGGAGATCAACGCCGGTGCACCGGACTCGTAGTTGAAGATGTGGCTTTCGCGCCCCAGCAGCACCTCATCACCGGGACGCGTCAGCACCTTGATGGCAAGCTGATTGCCCATGACTCCGGAGGGCACAAACAGGGCGGCTTCCTTCCCCAGCAACTCGGCTACGCGTTCTTCCAGCCGGCGCACCGTAGGGTCTTCGCCAAAGACATCGTCTCCCACTTCCGCTTCATACATGGCGCGGCGCATGCCGGGTGAAGGGCGGGTAACGGTGTCGCTACGCAGATCGATCCACATGGTATGATTCGCAGGCGTTCAGCATGACCGCAGCAACCGAACAAAATAAACAGGCCGGCCGGACGCCTTGCGGGCTTTCGCAGAGCTCGTAGCGTAGCAAGCGGCGTTCGGCCGGCCTTAATTAACGGGAAATCTCCAGGATCTGCAACCTGACCTTACCCGCCGGTACCTTCACCTCGACCACGTCGCCTACCGAACGTCCCAGCAGCCCTTTTCCAATGGGACTGTTGACCGAAATCTTCCCTTCGTCCAGGTTGACTTCATGCGGAGAGACCAGCGTAAAGACCTGCTCGGCGCCTGTCTGTAAATTCTTGACGCGCACCTTAGAGAGAATATAGGCTTTGCTCGTATCGATTTTGTTTTCGTCCACGATACGGGCGTTGGCAATGGTCTGTTCAATCTGCGCAATGCGCGCTTCCAGGCGGCCCTGCGCTTCTTTGGCGGCATCGTATTCGGCATTTTCTGACAGATCGCCGTGCGCCCGTGCTTCTGCGATGGCGCGGGCAATGCGCGCCCGCTCCTTTGTTTTGAGCTCGTGCAGTTCTTCTTTGAGCTTCTGGAGCGCCTCTTTGGTCAGGTAAACCGGCTTCGGGTTCTGCATAGATCTACCAGATTTTTTCTATGCGCTATAGGCACAGAAAAAGAGAACGCCACGGCCTTTCGGCTGCGGCGATCCTGATCATAAGGATATTCCTAAACTTGTGTCTTTCCAACGCCTGTTGGCGCCGGGAGATCCGGCTACCAGCCGATTGTAGGCTTCGGGGAGGGAGCGTACAACGGTGCTGTTTCAGGGGGGAGTATCCGCCGAGCCATCCAGTAATGACGATGCCAGTAGGGATCATTGAGCGTGGAGATCGTAACGCCCTGCGAGCTGGAGGCGTGGACAAAGCGCCCGTCGCCCAGATAGATGCCCACGTGACGCTCCTTCCGGTTAAAGCGAAAAAATACAAGATCGCCGGCTTGCCATGCCTGTCGGGGAACGGGACGTCCTAGTTGCGCCTGTGCTTCGGTGGTGCGGGGTAAGGTCAGGCCAAAGGCTTCCTGATAAACCCGCAGGACCAGGCCAGAGCAATCAATGCCCCGGTGGTCGAGGCCACCCCATCGGTGCGGCGTGCCCTGCCAGCGGGCCACTGCGGCCATAAGGCGTTCGCGAAGGTCGGGAGGTGGAGGTGTTGGAGGAGGGGCCGCGGTGCGGCACCCCGCCAGCAGGAGTCCCCCCAGAAGAAACCACAGCCGATGGAACCGGAGGGCCATAGCTCGTATAACCTGCAGGGTAGTTGGTTGCATTGAAACGAACCTGGTTATGCGTGTATCCTGGCCTGCTGCGATCTGTGCGTTTGCGGCTGGCGTGATAGCCGGCCTGTTGTTGGCGCCTAGAGCCGGGCATGAAACCCGTCGCGAATTAGCAAGCAAAGCGCGTGCCCGGCTGCATGGGTTGGAGGAGCAACTGCACCGACTGGAGACCCATTTGCAGCATCTGGAGCAGCAGCTACAGGCGCTGGGTGAGCGGTTCCGAAAAGCCGGTGAGGAGGCTGGCTGGCACCTGGAAAAACAGGACATTGCGCGTGAGCTGCCGCGCATGCCTCACGGCTGAGGTTGGATCTCTTGCAGACGGTGCACGTTCGAGAGCGGTAGTGCTGTCAGCTTAATCAAAACCCGGAGCGGACCCATGCCCTATCCGGAGGAATTGGTGCAGCCCATGCGTGAAGAGCTCACGCGGCTGGGCGTTGAGGAGTTGCGGGATGCGGCAGCCGTTGATGCCGCCTTTGAAGCGGCTAAAGAGGGAACGCTATTGCTGGTCATTAACTCCGTGTGTGGTTGCGCGGCAGCCAACGCGCGTCCGGCCGTGGCGATGGCGCTGCAGGCTCCCGTTACAAAGCCAGATCGCTGGGTGACGGTATTTGCCGGGCAGGATCTGGAGGCGACGGCCCAGGCGCGGAAGTACCTGGCAGGCATTCCGCCCTCGTCGCCTTTTATTGCATTGTTCAAGCGCGGGGAGCCTGTCTACGTGCTGGAACGTCGCCATATTGAAGGCCGAAGTGCCAGTGCCATTGCGGCGGATCTGGTGCAGGCCTTCGAGAAATATTGCGGCACAGATGTCATGCCGGAGGAAGGGCCGGAGATGCCAGAGATTGACACGTACGGTGCCTCACCGCTACCGCCTACGTTCCGGTCGATTCTTTGATGCATCTGCTGGAATGCCGATGCCAGGCCGCCTCTAAGCAGGCGGCTTTTTTTGTGCGGATCTGTTACAACCTTTAATGGTCGGTGTCTTTATCAATAAGGTAATCCTGACGATTATCTGGGGAGGACGTATGCTGTCGCGCGTGTCTTTTCGTACATTATTTTTACTTTCTGGAGGGAAGCAGGAAGTGTCCGTTCCTTCCCCCTTGTATGAGGAGTTGTCTCCTATGAAAAAGGAAGCAGTATGTTCAGATGCGCAGCGGCGTGCGCAGGTGGAGCACGCCATTGTTGAGGCGGCCCGTTTGCTGGTGGGCCCGGATCCACTGGACATGCAGGCGTTGCTGCGTCTGCTGGGGGAGGCTACGGGGGCGGCTTCGGTCTACTTTGTGGGCGTGCCCCAATCGAGGGAGCAGGAAGAAGAGTATACCTATACGGTCTGGCATCGGCGCCGGCCTCGGGTGTCGAACTGGTGGCGGGAGCTGGAGACGCGTATCCGGCAGCATTTTCCCACCCCAACAGCGCAAGATGAAGTATTGCATCTGAGTGAAAATCTGCTGGTTGTGCCTGTCCTCTCTGCGGAGGAGCGGTTTTATGGGTATCTGGGGCTGGAGTTCTCGGACGGACTGCCGGAGGCGCGTCAGGAAGAAGCCCGGCTGTTGGAGGTGCTGGGTGGGCTGCTGGCCACGTACTTCGACCGGCAGGCAACGGAGACGGCCCGTCGAGAAAGCGAGGAGCGCTGGCGTCTGCTGGTGGAGCAGTTACCGGAGCCGATTTTGCTGGCAGCTCAGGATCGGTTGGTTTATCTCAATCCGGCTGGACGAAGGCTGCTGGGGGCTGAGGAAGAGGAGGACCTGACCGGGCGTTCGCTGCTGGACTTTTTCTCGGCCGATCAATATGAGGAGATAGCCCGGCAGCTTCGGCGGTTGGAGGCGGGGGCGTCGGTGGCGCCTTTTGAGTGCACGGTTATTCGTTTTGATGGCGAAGAGCGGGTTGTGGAGCTGACGGCCGCGCCGGTGGTTTTTGAAGGCCGGCCGGTAGTGCAGATGATTCTGCGCGATCTGACGGAGCGGCGACGCGCTGAAGAGCGCTACCGCTCGTTTGTCCGTACCATTACCGAAGGTATCTGGCGGATTGAGCTGCGCCAGCCCGTGGCCGTTACGACGCTGCCCGAATTGCAGGTGGAGCATCTCTATCGGTATGGTTATCTGGCGGAATGCAATGCGGTGATGGCACGCTGGCTGGGAGCCTCGGACCCGGAAGCGGTTGCCGGTCGGCCGTTGGAGACGCTTCGGCATTATTTTCGTCCGCGCTATCTGCGGGAGTTCGTGCAGCGAGGCTACGAGCTCCACGGCGAGGAGTACGCGTTGCCGGGTAAGCAGGGCATGCGCTACTATGTGGTTAATGCGGTAGGGACGGTAGAGCGGGACCGGCTGGTGCGCATCTGGGGCAGCGCCATTGAGGTGACCGAGCGGGTGGAACTAGAACGCCGCATGGTGCAGACCCTTGAGGCGCAGCAGCAGGCGATCGGACGCGACCTGCATGACGGGGTCGGCCAGTTGCTTACCAGCATCCGCATGCTCAGTGAGAACCTGGCGCATCGCCTGAAAGCCGAGCAGCATGAACTGACGGAGTTGGCGCAGAAGGTGGTGCGCTTTGCGCAGGAAGCGGCTGAGGGCGTGCGCGCAATCTATCGGGGGCTGACGCCGGCCCAGCTTTACACCGAGGACCTGACGCTGGCGCTAGAAGAGCTGGCCTATAATACCAATGCATTACCTGGCATTCGCTGTCGTTTTGAAACCGACGGACAGGTATGCATTGACGATCCGGAAGTCAAGCTGCACCTGTACCGTATCGCCCAGGAAGCGGTAAACAATGCCCTGAAGCATGCGCATGCGTCGGAGATTGTGCTGACGTTGCATCGTCGGGATGAGTTTGTCGAACTATGCGTGACGGATAATGGCTGTGGCATTGATCCGCAGCGCGCACGTGCCGATTCGCTGGGGTTAAAGACAATGTACTATCGCGCCCGCACGATTGGAGGGACCCTGCATATTCACTCCCAGCCGGGCGAAGGGACAACCATTTGCTGCCGCTGGCCTGTTGGAGGGGTTCCGGGAACAGTTTAGTTGAAAAATAGGGAGTGAATATTACACATTTTGTTGTATATTGCTGATTGAAGAAGCGATACAAAAACAGGGAGGTTGCGACGATGAGGCACAGGGACGTCCTTCTACGGGAAGGCCCAGGCGCGCAAAGCGACCGGATTCGCGTAGTCATTGTCGACGACCATCCGGCCATTCGGGAGGCACTTTCGGACACGATCAACAGTGCGATGGGAATGGAGGTGGTGGGGCAGGCAAGCACGGCTGCTGAAGCGTTTCGCCTTATTGAAAAGGAGCGGCCCACGGTGGCGGTGGTCGATATTTCGCTGGAAGATGCCCACGGGCTGGATCTTGTCCAGAATATCCGGGCTCAGTTTCCTGAGGTGCTGGTGGTTATCTTTTCGATGTACGACGAGAGCGTTTATGCGGAGCGCGCGATTCGCGCCGGTGCCGCAGGCTATCTCATGAAGAGTGAACCGACGCAGAGCGTTGTGGAGGCCATCCGTGCCGTTGTGCGGGGCGAAGTGTACCTGAGCCGACGCATGGCGTCTCGCATTCTGAGCAAGGTAGCTATGGGGCGGGCGCCGGGTCCTGGCTTTGCCATCGACGAGCTGACCGACCGAGAGATGGCGGTCTTTCAGATGCTGGGCCAGGGGTATACCATTGACGAGATTACGGAACGGTTGAATTTGAGCCGGAAGACGGTTGAGACCTATCGCCGCCGTGCCAAAGAAAAACTGGGATTTGACTCGGTGGCCGAACTATTGCAGTTTGCCGTGCAGTGGACGCACGCGCAGGGACGAGGCAGTAAACTGTGAAGAAAATTTTATGCATAGGTGTTCTGGCGCAACTTACGTTGCATATTGCGCGCATCCGAAAGGGACAACCTATGCCCCGTGGTGCTTAAGTCTCCGGCGCACCATGATGCGCTTAAACTACATACCACCTTCCGCTAAAGCTTAGAGTTAGACGGCAGCGCCTGCTATTAACTTCCCCTTGTCTCACCGAGAGACAGATCTGGGAGGCAGAGAGGCTCGGTAGAGGGTTACCCTTGTTGCAACAAGTATTGGGGTAGAGCATTTTGACCATTTGAAGCAGGCAGGCGCATGATGACATTAGAAGTGTTATTCCAGCGTTCCGATCCTGAGCTAAAAGACACGCCCCGTGTTCGGCGCACGCCTATTCGCATCTTTGTGGTAGATGATCATCCGGCCATTCAGGAAGCTCTTGCCGCAACCGTTGGGAGCGAATCGGATCTGGAGCTGGTGGGAAGCGCGCGCACAGCGGCGGAAGGGATGGAGCAGATTCGCAAGCTGCGGCCGGATGTGGTGGTAGTCGATATTTCGCTCGAAGATGCCCATGGTCTGGATCTGGTGCACCAGATCCGGTCTGAACTGCCCGAGACGCAGGTCGTGGTCTTTTCCATGTACGATGAGGTAGCCTATGCGGAGCGGGCGATCCGGGCCGGCGCTATGGGCTACGTAATGAAGAGTGAGTCGACGCAAAGTGTCGTGGAGGCCATTCGCACGGTAATGCAGGGGGAAGTGTACCTGAGCCACCGAATGGCCTCGCGTATTTTGAGCAAGGTGGTGCGCGGCCAGAGCGTGCAGCCCCATGTGCTGTCGCTGGACATGCTGACGGATCGGGAGATGGCCGTTTTTCAGTTGCTCGGGCAGGGATACTCTATTGAGGAGATTATGCAGCGGTTGAATTTGAGCCGGAAGACGGTCGAGACCTATCGCCGCCGCGCCAAAGAGAAACTGGGATTTTCATCGGTCAGCGAACTCCTGCAGTTTGCGGTGCAGTGGACGTACCGGCACACTCGTCAGGAATAGGTACGCTTTTGGCGCAAAAAAATTAGAAAACATGCGCCATTTCTACCTCTTCTAAAATCCGCTGGCGCACTTTTGTTGGGCCACTTGCCGCCGTTGGAGGCGCTGAAACCGGACGTCCGAAAAGCTTGCCAATAGGTATCTTTTCGTAGCCTGAAGGGTAAGAAGCAGGCCTTGCTTAAACGAATTGAGACAAAGGGGTATGCAGGTCACAGGCGTCCGGTTGAACGGCGCGCATTATGGTAAGGAAAACGGGGATGCGGGGTGCCGGGTAGCCCTGGTGCACGACTGGCTGCCCGTCTATGCCGGCGCCGAGCGGGTGCTGGAGCAGATGCTTCACCTGTTCCCCAACGCCGATCTGTTCAGTCTGATCGAATACTTACCGCCTGATCAGCGGGCCTTTTTGCAGGGGCGGTCGGTGCAAACGTCGTTCATTCAGCGGTTGCCCTTTGCTCGACGCGCCTACCGTTACTATTTGCCCCTGGCACCGCTGGCCATTGAGCAATTCGATCTGCGGGAATATGATCTGGTCATTTCGTCCAGCTATGTGGTGGCCAAAGGCGTGCTCACCACCGCGGATCAGCTCCATATCAGCTATGTGCATAGCCCGATTCGTTATGCCTGGGACCTGTACTTCCAGTACCTGAAGCAAGGGGGACTGGAGCGCGGGGTGCGTAGCTGGCTGGCGCGGATGATTCTGCACTACTTGCGGCTCTACGATGCCACAACCGCTACCCGACCAGATGTGCTGGTGGCCAACTCGCGTCATGTGGCCCGACGCATCTGGAAAATCTACCGGCGACGCGCCCGCGTCGTCTATCCCCCTGTTGACACGGCCTCGTTCCAGCCCGACGGAAACAAAGAGGACTACTATGTGACTGTTTCCCGGCTGGTGCCGTACAAGCGGGTGGATCTGATCGTGCAGGCGTTCGCCCGCATGCCGCAGCGCAAGCTCGTGGTCATTGGCGACGGGCCCGAGCGGGATCGGATTGCTCGGTTGGCTGCGCCAAACATCGAGTTGCTGGGCTATCAGCCGTTCGAGGTGATGCGCACCTACATGCAGCGAGCGCGTGCTTTTGTCTTTGCAGCCGAGGAAGACTTTGGCATTGTGCCGGTCGAAGCTATGGCGTGCGGTACGCCCGTGATTGCCTATGGCCGCGGCGGGGTGCGGGAGACAGTTGTTGAAGGGGAAACAGGGCTCTTCTTTTACGAACAGACCCCGGCGGCTCTGTGCGAGGCTGTTGAGCGCTTTGAACAGTTGGAGAAGACGTTGAGCGTGGAGCGCATTTGTCTGCAAGCCGAACGATTTTCGGTAGCCCGATTTCGGGAAGCGTTCGGTCGCCTGGTGGAACAGGCCTTTCGGCAGTTTTCGAAGCGTAAACAGAAAGCCAATCCTGAAATACCGGTATGAAGGAGCTGGTACTGACAGAGACGGGGGGAGACGGGCACAAAGGCATCTCGACAGTCCGGGTAGCGCCTGTGCGCAAGGCTACCTGGTCGCGTCCGGCACGCTACCGGCGTCTCTACCCGCGGCAGTTCCTGTCGGGACTGGCCCTGCTGGGGGCAGATTTGCTGATTTTGGGAGGCGTGACCCTGTTTCTGCAGGGATGGGGAGAGAAGGTGCTGGGGGATGTGTATCCCACGTTTGCGTTGGCTACGTGGGTAACAGCTGGCTTACTGGTGCTGGGGATTGGCATGCTGGGATGCTACAGCACGGTGGTCATGCATCCGGCTGCCGAGTTGCGGCGCCTGACAATCCTTACGGGATTGGTATATGCTTTGCCCGTAGGGAGCTTGCTGATTGCCGCGCCATTGCAGGCAGGGCATGCGACCTTACTGGGAGGAAGCTGGCTGGTGGCTGTCGTTACGGTGCCCATGGGGCATCTGTTTGCCCGGTTGCTGCTGGCTCGGACGGAATGGTGGGGCGTGCCGGTGCTGGTGATGGCGACGGGCGGCGCTGGAGAACTGGCGGTGCAAACGATGAGGCGCTGGCCTGAATTAGGATTGCGGCCTGTTGGCGTGCTGTCTGACCAGCATGTGGTTGGGGACAGGCTGGGGGACGTTCCCGTGGTGGGACGCATCCAGGATGCACCGCGGGCGGGCTCCGCTATGGCGTGCGCCATGCTATTGTGGCGCTCTCGGGCCAGAGCCACCGGGAGGTGCTGGACCTGCTGGAACGTTATAGCCGCTACTTCCGGCAGCTTTTTGTGCTGCCCGAAAATCCCGGCATGATTGCCTTCTGGAGCACGGCGCGCTCCTTTGAGGGATTGCTCGGCTATGGCGTGCAGCATTCCTACTGGAATCTGCGGGCGCGGGCGCTTAAGCGGGCCATGGACATCGTGGGCGCCTCCATACTGCTTTTGGCGCTGCTGCCGCTTTTTGCATTGGTGGCCCTGCTGATCAAGCTGGATTCGCCCGGACCCGTGTTTTATCGGCAGATGCGCATGGGGCGGGGCGGGCGCTGTTTCCCGCTGCTGAAGTTTCGCACCATGTATCAGGATGCAGAGCGCCGGCTGCAAGAATTGTTGCGTGAGCGCCCGGATCTGCGGGAAGAGTACGAGTTGTTCCATAAGCTGCGCAACGATCCGCGCGTAACCCGTGTGGGGCGCTACCTGCGGCGCTTTAGCATTGATGAGCTGCCTCAGCTCTGGAACGTATTGCGTGGCGATCTCAGTCTGGTCGGGCCCAGGGCCTACATGCCCGAGGAGCGTCTTCAGATGGATGGCATGGATCGCATCATTCTCCAGAAGCGGCCCGGGGTGACCGGCCTGTGGCAAGTATCAGGACGTAATGGGCTTACGTTTGAAGATCGCGTGCGAATGGATGTACATTATATTCATAACTGGACGCCCTGGCTGGATCTGTACATCCTGGCCCGTACGGTGCCGGTGGTGCTGACCGGCGAAGGGGCCTGTTAATCAGAGCTTGTTGACCAAGGAGTGTCCCAGGGGAAAGCTATGGCACACTATCGACATCACTCGCTGATCGTCGCCCGAGGCGGGCAACGAGGGGGATTGCCGCCTGCTTCCAGCGAAACGCGCGACGAAGGGCGCATCAACTTTGCTGAAATCTGGCATACGATCCGGCGTGGTAAATGGATTATTCTGCTGACCACGCTGGTCGTGGCCGGGGTCATTGGGGCCTATACGTACACGCTACCGCCGGTGTATGAGTCCAGCGCGATTGTTTTTGTGGACACGCGCGGCAGTGGCAATGCGCCGGTCAGCGTGGCGGCGTTTACGCCTATTGAGCGCAGGGCCCTTTCCAACGAACTGGGCATCCTGAAAAACTCGGCGGAGCTGGCCACGCGGGTAGCTAAGGCTATTGTGGCCACCGCAGAGACGGCGGGCGCAAAGGAGCGGTTTCCAATTCTGGCGCCTACCGAAGATGGTCGGGAGCCGAGCATCCGAGAGATTGCTTTTCGGCTGCGCGAGCGGGTACGCTTCCGGCCGCTTTCTGACCAGGACATGATCGTCATTACGGCCGAGAGTACGACGCCAGAGGAGGCGGCCGTGATCGCCAACCGCTACGCGGAAGAGTATGAGAAGTATAGCCGGGAGCGCAGCCGTGAAAGTCTGGCGGCCGCGCGGGAGTTTGTCGAAAAGCAGGTTGAGCAGCGCCGTCAGGAGCTGGAAGCGCTGGAGCGCCAGTGGGAAGCGTTTGCGCGTTCGCGCCAGGTGGTGCGTCTGGGCCCCCAGGGGGAACGTCTGGTCGCTGAAGTCGCGCAGCTTGAAGCGCAGCGGGATGCTGCTCGTTTCCAGTTGGAGCAGGAAAAGTCTGCGTTGCAATTCATCGAGCAGGAACTGCAGAAGCTGGAACCTGGCCTGGTCAACGAGCTGGTCAAAAGCCGACAGGTTGCCACGCTGGAGGCGCAGATTGATGCGCTTTCGAAAAAGATTGCTGAGCTGAAAGTGCAGGCGGAGCAGTACTACGTGTTCAATCCGAAATTGCGCGGTAATGAAGAGAAGCTGGGAGACCAGCAGTTGGTCGAGATTGTTCGGCAGATTGATCACTTTGAAAAGCAACGGGAAGCGCTGCAGGCGCAGTTGGTCCAGGAGATGCTGGGACGCAGCGGCCAGACGCCTGCCACAGAGCCTTTGAGCTATGTGGAGCAGCTTCGCGCCCGGCGGATCGAAAAACAACTGGCGATTCAGGAGCTTGAACGCCAGATTGAAGCGTTCAACCAGGAGCTGGCCAAGTATGAAGATCAGCTTGCCCGTCTGCCGCGTCAGCAGATCGAGCTGGAGCAGCTGGAGCGGCGCCGCGCAATGGCCGAGCAGTGGTACACAACGTTTGTGCAGGAGCTCCAGCGCATCATGATTGCTGAGCAATCTGAGCTGGGCTATGTAAAGATCGTCAGCAGCGCGTTTGTCCCGACCGTGCCGGTTCGTCCAAACCGGGCGCAGAACATTGTGCTGGGGATTCTGATTGGTCTGGGACTGGGACTGGGACTGGCCTTCTTGAAACAGGCGATGCATACCCAGCTCGACGATCCCGAGCAGGTGCGGGAGCATGGCTATACGCTGCTGGGCGTGGTCCCTGCGATGGAGCCCTATATTCGGAAGCATTTTCGGGGGCGGAAAGTTGTCGAGGTCGATAATCGACCGCGCAGCACTACGCTCATTACGCTGCTAGATCCCTGGTCGCCCATTGCCGAAAACTTCCGACTGATTCGGACTAATCTGCAACACACGCAGGCCAACAAAGGCCGTGCGACGACGTGGCTGGTAACCAGCCCGGAGATGGGCGACGGCAAGACGGTAGTAGCAGCCAATCTGGCGGTAGCGAGTGCGCACGGAGGGCAGCGTACGTTGCTGATAGATGCGGACCTGCGGCGCCCACGGGCACACGAATTGCTCGGACTGGCCGATCAGCCAGGCCTGGCTGAGCTGTTGCTGGGCAAAATGCGGCCGGATCCTGAAAGCTGGGCTACGGATATCCCCAACCTGTATTTCTTGCCGGCTGGCGTAGTTGACCAGCCACCACCTGAGTTGCTGGGGTCGCCGCGCATGGCGCAGTTGGTGGAGTTTTTGCGCAAGCACTTTGACGTCATCGTGCTGGACTCTCCGCCGGTGCTGGCGGTTACTGACTCGGTGCTGCTGGCGCAACTGGCTGAGGCAACGCTGATGGTGGTCTCGGCAGGGCGCACTGATATTAAAGCGCTGGATATTGCGCGGCAGACGCTCGAGTCGGTTAATGTGTCGATTGCAGGTGTGGTGTTCAACCGCTACCGGGCTGATAAACGCAAAGGTTATGCTTATGGGTATGGCTATGGCCGCCGATACCATAAGAGCTACGGCTACTATGCCCGGGAAGCGGCGACCGGCTAAAGGGGGCGCAGGAGCGGGCAGATCGTTCGGCGTTCCGTCATGCAATGAGAGCCACAGGACCGATGCGCCATAAAACAGGATGGGGGTGGTTACTGCTGAGCTGGGGAATTCTTGGAGTCGCTCAGGCCCAGCCAGTGGGCGGACTGGGCGGGACTTCGTTTGAGTTTGAGTTTTACCGGCCCGGGCGGCCCACCATGATTGTGTACATCTGGGGAGCGGTGGGGCAGCCCGGGATCTGGCGGGTGGAACGGGGGGTAGATCTGATTCCGTTGTTGTCTGCCGCAAAGGTCCCGGGAGTGGGCAGCACGCCTGAAGGCGTCCGCCAGCAATATCTGGTACGCATCTTTCGCGAAGTGGAAGGGGAACGCCGGGAGATTTACCGTGAGCGGCTGGAACGGCTGGTCAGTGGCGGGGCTCGACCCTATCCGCCGCTTCAGGAAGGGGATATTCTCGTAGTTGAGATGCGCCAGCGCAGACGCTTTGGCTGGCGCACAGCTTTTGAAATCACGCGCACCATTGCCCAGATGCTGACGCTCTACCTACTGATTCGACGAGAATTTCGATGATAAAGCAGGTGACGAACGGGCTGCGTCGCCATCTCTGGCGTCAGGAAGAGGGCATGCGCCTGATTTTACAGCAACTCTGGGCGCACCGGCGGCTATTTGTTTTGACGGTAGTGCTGACCGGTCTGGGCGCTGCTTTTGAAGGCGTTGGGCTGGGGTTGCTGGTGCCTTTTCTGGATAGTCTGATGAATCCGGAGGCCAAGGGATTCGCTACGGGATGGGCCTGGATTGATCAGCATCTGCTGCGCGTCGATGCGCCGGTCATGACGCGCCTGTACTGGTTCTCCGGATTGATTCTGCTGGCCATTCTGCTGCGGGGGGGATTGGGCTATGCGGCCCAGCAGTTTAGCATCCGCCTGCAGGAGGCCATTTTGCACCGGCTGCGTTGCCAGATTGTTGACCAGTTGCAGGCTGTTTCGCTGAAGTTCTATGCGCATCGGCGGGCCGGTGATCTGCTGAATGTGCTTACGGCCGAGATCCAGCGGTTGCGCTTTCTGTTTGGCACCTCTAGCGCGATCCTGATCAACGGATTCCTGCTCGTGGTGTACGGCACGGCGATCTTTGCGCTTTCGTGGTCGCTGGCCCTGGTGGCGATCGGGATGACGGCCGGGTTATTTGTGGTCGTGCGCGCGTTGGTTGAGCGTTTGAAACGGGAAGGAAACGCGATTACGCGCACTAATAGCTGGATTGCCTCGCGGGCGCAGGAGCTCATTGCCGGTATCCGCACAGTGCTGACGCACGGCGCGCAGGCGTTCGAATCGGCGCGCTTCAGGCGGGTCAGTCAGGAAGCTGCCGATGTTGTCGTACAGATCAGTCGCAAGCAGGCGCTTATTGGACCCCTTTCGCAGGCGGTTGCTTCGATTGCGCTCATCGGGTTGATCATTGTGGCCGTGCAATATTTCGTGCTGCCAGGTCGCATCAGCATGGCCGTGCTCATTACGTTTCTGTTTGCCTTTTTCCGCATGCTCCCCCTTGTTCAGAACATCAACAACCTGCGCGCTATGTGGGCCAAGCAGCGGGGGGCTGTGCAGGCTGTCGCTGATATTCTGCGGCGGGACGATAAGCCGTATCTGCCCGATGGAACCATCCCGTTTGAGGGGCTGCGCGAGGCCATTGAGTTGCGCCACGTCAGCTTTGGGTATGAACCGGGCCAGCGGGTGCTGCACGACATCAATCTGACCATTCGCAGAGGACAGACCGTGGCATTTGTGGGGGCTTCGGGCGCGGGCAAGAGCACGCTGGCTGATCTGATCGTACGACTCTACGACCCGGACGAAGGACAGATTCTCTATGATGGGGTTGACCTGCGCCAGTACCGGATCGACACCATTCGACGCCGGGTAGCGGTGGTCAGCCAGGACACTTTCCTGTTTCACGACACGATCCGGGCCAACATTGCCTATGGGTTAGAGGATGTATCTGAGGAGCGCATTCGGTGGGCGGCGGCTCAGGCCAATGCATTGGAGTTCATTGAACAGTTGCCAGAAGGATTCGATACGGTAGTGGGGGATCGGGGGACCAGGCTATCCGGGGGGCAGCGTCAGCGGATCGCGATTGCGCGGGCATTGTTGCGCGACCCGGATATTCTGGTGCTTGATGAGGCCACCAGCGCGCTGGACAGTGTGTCGGAGCGGCTGGTGCAGGAGGCGCTTGAGCGTTTGATGGCGGGGCGTACGGTTATTGTTATTGCCCACCGGCTTTCAACCATTGAAAATGTGGATCTTGTGGTTGTCTTGGAAGCTGGCCGTATTGTAGAGCAGGGAACGTATGACGAACTGATTGAGCGCAAAGGGTATTTGTGGACTTATTATCGATTGCAACATCAGCTTGTTTGAGTCCATGACTGTAAAATAAGCATGAACATCCAGGCTCCGAAGGGTTCATTTAGTTATCGTGCAGTGCGGCGCTTACTGGGAGAATTGGGAATGATAAGAGTATGGGAGCAACTTTCGTCTTTTTATTTGTGGAATGCATTTCCTCTCGATGGAAAAGAAAATCGTTTGTTTCAGGTGGTAGGAGTGCCTAGATCTGGGACAACATTATTGTGTTCCATGTTGAATTCGCATTCCAAAATTATCTGTTTGAGTGAACCTTACCATCAATGGAAGTATGATGGTTTTGTTTATACAGATGAAATTTGCGAATTAGTTCATTCTAATACATGGAAAAGACATCCAGCAATTTTGCTAAAATTTCTTTTGAGAAATGTTAATGATAAACTGATAGGCTTTAAGGAAATATATTATAGTAAATATAATGGGCATTACAGTAATCATTTCTTCTTCAAAAGAAACTATCAAAAAGGTGTAGTGACTATAGCGATTATTAGAGATCCCAGAGAAGTCTGGAAATCATTAGTTCTTAAGCACCCTGAAAAAAGAGGAAGAGTTACTAGAAGATTTGTAGAATCATGGAATGATTTGGTTTGCTGGATACTTGAAAATAACATTTTTTGGGTAAGGTATGAAGATCTGGTTGACAATCCTGAGAATGAATTGTGTAAAGTGTGTGATTTTCTGGGCGTTGATTTCGAGGAAGATATGTTTATCCTTAAAGAAAGAAAAGCACGAGGTGACTTAAATGCATTAAAAGGAGGGAATATTATTGAAGGCAGAAATAAGGAATATAAAAAGGTATTATCTTTGCGCGAGATTAATTATATAGAGTTTAAGTGTGATCGTTTTATGAAGCTTACTGGGTACAAATAGATATGTAATCGTGTAGAAGTTTATATATTAGGTTGTGCTTGTTTGATAAGGTTGTGAGTTAGTTTGTGTATAACTAGTATTGAGAAGCAGAAAGGTAACTGTGCTATTGAGGCCGAGCTAATTGTCTGGCGTGGATGTTTCTCGGATTATTATTGCATGTAAACTGGAAGATAGAGTGAGCATGCGAACGAAAATTCAGGCTATCTTCTTTCTGCGACATAAGTGTGCCTCCATGTGGCTCAGCGCGATTGCAGAACGCGCCTGTGCTATGTTGGGGATACCTTATGTTTATTTTTATAAAAGCACACGATGGGGGTGGAATTTTGCCGACTTTTACCAGAAAACAGATCATCCTGTCCTTGGTTGTGCCAATCCAGAGATTGACGAAGTACGACAACTTCAGAACTTCCGAGGGGTGCATGTAGTGCGCGATCCGCGCGATCTTATTGTATCGGCTTATTTTTCGCATCGTTACAGCCACTGGTTCAAGCCTGGAACGGAAGAATATGCCCATCAAGAACGCCTCCGTCGCGTACCCAAGGAAGAGGGGATACGGTTAGAGATTGAATTCAGCGAGCGATATCTCCGGCCTATTGCCGACTGGGACTTCTCGATGCCTCATGTGCTGGAGCTGAAGTTCGAAGAAGTAACGGCCCGGCCTTACGAGTCGATATTGCAGATTTTTGCCTTTCTGGGGTTGCTGGATGAAGATGATTGGACCTGGTGGCGCCAACTTATTGATACGCCTCGCTTTGTGTGGAACAGAGTGGCGCGGCGGTGGGGAGGATGGGGACGCTGGCCGCGCCGCACGATTCCAGCCGAAAAACTGCTCGGGATTGTCTACGAGTTGCAATTTGAGCGTCTGGCCCGTCGCTCCAGAGGGCAGGAAGATCCAAAAAGTCATTATCGGAAAGGGCAGCCGGGTGACTGGCGAAACCACTTTACTGAAGAACATGTGGCGCTCTTCAAGGAGCGGTATCCGGGCCTGTTGGTAAAGCTGGGCTATGAGCCAGATGACAACTGGAGTCTTACAGCGCGAGCTGTTCCCAGCGAATGTACGGGGTGACACGTATGCTGTACGTTTACTTTGGCCATCATAAGTGTGCGTCCACCTGGATTCATGGAATTATTGGCCAGGTATGCCGGGAGGCCGGATTGCGCAAGCGGCTGGTGGTTGATCCGCTTACGCCGCATGCGCACGGGCCGTTGACCGACTACCTGCGCTGGGACATCCGGCGTGAGGAGCTGGGGACTTACCTGACGCGCGAGGGGGTTGATTTTGCCTGCTGCATTACGGCCGACCAGGCTCATGTGGACGGGTTGCAGGGTGTTTCGTTTCGGGGATTTCATGTGATTCGGGATCCGCGGGACATCATTGTGTCGGCGTATTTTTCGCATCGCAACAGTCATCCGACGGAGGGGTTGCCGCACCTGGCTGAGCATCGACGGCGGTTGCAGCAGGTGTCGAAGGAGGAAGG
>NZ_FRAU01000011.1:36808-88346 GCF_900142415.1 Rhodothermus profundi
AGGAGGATGTGCGGAGTCATTATCGGAAGGGTCAGCCGGGCGACTGGCGGAATCATTTTACCGAAGAACACGTGGCCGCCTTCAAAGAGAAATTTGGTGATCTGGTTGTCCGCTTGGGCTACGAACCAGATAACAACTGGACCCTGACAACAGCAACACCCGAGGAGCATCGCAATGCCTGAAGTTGGGGTAGTTATTCCCTGCTATAATCAGGAACGCTATATTCTGCGGGCCATCGAAAGCGTTCAGCGACAGACCTGGACCGACTGGGAACTGGTAGTTGTAGATGATGGCAGCACAGATGCTTCGGCGGTCCTTGTGGAAGAGTTGACAGCGCAGGATGAGCGGATTCGTCTGGTACAACAGGAGAATCAGGGAGTAAGTCGGGCACGTAATCGAGGAGTCCAGGAGCTTAGCCCCTCTGTACGCTATCTGCTTTTTCTGGATGCGGATGATATGCTGCATCCCGAAATGCTTCAGACTCTGACTTCCTATCTGGAACAGCATCCCGAGGCTGGCGCTGTTTTCTGTGGGTTTACGCGAATTGATGAAGAGGATAGGACAATTGCGGCGCCGCAACTATTTGTAGCCCATGCTTTTGTGCCGACGCTCCTGGGATTTCGCCGCCTTGGAATGGACTACCAGGGCCGCATACCTTTTTACACGGTAATGGCTGATCCGGTAAATCTTCCATCTAATACCCTGATGCGGCGCCAGATTTTTGAGCAGGTAGGCGGATGGGATGAGACGGTGCCTCAGCCCGCAGAAGATCGCGACCTGTTTATGAAGATTGCGCTTTTCAGTGAGTTGCATGTAGTGCCTCGGGTGCTGGTGTATTATCGGATGCACAGTCAGCAGTCTACGAAGAATTTAGCGTTTGCGTTGCAGCAGACGGCCCGTTTGATGCGGCGATGGGTGCAGTACTGGCGCGCGCAACCGCCGTCGCGTGAGCGCACGGAAGTTTTGCGTTCCTGGCATTTGAGTATGGGGCGAGTGGGGGCCTGGAAGAGCGTGCAGGCCGGGTGGCGGCAGTTGCGAAGCCGGCGGGTAGTGCCTGGTATTCGCAATATTATTGCGGGTGTTCGCCGTTATCTGACTTCGTTTTTACCGTACGAGTGGGGCTGGATGTACTAAAACATGCGTATTCTTTTCGTTACGCAGCGGTACCACCCGTTCGTTGGCGGGGTCGAGACGCAGACCCGCCTGGTAGTACATGAACTGGCCCGTCGCGGGCACAAGGTGCAGGTAGTTGCCACAACCCTTCGCGACGTGCGGTTGCCGGTGCGGCTGCGCGTGCTGGGTGACAGTTTGCTATTACCCCGTGGCCAGTCCTATAAAGACGAAGGCGTGCCCGTGCATGCGCTTACTCCCAGTGTCTGGGACCGGCTGCGTATGTTGCCTATTGGCGTGCGGGCGGTGCCGCTCCTGGCGCGTCGCTACCATACGCTGCGGCGTTTCGGGTATCCTTTCTTTCGACGCGTCTTTGCTCCCCGGTTGCGGCCTTTCATCGAATGGGCCGAGGTGGTGCATTCGGTAGCTGGAAATTACCTGGGTTGGACGGCGCAGGAGGTGGCCCGGGCGCTGGGCCGTCCGTTCGTGGTGACACCTTATGTGCATCCGGGGCAGTATGGCGATGGACCGGACGATGCCCGGCACTGGCAGGCAGCCGATGCCGTGCTGGCCCTGCTGGAGACCGACCGAAAGGTGCTCGTTGAACGCCTGGGGGTGCCCCCCGAGAAGGTACATCTCTACGGGGTAGTGCCGTTGCTGCCCGAGCAGGCCGATGGAGCCGGCTTTCGGAAGCGGCATGGACTGGGAAAGGCACCGATCGTGCTGTTTGTCGGACGCATGAACGACTACAAAGGAGCTCCGGCCCTGGTGCAGGCAGCTCCTTTGGTATGGGCCCGGCGCCCTGAGGTGCATTTTGTGTTTATCGGGCCCGCGTCGGAGGAGGAACGGCGCATTTTTGACGGGGTAGATGCGCGGGTGCATTACCTGGGCCGGGTGGACGAGCAGGAGAAGGCAGATGCCTATGCGGCCTGCGATGTGTTCTGCATGCCTTCGCGCCATGAGATCCTGCCGGCCGTCTATCTGGAAGCGTGGAGCTACGGAAAGCCAGTAGTAGGCGGGCCAGCCCCGGGATTGCGGGAGTTAATCGAAGGCAATGAAGCCGGTATAGTAGTGGCGCAGACGCCCGAAGCGATTGCAGAGGGATTATTGCATCTGTTGCAGGCACCTGAAAAGGCGCATGCGCTGGGAGAGAATGGACGGCGTCTGGTGCAGCAGCGCTATACCCGGGAAGCGCTGGTTAATGTACTGGAGCGGATTTATGCAGACTGTACAGACCGGGCAGGTGGGTAGAGGATGTTCCGACGAGCAGGAAAAGGCAGTTTTGCCGTCGTGAGGAGGATTGGCAAGGTGCTTCCTGACGGCATGAGATGTAGGTTGAGATATGCGTGGCGTATTGTGGATGATATAAGGCAGGGCGTAAGATTGAATAGCAAAGTAAAATGTGTAAAAAATATCTATATAGTAAAAAACCTCTTCAGGCCTGAGTTGTGCATTCTGTTTTATCCTAATAGACTGGCAAAATTCTATACGATATATAAAATTATCACTTTGCTTGGATTTAGGATAGTGTACGAGCTTGATAAAGCGTATGATTTAGTTGTCAAGTGGAAGGATGCAACCTATACAGATCCGCTGCCAGCATCCCTGCGAGATAAACCAGTCATTAATGCGGATTGTATAGATATCAGTAAAGCGTATATCTCAAAGATATTTTTTGATGTTTTTGGATATTCTATTTCTGTTGATCCTTTAAGATACAAAGGCATGATGGTTGTGAAATCAAACAAAAATTTTGCTCATGATGGTCGAATTATAAAAGGGCCGTTATCTAAAACAGAGGAAGATAAAGTATATCAACGTCTTGTTGATAGCATAGATCCAGAGACGGGACTGGCTGTAGATTTCAGGGTACCTGTTTTTGGAGATATGATCCCAATTATCTGGAAGAAATATAAACAGATTGACGAAAGATTTGGGAGAAATGTGATATTTCGAGAGATTGCCTATCCTTATGAGGTTTTTTCGGAAGAAGAGCTGGAAAAGATTATAAAAGTAGCTCAAGTAATGAATCTGGATTATGGAGAGATGGATGTTTTAAGAGACAGAAGGACAGGAAAGATTTATATTGTAGATGTCAATAACACTCCAGCCATTGATAAAACTTTAGATTATTTCCTGAGTAAGGATCCTGATGAGGCTCATGTATTGATGAAAGCGCTCTGTAAAGGATTTGTAGAACTGATAAAAAAGAAAGGAATCTATAATGCGAAATTTTTGCAAATCACCTGATTTGTTATGCCAAAATGTTCGGTAATTATACCTGCCTATAACGTTGAGAAATATATACGATTTTCCGTGTCATCTGTGTTGTCTCAAACTTTAAGAGATCTGGAAATAATTGTTGTGGATGATGGGTCCACGGATAATACTTATGCTATTTTGACGCAACTAGCCTGGCAGGATTCCCGTATTCGCATCATTCGACATAGACAACGTCGCGGCGCCTCCTGCGCGCGCAATACTGCCCTGGAGGTAGCGCAGGGAGAATGGATTGCCTGGCTGGACGCTGATGATTGGATGGATGCGGTGCGGCTGGAACGTTTGATCCGGCTTGCCGAACGCTGGGGGGCAGACATGATCGCCGATAATATATATCTGGTTGATTTTTATAAATTTGATAACATAAGCGAGGGGCAAAAATTTGATCAACAACGTACCCTTTTTTCTAAACGATTATTGAAAGCGCTTCCTCGTTTTATTACACCGGTTGAGTTTATTCTGGGCAATATGCCCGGGCCTCGAAATCCAAGGCTTGGTCTGATAAAGCCGCTTATCAGACACGCTTTTATAACAAAGCATGCGCTGAAATGGCGGGAAGAGGTTATGGTAAGCCAGGATACGGTGTTCTATTTCGAATGCCTTATGCATGGTGCCCGCCTGCTTCTGATACCTGAAGCTCATTATTATTATCTGGAAGGTCGTCCGCAAAGTATCAGTCTTTCTGTGTCGAATCTACAGGGAAATATAAATCGATATAGAGTGAATCAATTTCTGATTGATAAATATGGAAGGGAAAATAGTGCTGTTAAAGCAGCGCTTCAAAAGCGATCTAAAAGATTGTTAAAGCTCATACGATATGCGCTTTTCAAGAGAAAACTCTGTAATCGCCCATTTTATCGTAAATTAAAATTTGTGGTAAATAATCCTGTGATAATTTGTGACTATATCGTCTTTTGTTTGAAAATGACCTGCTATAAAATTGTATCCCGTCTCAAAGCACGGCTACTTTTATCTGAGCGCCGAGCCTCTCGGGGAGGGCGTCAATAAGCGGATCCGGCTTCAATCTCCTGGGTGATTGCCTGCAGAAAGACTTCTGCCAGCTTGCGGGTGAAGTCTGGGGCGTAGGCATCGGCCAGGTGAACCAGATCCGGGAAGGCTTCGTCGGGGTACGTGGCAGGCACCTCAAGTACAAGCATGTCGTGCGCGTAGGCCCACTGGCGGAAAGAATGTATTTTTTCGGGTGTAGGACGGTCGGTCAGTCGATGCCAGGAAGTGAGCGGGACGTTGAAGACCGCGACGCGCCCGCCGCGCCGCTGGAGCAGACGCACCAGGTCTGCAAAGACCGTCTGATCCCAGTCTGGAATGACGCTGTCAGGGCGTAATGCATTGAGATGCTGCATTTGTTCGAGCATCAGGCGGCGAATGGCAGCAATTCCGGCGCTGTCGGTCCGAATGCCTCCTCGGGGAGCCAGGGAGGGTGGAGCAGATGAAACAGGCGGGCGGAGTCCCAGGCGACGGGGCAAGTCCTCGATCAACGCCCGTACTTTCCCGCGAATAAAGCGCCCGTAGCGTACGCTGTGCAAGAAGAGGCCAGCCGTTACGACGAGCTTGTCGCGCACTGCATCGCCGGCCTGCCACCAGAAGGTCGGCAGGTCCTCAAGGCGCAGGATAGGAGAAAGGAGCAGCGGCCAGCGTGGATCCGCCCAGAGACCGTCCCAGGTGTCCGTAAAAAGATCGCCGGGAGGCACGCCGTGCTTCAGTCCGACAAGCAGGACGGTTCCAGTCAGGAGCGAATCTGGAAGGCACCGAAGCGCCAGATAGTGCTCGGCCAGCGTTGAATATCCCTGGCCAAGGTTGTAGATGTAAAGGGGAGGCGGGAGGTTGGCCGCTGCGGCATGGGGGCGCAGCACTTCGCGAAACGTGGGCACGTCGACCGCGGCCGCCACGCGGGAACTGCCAATGAACAGGTAATGGACTGGTGTTTGGCCAGTGCGCAAGGGATGGTAAAAGTCTACGAGTCGCTGCACTCCCGCAAAGGGACCATTCGGCGTAAGCAACCGAATGGTCAGTTCTACTGCCACCAGAGGCGGCAGGAAGAATCCGAGGGCTTTGACGACAAGTTGCCGCAGCCGCATGGTTCAAAACTGAAAGTAAATGAACGGACGCCGGTCAAAGACGCCAAACAGCAGTACAAGCAGAATAAGGAAATAGTAGGTGCTCCATCGCAGCAAGCGAGGAGCAGTGTCGATCCACGTCTCCAGTCGAACAACGTGGGCATCGATCCACTGAAGAGCTTCCAGCAGTCCAATGGATCCCAGGCTGACGATCCAGTCGGTAAATGAGAAGCCAGGCAGTCCAAAGCTTCCGGAGAGATCAAAGAGATGGGTTGCGATATGCGCAGCATCTGCTGCGGAACTGGCCCGGAACAGGATCAGACTGGTCATGGCCAGCCAGCAGGTGGTAAGGACGGCCAGACCATTGCGCAGACGAGGGATAATCCGGGCCAATCTAGGAATTCCGGCGGCATGAGCGGGGGCAGGTGCGAGCTGACGCGCCCATTGTTCCACGCGTTGCCAGAACGTGCGGCGCGCCGGACGCGTCAGCAGGCCCACAATCAGATACAGCCCATGCAGCGCTCCCCAGAGCACAAAGGTCCAGGCAGCGCCATGCCAGAGGCCACTCAGTACAAAAACAATAAAGATACTTCCAAACCAGCGAATTTTAGAGCGGCGTCCCCCGCTGCGCAGCAGCGGCGCATATACATAGTCGCGAAACCAGGTGGTCAGACTGATGTGCCAGCGTTGCCAGAATTCGGCGATGGAACGGGCCGCAAATGGCCGGCGGAAGTTTTCCATCAGATCAATTCCGAAAATTCGGGCAGTGCCAATGGCAATGTCTGAATAGGCTGAAAAGTCGCAGAAGATCTGAAAGAAAAAGAAATAGAGCGCAATCCAGTAATGCGTCCCACTATAAGCAGCAGGGTGCGCAAAGACAGGATCGACATAGAGCGCCAGGCGGTCGGCAATCACTACTTTTTTGAAGAACCCCCAGAGAATCAGAAAGAACCCGGTGCGAAGGTAGGCAGCGTGCAGTTTTCGGGGATGGTGGAGCTGAGGCAGCAGATTGCGGGCGCGTTCAATGGGGCCGGCTACCAGTTGCGGAAAGAAGCTGACAAATAGCGCAAAGTACCCCAGGTGGCGTTCTGGTTTGAGCGTGCCCCGGTACACATCGATAGTGTAGCTGAGCGTCTGAAACGTATAAAAGCTGATGCCAATCGGTAGCAGCACGTCGAGCGTAGGGACCTCGGTGGGATGCCCCAGTAGCCCCAGCAATGCTTCCAGCGCATCGGCAAAGAATCCCAGGTATTTGAAGGTAGCCAGGAGCCCCAGGTTGGTAACGAGGCTCAGGATCAGAAACGGTCGGCGAGCCTGCCGCGTGGTGCAGCGCCCCATTGCCCGACCGCACAGATAGTCGATCAGCGTGGAGACCACAATGAGCAGCAGGTATTCGACCTTCCACCAGGCATAAAAGACATACGAGGCGAGCAGCAGCAACAGCCAGCGAAAGCGTGCTGGCAGACCGTAGTACAGCGCAACGACCAGCGGCAAAAAGAGCAGAAAGTCTAGCGAGTTGAACAGCATGACCTCGCGCGTTTCAGAAAAGCCAATCTTAAGTTAGCAAGGCGCTGCTCGCTAGGCTGCCTCCTCTGGCGCAAGGTAGCGGCAGAAACTCATCCGATCTTTATAGGAGGGACTGGCACTTTCAGGTGGGAGGTTGTATCCTTCCGGCACATCTCTGGGCGGGTGAAGGTGGCGGAAAGAAACCGCTGCTTTCGGAAGTATCCGACCTAGGTGAGGAAAACGGGACGTCAGGCGGCCGGAACGGGCTTTGGTGGCTTTGGGCGTCCCGTGGGGCAGGAAGTTGAATGGATACAGACCCGAAAGCTCATGCGTGTGCGTGCGTGGTGGCGGTGGATCCTCCTGGTGGGGATCATAGGAGGCTATACCGAAAGGGAAAGCCAGGCGCAACAGGGGTATGAAATTCTAGGAGAGCAGAAACGCTGGCATCCCATCACCATTCAGGTCTATGGGCCTCAGGCAGATGAGCAGGGGGACCCGAATCCCTTTCTGGATTATCGCTTTAACGTAGAAATTACGGCGCCCGATGGCCGGCGCTATGTTGTGCCTGGCTTCTTCGCAGCCGATGGGGATGCGGCCAATACATCGGCCACCGCGGGGAATGTCTGGCAGGCCCATTTTACCCCTTCGCAGATCGGCACCTATCGGTTTCGGGTCTCTTTTCGGCAGGGGCCTCAGGTAGCCATTTCGCTGAAGCCGGATGCAGGGACGCCGATCCCTCCCGATGGGCTGGAAGGGACGTTCACCATTGGTGAGACGGATAAGGCGCCCCCTGACTTCCGGGCACGGGGCATCCTGCGCTACGTAGGGGAGCGTTACTTTCGCTTTGAGGATGGAACCTATTTTCTGAAGGGCGGAGCCGGCTCTCCCGAGAATTTCCTGGCTTATGCCGATTTTGACAATACTATAGACCATGGCGGTGCTGCCAACGACTTGCCCAATGGGCTTCATCGCTACGCTCCCCATCTGTCCGATTGGAATAGCGGCGACCCTACCTGGAAGGACGGCCTTGGAAAAGGAATTATCGGAGCAATTAACTATCTGGCCGGGGAAGGGGTTAACTCGCTGTATTTTCTCACGATGAATGTAAATGGCGATGGCCGCGAAGTCTATCCCTGGACTTCCTACGACGAACGGTACCGCTTTGACGTCTCCAAGCTGGCGCAGTGGGATATCGTTTTTCGACACATGCAGCGAAAGGGTATCCTGCTGCACGTGATTACTCAGGAACAGGAAAATGACCAGTTGCTGGACGGCGGTAACTTAGGCGTAACGCGGAAGCTTTACTATCGAGAGCTGGTCGCCCGGTTTGGGTACCATCTCGCGTTGATCTGGAATCTGGGAGAGGAAAACACGAATACGACGGCGCAGCGCAAGGCCTTTGCGCAATACATTCGGAGTCTGGATCCCTATGATCATCCGATCGTCGTGCATACATTTCCCAGAGATCATGAAAAGGTTTATGGGCCCTTGTTGGGATATCCTTATCTGGAGGGGCCTTCTCTGCAGCTCAGCAAAATGGCGGGAGGGTATGCAGCCACGCGCACCTGGATTGAACGCAGCGCCGCAGCCGGACGTCCCTGGGTCGTGATGCTGGATGAGCCGGGCAATGCCGCTGTCGGGTGCTCACCGGATGGCCCCGACAACAACCATGACGCGTGCCGCAAGGAAGCGCTCTGGGCGAATCTGATGGCCGGTGGGGGAGGGGTAGAGTGGTACTTTGGCTATCAGCGCCCGCATAATGATCTGGATCTGGAAGATTTTCGCAGCAGGGATCGGCTCTGGGACTACACGCGCTTTGCCCGGCAGTTTTTTCTACAGCATCTTCCTTTCTGGGAAATGGAGCCTGTTGCCGCAACTTCTGTGGGAGCTCCGCCGGACGCTTACGTGCTGGTGCAGCCTGATGCAACGGGATGGAAGAGAGCGGCTGTCTATTTCCCTCAGGGCAGTGGAACGCTGATGGCCCCCGAAGGCACCTATACGGTCTACTGGTTTGATCCCCGAAACGGCGGTGATCTCCAGCAGACCGATCCTCAGCAAATCTCTGGGAGACAGACCGTTACCCTGCGCCCGCCCGCTCAGGACGGACAGGACTGGGTGGTGTTGCTGGTGCGGGCTGACTCGGGAGCAACGGCGGCGCTAGCAGTGGATCCGCAGCAGTTGGATTTTGGGGAGGTCGCGCTCGATACAACGGTGCAGCGCTCCCTGACCCTGCGTAATACAGGCACGGCCACCCTCACTCTGACCGCGCTGCGTTTCCAGGGAAACGATACAACCGCCTTTGCACTTGTGTCTTCGCCGTCGTTGCCGCTAACGCTTGCGGCCGGGCAGACGCTACGCCTTACCATTCAGTTTATGCCTTACCGGGAAGGCGAGCACCAGGGCTCCCTGACCATAGCCACCGAGCAGGGGGTGCACGTCACGGTTGCGCTATCGGGGACCGGACAACCTGCTGTCGAGCTTCCGGTGGTGACGCGCTTCGTGCTGGTGGATGCGCAGACCGACACCGACGTGGCGGTGTTGCGCCCTGATACGGTGCTGTGGGTGGAAAATCTGCCGGCAGCCATTAATATCCGGGCGGATGTCATTGGCAGCGTGGGCAGTGTTGTTTTCTGGAAAAATGGGGTGAAGGTACGTACGGAAAATGTACCCCCGTTTACGCTGGCAGGGGATGTTGCAGGGGATTACAAAAGCTGGGCCTATGAATTCGGGCGTTATGTAGTGGAGGCCGTGCCGTATACGAAAGCAAATGGGCAAGGCAAGGCCGGACAGGGGCTGAAGCTTACCTTTGAGATTCGCCAGTATCTAACCGCCACGGAACCATTCGGGCCTGTTTCCCGGCCAATCCTGGACGTGCTGCCCCATCCGATTCGCCAGCAAGGTTTCGTTCAGCTCGTTCTGCCTGAGGCGCAACAGGTGCGTTTAGTACTGTATGATCTGCTGGGCCGGCCGGTTCAGGTTATCTATCAAGGATGGCTTGCGAGCGGAACGCATCGCTTTGTGATCGAGGGGAGCCGTTTGGCCGCCGGTCGCTATTTATGCCGGGCACAGATGCACCAGCAGACGCTCACGCGCACCGTGACCATTCTTCCTTGATATCAAATGGCTTAAATCCAAAACTGCCATTGAGATGGGCAAACAGGCGTATCCTGAAAGCGCAGGATGCGCCTGTGGCTTGGCCGCTTTTTAGCCAGAGCACCTCTATGGCATCTTCTGGGAAACGCGTGCTACGGAGGAGGTTTGCGCTTATCTAATATGACATATTCATTATTCATTCATCTTAGGGGTGTCAGGTGCTATGCGGAAGCGATTACAGGTGCTCTATTTGCTCGTGATCTTGCTGAGCGTGAGCCTGTGGACCGGCTCAGAACAGGTCCGGGGACAGACAATAAGCTTTAATGCAGCCGACCTTCAGGGCGTCTCGTTAAAAAATCCCACATCCCTGCAGTTTGGACCGGACGGTCGGCTCTACGTGGCCCAGCAGAATGGCCTGATCCTGGTGCTGACGGTGGAGCGAACGGGGCCGGCTACCTACCAGGTCATCAACCAGGAGACCATTACGTTGATTCAAAACATTCCCAATCATGATGATGATGGTACGCTGAATCCTTCGGTCACGACGCGGCAGGTAACCGGTATTCTGGTAGTGGGCACGCCGAGCAATCCTGTTATTTATGTTACTTCGAGTGATCCCCGGATTGGAGCAGGAGGCGGTGGACAGGATCTCAACTTAGATACCAACTCCGGTATTTTGTCTCGTCTGACGTGGGTAGGAACCAGCCGGGATGATCCGGCGGGCTACTGGGATAAGGTGGATCTGGTGCGAGGGCTGCCGCGCAGCGAAGAAAACCATTCGCCCAATGGGATGGCCTATGATCCCACTACCCATACCTTGTATATCGCAATAGGAGGACATACAAACGCCGGGGCCCCGTCGAACAATTTCGGGTTTACCATAGAGTATGCCTTATCAGCCGCTATTCTGTCGGTTGATCTGAATGCGTTGGAGGCGATGCCTATTCAGGGTAGTGGGGATAACAAGTACGTGTACGATCTGCCGACGCTGGACGACCCGACGCGTCCGAATGCAAATGGTATTGATGACCCAAGTCTACCCGGATATGACGGGGTGGATATCAATGATCCCTTTGGCGGAAATGACGGATTAAACCAGGCCAAATGGGATCCGACAGGCCCGGTTCAGGTCTACGCCACCGGTTTTCGGAACGCCTATGATCTGGTGATCACCAGTAACGGTCGCATGTATGCCGTAGATAATGGAGCAAATGGAGGATGGGGAGGGCACCCGGATGGCGAAGCCGATTATCCTGCGGAGACTACCGTTGGGCAGTGCACAAATAAATATCTGGCGGGTGAGCCCGGATCGACCGGACCCGGACCGGGAGGCGACCCCAAGGTCAATAACCTGGACAATCTGCACTTTATCCGAGAGCTGGTTCCCGGGGATCCCAACTACGTGCAACCCGGTGAGCGCTACTACGCGGGCCATCCGAACCCGATTCGCGGCAATCCGCTAGGAGCCGGCCTGTTCAAAGACTCAGTCTGGTATGGGCCGGGGGATCCGCGCCTGCCTGTTGACTGGCCGCCCGTGCCGCCCGCTCTCGCATATGCTGCAGAGTGCGACTATCGCCAGCCAGGCGTAGCAGATGGCGCCTTGACAACCTTTACGTCTTCGACAAACGGCATCACCGAATACACGGCTTCGAACTTTGGCGGAGCGCTTCAGGGAAACCTGCTGCTGGCCTCCTTTGATGGTAACCTCTATCGTGTCGAGCTGAGCGCAGATGGTAAGCAGGTCCTCACAAAAGAAGTGTTGGCCTCCGGGTTTGGGTCGATTCCCCTGGATGTCACTGCGCTCGGAGATAATGCTCCATTTCCGGGCACGATATGGATTGCCAACTATGGATCAAACACCATTACCGTCCTTGAACCGAACGATTTCCTGATATGCTCGGGTAGTTACGACCCCACGCTGGACGAGGACGGTGATGGCTACACCAATGCCGACGAAATCGACAATGGAACGGACCCGTGCTCGGCTGCCAGCAAACCAGCAGATGCGGATGGCGATCTGATTTCGGATCTCAACGATCCGGACGACGACAACGACACCCTGCCCGACACGGCGGATCCCTTTGCCATTGACGCAAGCAATGGATGGAATACGCCGCTGCCGGTTTTCTACAACTTCTTTAATAACGATCCAGGAACGGGCTTTTTCGGTGTGGGCCTGACGGGGTTGATGACCAATGGCACCGCAGATTATCTGACGTTGTTTGATCCAAACAATCTGATTGTTGGCGGAACAGCCGGACTGCTGACCATTGTCGCTGTTCCGCCTGGTGATGCTGAAGGTGCTGCCAACACCCAGCAGTATGCCTTCCAGTTTGGGGTAGCGGTCAGCAGTACTACGGCACCGTTTGTTGTTGAGGGACAAATAAACAATCCGTTCTTTAGCGGTGCGCCCCAGGTGGGACAGTCGCAGGGTATTTTTATCGGGACAGGTACGCAGCAGGACTTTATCTACATCGGTCTGGTCGTTGAAAGTGGCGGCGAGGGCATTGAGGTAGTCCATGAGACAGGCGATGTAGCGACCCGACAGTTTGTGCCGGTAGCAGGAGCGCTCAGCAGCACGCATGTCAGATTCTTCCTGGAGGTCAATCCACAGGCCGGGACGGTGCAGCCTCGCTATGCATTGGATGACGGCATAGTGCAGGATGTGGGAACGCCGCTGGCTCTTTCGGGCAACCTGCTGGCCGTCGTGCAGGGTACTTACGAGGCAGCTCCGGGCATCCCGTCGGGGCTGGCGGTAGGGGTACTTGCCCGCCAGGGGAGTTCCGCTACGGCGTTTGAAGCTACCTGGGATTACCTGCGCGTGCAGGAGGTACTGCAGACCAGTCAGGCTATCGTTGAAGTGACGCCCACAGGTAATCTGGGGGCCAGCACGTATGCTAACGGCTCGTTTATCATCCAGAACACTTCGACAGGAGGGGAGCAGATCGTCTCTGTCCGGATTCGGCTGGCTTCGGGCATGCTGCCGGACATGATCTTTGATCCGGATGGATTGGCCGGGGACAACGTCGCCAAGCCATTTACCCCGAACTCCGGAGCGGTTGAAACAGGGCTGCTGGGGCATACCCTGTTGGATCCTCACAATGGGGTGGATGGCAGTGATGGTTATGAGACGCTGGAGATTCAGTTCAGCCAGTTTGATCCCGGTGAGGTGTTTACCTTCTCTATCGATGTAGATCCCAACAGTATCAAGGGCACCTCGCAGCCTGGCCCTGGTGGGTCGGGGAGTGTATCTGGACTCGAACTGGTAGGAAGTGAGGTGGAAATCACGTTCAGTAATGGTCTGACGCATCGCGTTCCGCTCTTTCGGCATCCAAATGGGAGTCTGGGAGGGGCGCGGGCCTGGGTGCGCAGTGCCGCTCCCCCTCGGCCACGTCTGGAGGTGGTGGGGCTTGCCAGCTTGCCGACCACCGTGAATGATCCGAATCAGATATTCCGGGTCTACGGACCGGTAGGCGCTACCGTGAAGCTGTTGGTCGTTGAGGCGGCGCTGTTTGAGCCGGCCGGAGGCGGCTATAACGTGGCGCCCTACGATGCAAATAGCGTCTTGCAGGTGCAGGATTTCACCGCTACGCTGGATGTTTCGGGCACGGCTGACATTCCCGTGACGCTGACCAAATCGGATCCGGCCGGTGGTATTCACTATGCTGTCGCTGTGGTGGAAGACCCAGATGGAATGACCGGCCTCACCTCTAATGTCGTGGTGCTGGCCTACGAGCCACCGCCTCCGCCTCCTTCGGCTGCATTGATTCGCTTGAACACTGGAGATGGTACAGTAACTACCAGTGGTGTAGTATGGGACGCGGATGCCTACTACTCAGGACCTAGCAAAACGTACAAAAACCTGTCGCTGCCTATTGCCGGTACGCAGGACGACGTGCTGTATCAGACGGAGCGCTACTCGAACGGCGGTCCAATGGTTTATGAGATTCCGCTGCCTAATGGTGTGTATGACGTCCGGTTGCACTTTGCCGAGATCTGGTGGGGGGTCAAAAAGCCGGGAGGACCGGGCTCGCGCGTTTTCAATGTTGACGTAGAAAATGGGCAGGGCGTGCTGACAAACTTCGATATCATCGCTGAAGCTGGTGCGCCTGCTACGGCGCTGATTAAGACGTTCAATGGCATCGGGGTAACGGATGGTGCCCTGACCATTGTGTTTACGCCTCTTGTTAACAATGCAAAAATTTCGGCTATTGAAATTCTGACTTCAGGTCCCCGAGGCGTTCTGGTTGTTTCGCCCACCAGCCTGGACTTCGGGCAGCAGGTCGTCGGCACAACGGCCAGTCAGACGTTAACGCTGACGAACCAGGGCACCGCCGATCTGACAGAGATCCTAATGGTTATGACGGGACCTCAGGGAACCGAGTTCACGGTGAGTACAAACTGTGGGACGTTAGCGCCGGGAGCCACCTGCACGGCTACCGTCACGTACACTCCGGTTACGCTTGGTGCCGTCAGCGCTACGCTCAGCATCCACTATCACGACGGGACGGGAATCCATCAGGAAAAACTCGTTCCCATAACCGGTGAGGGCGTCAGCACGCCAACTTATACGCTGACAATTACGACGGTCGGGAACGGAACCGTCACTAAAAATCCAGACCAGACAGCTTATGAATCTGGAACCGTAGTGCAACTGACAGCGGTACCGGCTGCCGGATGGGTTTTCAGCAACTGGAGTGGCGATCTGAGCGGCAGCGACAATCCGGTAAACGTGACGGTAACGACCGATATGAACATTACGGCCACGTTTATCGAGCTGCCCTCGGCCGACAACTTCCTGGCTACTCTGACGGTCACGGACGCGACAGGAGAAAGCCGAATCCTTTCGTTTGGCACGGCAAACGGGGCTACGGACGGGTTTGATGCAGCCTACGACCAGAAGGCACCGCCGCTGCCGCCTCCAGGGGCATTTGAAGCCCGCTTTCTCAACGGAGGGGAAGCGCTGTACAAAGATGTGCGGGCTTCCGTAGTGGAAGGGGCTGCGGTGCAGTGGACCCTGCAATTCCAGCCAGCTACGGGCGGATGGCCGGTCGTCATCTCCTGGAATCCGCTGACGTTGCCACCCGGTAGCTTCCGCTTGCAGGATACAGGGGGCGGCACTCAGGTGGACGTCAACATGAAGACGCAGCATCGATACGTAGCCGACAGTGGAGCGCCGACCACCTTGGTGATCCAGTACGTGGCCCCGACCGCAGCCGCCTTCACAAATGCCTCCGTCAATCTGGAAACAGGCTGGAATCTGGTCGGGTTGCCTCTGGATGTGGCCGATGGGGCGCTCGGCATTGTGTTTCCGACCGCCGAGCCGGGTGCATTGTTTGCCTATGAAGGGAAATACGAGGCGGCTACGCATCTGGTCCCCGGCCGCGGATACTGGCTGAACTCTACCCAGACGGTTGCGCAAACAGTGCAGGGGTATGCGATCAACAATCCAACCTATTGGCTGGAGTCGGGGTGGAATCTGCTGGCCGTGCCCTCCTGCACGATTAACCTGCCGCTGGATGCTACGGAAGATCCGGCAGGGCTGGTCACTACGGTCTACGAGTATGGGGGTGCGGCGGTTGGCTATCAGCTTGCTACAGCGCTAAGCCCGGGTCAGGGATACTGGGTGCAAGCGACGGCCGCCGGTATGATTCGACCTGGTTGCGATGCACCGGGTAAACAGGCTGCTGCCGTTGCTGCAACAACGTTGTCGGCAGCTTCGGACGCTGCCGTGATTCAAGTAGAGAATGCAGCAGGGGGCTCGCGCACGCTCTATCTGACCACAGAGCCGGTGGTCGCTACGGACTTCCCGGCCTATCTGTTGCCGCCGTTACCGCCAGGCAAAGCGTTTGACGTGCGCTTTGACGGGGACAGCCGATTGGCCGGCGGTGCAGAAGCACTGCTCCAGATTCAGGCTGCTCCTGAGCTGTTTCCACTGCGCCTGGTGCTGGCTGATGCCCCTGGAGAAGGAACGCTTACCGTTCAGGAAATGCATAATGAATCGCCAGGGCGCACCCATGTATTGACGCCTGGCCAGACGCTGGCGCTCGAAGATGCGCAGGTAACAGCCTTGCGGCTGGTCTGGCAACCGGCAACACCGGACTTGCCTGATGCTATTCAGCTACATGCAAACTACCCGAATCCTTTCCGAACAGAGACCTACCTGGTGCTTGATTTACCAGAGCCCGGCGAGGTGGAAGTAGAAGTGTTTGATCTGCTGGGCCGTCGCGTGTACCGGTTGACGCAGCCAGTAGCGGCTGGCTATCAGAAACGCATTCGTCTGGACCTGCGCCGCGAGCCCTCAGGTACCTACCTGTATCGGGTAACCGTGCGCACCCTTTCCGAAACCTACACCCGGGTAGGGCGAATGATGAGGATTCGGTAGCATTTAGATGGAAGGCGGGGGCGGGCTGCCGGCTCGCCCCCGCGCATGTCGCGTCAGCTATTGGCATCGCCGAACCATGTGCAAAAAGACGCATCTTGAATGCGCCAGAACGACCTATGTGCTGCCGAAAAAGCGCGTGCGCCATGCGGTCAACTTCGCTGTAAACTATAAACGCGAATTTTGAAAACAGCGACGAGTAGTTGTATGACGACTCAGCGGGTTTTTGTAACCGGAGGTGCCGGGTTTATCGGACGCTGGGTGGTGGCTCAGTGTCTGAAGCAGGGATATCAGGTCGTTGTTTACGACAACCTGCAGGCCGGTTCGGTAGACCACCTGCTGGAATTTGCGGATCGCATTGACTTCTACGAAGCGGATATTCTGGATGCAGCGACCCTGCAGGCGGTTATGGAGGAGACGCAGCCGGTTATCGTGTTTCACCTGGCTGCGCTGCACTTTATTCCCTACTGCAACGCCCATCCGCAGGAGACGCTGCGGGTAAACGTGGAAGGTACCTACAACGTGCTGAACGCAGCCGCCCGGGCAGGCGTGCGCACGGCCATCGTGGCATCCAGTGGTGCCATCTATCCCAGTGTGGAAGGGTTGATTCCCGAAACGCTTCCTCCCGCTCCGGTTGATATTTATGGCCTGAGCAAACTGCTCACCGAACAGGTGGCGGAACAGTTTGCGCGCACGACCGACATGGCCTGCGTGGCCGCCCGACTGTTTAACACGTACGGGCCGTTCGAAACCAACCCGCATTTGATTCCTCACATTGTGGCATCGCTCCAGCAGGGGCCGGTGGTCGAACTGGGTAACATCCACACAAAACGTGACTATATCTACGTCGAAGACGTAGCCCGCCTGCTGGTAGCGCTGGGCGAGCGTGTAACCGAAGGCTATGAGATCGTCAATGTGGGAACTGGCCAGGAGTACTCGGCGGAGGAAATCGTGGAGACGCTGAGTGAACTGATGGGCCAGAAGATAACTATCCGGATTGATCCGGACCGGGTTCGCGCCGTGGATAAGCTGCATCAACGTGCCGATACTACTCGGTTGCAGCAATTGACGGGTATGTTGCCGGAAATAACGCTGCGGGAAGGACTGGCACGGCTGTTGCAGCACGAAGGCTTACCGGTGCGAACGCAATAACTCTCCGCCGTTGCCAGCCAACGGCTTTTTCCTGCCGGGAAGCAACTGGCGGCCGACCCTGTTTGAGGGAGCTCTCAGAAGTGCTGCTGCAGCAGAAAACATCCTGACCCGGCCTGGTGACTCAAGCCCTTATAGGCCGGTTTCCTTTGATAGAGGGGGCGTGATAGCTCAGGGCTTGTGTAATGCGCAGGTAAAAATCTGAAAAGAACCTAACAGCGTGAAATCGAAGCGCGTGCAGCAACCGGCTGAAAAACCAGCAACGCTGATCTGCATGACGCCGGTGCGCAACGAGGCGTGGATTCTGGAGCGCTTTCTGCAGTGCGCCTCGACATGGGCTGATTATATTGTGATCGCCGATCAGCAATCAACGGACGGCTCGCGCGAAATTGCCCGGCGGTTTGAAAAAGTCGTGCTTGTTGATAATCCACATGATGCCTACGACGAGGGAGCACGCCAGCAGCTACTGATCCAGACAGCCCGGGAATTGCCCGTGCAGGGGCAGTGTATTCTGATCGCCCTGGATGCCGACGAGATGTTCTCGGCGAACTGGATGGAGAGCAAGGAGTGGCAGCAGTTGCTGAGCGCGCCGCCGGGTACCGTTCTTTATTTCCAGTGGGCGAACATTGGTCCAAATGTTTCCTGCGCCTGGATTGACCCTTCCTATAAACCCTTTGGGTTTGTGGACGACGGTTCGCCGCACCGAGGCCGCCCTATTCACAGCCCGCGCGTGCCTGTCCCGGAAGATGCGCCAGCGCTGTATTTCCATGAGATTAAAGTGCTGCACTACCAGTACGCCGACTGGGCCCGCATGCGGAGCAAGCAGCGCTGGTATCAGGTCTGGGAGGCCTTACATCACCCCGAAAAGCGACCGGTAACGATTTTCCGGCAATATCATCATATGGAAGCCGCTATCCGTCAGGCCGGACCGGTGCGCTCCGAGTGGTTGGCTGGCTATGAGGCGCTTGGAATCGACATGCGGTCGATTCCAAAGGCTTCCCATTACTACTGGGACGAAGAAGTGCTGAAGCTGCTGGTTGAACACGGTCCGGAGCGCTTTCGAAAGCTCAACATATGGGACCAGGACTGGGGGACGCTTGCCGCCCGGCAAGGATTGTCCTATAACGGGCAGCTTCGTGATCCCCGCACTCCGTTTGAGAAGACAATCCATGCCTGGTTGCGGGCTACGCAGGGCATAAGCCACAAACTTCCTGTACGCGCGGTGCAGAAACTGTTGCAGTTATTTGGATGGTAACTACGCTGGAGGAATATCTATGAGCAGAATGCGCAAACTTCTGGTTACGGGTTCTTCGGGCCTGATTGGCTCGGAAGTGGCTTCGTACTTTTCCCATCGAGGATGGGATGTGCATGGCGTGGACAACAACATGCGCGCGTTTTTCTTCGGGCCGGAGGGCGACACGCGTTGGAACCAGCGACGGCTCGAAGAGACGCTGCCGCGGTTCACGCATCATGAGCTGGACATTCGGGATCGCCAGGGCGTGCTGGAGCTGATCGAAACCCTGCGTCCTGATGCGATTGTGCATGCCGCTGCGCAGCCTTCGCACGACAAGGCGGCGCAGATACCGTTCGAGGATTTCGACGTCAACGCCGTTGGTACGCTTAACCTGCTGGAAGCTACCCGGCGCTACGCGCCTGAGGCCGTGTTCGTGCACCTGTCCACGAACAAGGTCTATGGCGATGCGCCCAATGAGCTGCCTCTTGTGGAGTTAGAAAAGCGCTGGGACTATGCCGACCCGGCCTACTACAACGGTATTCCGGAGACGTTTCGGATTGACCAGTCCAAGCATTCGATTTTTGGGGCCTCGAAGGTAGCTGCCGATATCATGGTGCAGGAATATGGGCGGTATTTTGGTATGAAGACCTGCTGTCTTCGTGGGGGGTGCCTGACGGGGCCGAACCATGCGGGCGTAGAGCTGCATGGTTTTTTGAGCTACCTGATCAAGTGCAATGTGACAGGCCGCAAATACACCATTTATGGTTATAAAGGCAAGCAGGTTCGAGACAACATTCATTCTTACGATGTAGCCCGGTTTATTGAGTGCTTTATCGAAGAGCCCCGGGTGGCGGAAGTGTACAACCTGGGGGGCGGTCGGGGAAACAGTTGCTCGATTCTGGAAGCCTTCGATATGATCGAGGCGCTTTCTGGTAAAAAGATGATCTACGATTATGTGGATAAACCCCGGGAGGGAGATCACATTTGCTACATTTCAGACCTGACGAAAATGAAAACCCACTATCCTGAGTGGGATATTACAAAAAAGTTGTCGGACATTTTTGAAGAAATCTACCAGGGATGGATCGAACGCGTGAAAGCCCAACAGGTGGTCTGATTGCCTTTGTGCAACCATTTGGACTGCGAGACAGTAGCGGCGGCGGACGCATCCTGCGCGCGCTGCTTGAAAAGGCTCCGGTGCCGTTTCTGAGCATCTGCACAGGCGTGCGTCCGCCGGCTCCGCCACCGTTTGGGCGTGAAGTGCATCTGCCGCCTCGTCCCTATTTCGGCCGTCTTGAGGGCACCCGGTTCGCGCGTTATTTGCGCTGGATCGCTGAGTGGCGACAACCAGCCTTTGAACGGGCGCTGGAGCAGACTATTCTGGAGGCCGGGGCTACGGCGATTCATGCCATTCCGCACGGGATAGATTTCTGGCTGGCCTTCCGGATAGCCGAACGGCACGGGCTGCCCTATTTCCTGAATGTGCACGATGATATGCGTTATAACCTGGCCACGCACCCGCGCCTCGACTTTCTGATGGATCGGTTGGCCTACGTCTGGCAACGCGCCACCGGGCGAATTGTCATTTCAGAAGCCATGGGCGAGGCCTATAGTCGGTGGTTTGGTCGCCTGCCCTATGAGGTGATTACGGATGGATTGCCTGAGGAGCTGCCTGAGGGGGCGCGGCCGCGTCCGGCCAACCGAGCAGTCGTGTATTTCATGGGCGCGTTGCATCTGTCCTATCACCCCAACTTTCGGGTGCTGGTCGAGGCCATCGATCGGTTGCAGATTCGCCGGCCGGACTGGCAGGTTGCGTTTGTTACGCGGGGAAGTCGTACCCCCACGCGCCCCAAACGCGTTCCTGTAGAAGAATTACCTTATGCTCCCGAGGCTGAGGTAATGCGCGACCTGGAGCGGGTGGATGTGCTCTACCTACCGCTGCCGTTCGGCGAGCAATATCGCTGGTTTACGCGCTACAGCCTTTCCACCAAGCTGGTAACGTACCTGGGAAGTGGGCTGCCGATCCTGTATCATGGTCCGGCCGATGCAGCCGCGGCGCAACTGCTGGCCCGCTATAACGCGGCCATTCAGGTGCATGCGTTAGATGCAGACGCATTGAGTCGAGGGATTGAGCGCGCGCTGGAAGAGCGGGAGCAGTGTGTTGCTGGCGCGTTGCGGCTGGCGCGTGAGCGCTTCCGCCTCTCAGATCAGCGGGCCCGCTTCTGGGCGCTTCTTACCGGACAGGAAGTCTCGGCCCCGAATGCCTGAGCGGCCATGACTGCTATCTCTACATCGCGCTCAGCCGTCTGCACCCTCTTTGAGGGGCATTACCACTACGGGGTAGGAGCGTTGGTGAACTCTCTCTACCGCCACGGCTTTCGGGGAATCGTCTGGGTAGGATATCGGGGAAAGCTGCCGCCCTGGGCTCGCGCTGCGCGGCAAACACCGGAGGGCTACGATCTGGAGGTTGCGCAGAATTGTCTTATTCGTTTTTTGCCCCTTCAGATCGACATTTTCTTTTCAAACTATAAACCGTATTTCATGCTGGATCTCTGGGATCGCTATGGCCTGGAGGCCGAGCGATTGTTTTATTTCGATCCAGACATTGTGGTCAAGTGCCGCTGGTCTTTCTTTGAAGAATGGGTCGATAGTGGCGTAGCGCTCTGCCTGGACGGGGCCTATGCCTACATGCCGGCTACCCATCCGTTTCGTCTGCAATGGCAGCAGTTTGCCTGTCGCCAGGGACTTGAGGTGCGGCGGTGGCCTAATGAATACTATAATGGCGGATTTATCGGAGTGCGCCGTGAGCATCGCGTTTTGCTGGAAGCCTGGCGGACGTTGATGGAAGCGTTGCGCCAGGAGGGTGTTAACATTTCCAGTTTTAAAAACTATGAGGGCTACAATATTGGCGATCGGAGCCACCCCTTCTACGTGGCCGATCAGGATATGCTGAATCTAAGCGTGATGGTAACGGAGGTGCCGCTCAGCGTGATGGGTACCGACGCCATGGATTTCACCGGAGCCGGCTTCACGATGTCGCATGCCGTAGATGCCCCAAAGCCCTGGAAAAAGAATTTTCTATGGCTGCTGCTAAAGCGCGGACGCCTGCCCACGCTACCTGATGCTGAATTTTTGAAGTATATTGACAGACCGATCCCGCTCTATTCGCCGTTGCGTCTGCGCCTGAGACGCTTGAATTATCTGGCCAGTAAAGCGGTGGGTACGTTCTACCATCGGCACTGAGCCTATGGCAACAACTCGTCGGCATTACGTCACCTTTGATGACCGGCCTGTCCGTAACGCAGTAGGATTGAAGCTGTTGATGCTATCGGCGGCTGAGCATGCTCCGGACGATGTGCTTCATGTGGTGTTGCCCGAGCTTCCCGAAGCGCTGGTCGATTGGGCTCGTCGTCAGGCTCCCTCTGCCCTGCTTCACAGGCTGCAGCCCCGGGGAGAAGGTTGGTCAGCCAAACCAGAGGTGTTGCTCTACCTGATGGATCAGGGAATTGGTGAGCTTATCTGGCTGGATGCGGATCTGATGATGATTCGTAATCCCCAGCTACTCTGGGAAACGCTGTCGGAAGAAGTGTTGGTTGCTGCCGAAGACCTGGCGCGGCATTACGACGCAGCATTGGGAGAAGAGAAAGCACGGGTCTGGGGCTACAAGAAGAAACGAGATCTGGAAACGGGCCTGAACAGTGCCGTGCTGCGCGTAACCTATCGGCACCGTCCGCTCATTGAGAGCTGGGGCAAGCATTTGCAGCATGAGCTGTATCTACAGGCGCAGCGCAATTTTCAAGGGTTTGTGGATCGGCCGCGCGCGCTTTACGGAGATCAGGAGGTGCTGGATGCTCTGTTGATTACACAGTTTGTGGAGATCCCGGTACGGTTTCTCAAATATGGGCCCGAGATCATCCATGATCATCGGCATTTTTATGCCTATACGGCTCGGGATCGAATTCGGAACGCCCTGCGCCTGGCGCGGCCTTACTTTGTTCACTGCACTGGGTTTCATCCCTGGCTGGAAGGACCCGGTTTTCATCACGAAGAAAGTGGAGAATACTTCCACGAGAGCGTGCAGCTCAAGCCGTATGTCTGGTATGCCCGTCGCTATGCCGACAGGTTGGAAGAGGACAATCTGGACTTCTGGCTGCACTACCGCACGCCTTTTGGGCGGCTCTGTCAGGTGCTGACGCTGAACAATCCTCATCTGCAGGGACTGGGGCTCTGGGCCCTGGATCGGTACCGACGGTGGCGTAAACGGCGACAATAGATGCATGCGTATTGATCTGCTGTTTCCGGTTCTTCCGCCTGCGCTGGATGGCATCGGGGATCATACCGCGCATCTGGCTGCTGCGCTGGCAGCCGAGGGGGGGGCTGTTCGCGTGCTAACGGCACAGGCCAGGTGGACTGCTATCCCCGGGGTAGAGGTGGTGCAGGCGTTTCGCTGCCCTCCCCGTCGCGGCGTGGGAGAGCTGGTTCGTTGTGTCGCAATGGATCCGCCAGACTGGTTTATTGTGCAGTTCAATCAGTTCAGTTATGGACGCTGGGGGCTGAATCCTTTTCTGCCGATAACATTGCGGAAGCTGCGCCGCCGGTGGCCCCGCATGCGTCTGGCGGTGCTGTTCCACGAAGACTTCGTACCGCCTACAAGCTGGAGGAACCGGGTTTTTCGATGCTGGCAGATACCCCAGTTTCGGGCGCTGGGCCGTCTGGCCGATGTGGTGGCTTTCTCGATTCAGCCCTGGGTGGCGCAGTACCGGTCATGGTTCCCGCAGGCGCGTGTGGTGCACTGGCCGGTGGGGTCGAACATCCCCGATGTGGGATGTGACCGCTCAAAGGCCCGGGAACAACTGGGCATTGCGCCGGAGGGACTGGTTGTGGGCGTATTCGGGACAATAGGCGCTGGACGCCTGGTGGATTACATCGCAGCAGCCATTGACCGATTATGGAGGGAGGGGCTCTCATTTGAGGTACTGTATGTAGGGCCTCATGGGAAGCAGTTGCGGGCGCATCTGCCTTCTGAAGTAGTGCTGCGCGATGCCGGGGTGTTGTCTGATGTGGATGCTTCGATCCACCTGGCGGCGATGGATCTGCTGCTGGCGCCGTTTGTGGATGGCGCTTCGACGCGCCGTGGGTCGATGATTGTGGGCCTTCAGCATGGACTGGCGGTGTTAAGCACCGACGGACCGCTGACCGATCCGCTGCTGCGGGCAGAGCACGGACGATCGCTCTGGTTGACGCCGGTAGCAGATCGGCAGGCTTTTGCAGAAGCAGCGTGGCATCTGGCCACGCATCCGGCGCTTCGGCAAAAGCTGGGGCACAATGCCCGGCGTTTTTACGGGACAGAATTGGACTGGATGGTGCTGGCTCAGCGGGTTCGTCAAACGTTGGTACAGGTGAAGTCAGATGAAGCAGTGCGCATGTTATGAGGGTAGGGATTCTCATGCCGCTGGCTGAACAGCGTGGGGGAGCCGAGCAGCTTCTGCGGCTTTTCCTGCAGCACGTGCCGGGGGCGCCCGAGGACTGGCTGCTGGTGTTTTTTGAAGCTGGGCCGCTTGCAGAAGAGGCGCGGTCCCTGGGATTTCCTGTGTGGATTATACGGGCCGGACGTCTCCGGCAGCCGGTGCGCTATATGCAGACCGTGAGGCAGCTCGTGCGGCTGTTCCGGCAAGAGCGCGTCACGCTGGTGCTGAGCTGGATGAGCAAGGCCCATTTATATGGAGGAATTGCCGCACAGATGGCCGGAATTCCGGCGCTCTGGTTTCAGCACGGAATCCCGTTGGCCGGCGAGGTAATGGATCGACTGATCACGCTGATGCCGGCGGTCGGAGTGCTGGCTTGTTCTCGGGCAGCGGCTGATGCACAGAGGCAGCTCTGGCCGAACCGACCGGTCGAAGTGGTATATCCCGCTGTTGATCTGACTGTATTCGATCCTGATAGGCTGCCGACGTTCGCCGAAGCGCGACGTCAGCTCGGGCTGCCCGAAAGCGGTCCCCTGATTGGTATGGTCGGACGGCTGCAGCGCTGGAAAGGGATGCATACGCTTATTCAGGCCATGCCCCACATTCTGGAGCGGCATCCTGAGGCGCATGCTGTGATTGTGGGGGGGCGGCATGAGCTGGAGCCAGACTATGAGCTGTTTCTACGGCAGTTAGTCGCGCAACTAGGCCTGCAGGAGCGGGTATTAATGGTGGGGTTTCAGCGCGACGTTCCGCTCTGGATGCAGGCGATGGACGTGGTGGTGCATGCTTCAGATCGCGAGCCGTTTGGTATGGTGGTCGTTGAGGCGATGGCTCTGGGTAAGCCGGTGGTGGCCGGTGCGGAAGGCGGGCCCCGCGAGATCATTACGGAAGGGGTTGATGGCTTGCTGGCACCCTACGAGGATGCCACGGCACTTGCCCGGCAGGTTTTACGCTACCTGGACGATCCGACGTTTGCCTGTCACGTGGGCGAGGCCGCCCGCCGACGGGCACGTGATTTTAGGCCAGAGGTGTTTGTAAATAGAATGGTAAATACACTGTATTTATGGGTTCAAAGCTAAGAGAACTATGTTTTGGCACCTGTTACCGCCATCATGGATTCGGTGGATGGGACGTTTACCTTTTAAGTTGTCTGTTTTTCGCCCATTTATTGATATGATAGCTCGTTTTTTAAGGCAAGGTGAACATGTGATGGCGCATGGCATTGGTAAAGGCTTGCGTTTTGACCCGGCTGGACTTAGAGCTGGATATGCCTTGGGTACAGCCGACTTGGAAGAACAAAAGGTGTTGGCTGCTTGGTTGCGTTGCGGGCAGGTGTTCTATGATATCGGCGCAAATGTAGGATTCTTCTCAGTGCTAGCCGCTAAGCTTGTTGGGCCAACAGGAAAGGTCTATGCATTTGAGCCGTTTCTGCAAAATATTGAAGCAATTCGTAAAAATGCAGCTCTAAATAGCTTTGAGGAGATAATTGAGATATGGCATGGAGCAGTTTCAAATCGCAGCGGTAGTGGTAAACTGGTACTGTGTGAATCAAGTGATCGATTCAGACTGGAAGACACAGCGGTGAATGCGCCAAGTATCACCGTTCCGCTCTACACGATTGATGAATTGGTATTGAAAGGTCGACTTAGGCCTCCGGACCTGGTAAAAATTGATGTGGAAGGGCACGAGTTACAAGTGTTGCAGGGCATGGAGGAGACAATTCGGCGTTATCGGCCAGTTATTCTCTGTGAGGTACATTGGTGGGTAGGAGAAAATGAAGCGTTGCTGAAAGAGCTAGTTTTGCCGCTAGGATACCGTATTGCTCAAATAGATGATAAAACAATGCTGGGACATTTAAAGAATTATCATCTATTGATGATTCCAGGTAGCGTAAGCGGATCGCGCCAGAAGCGCATGTAGAAAAGTGCCTTGGATGAAGCGGCAGGCTTAGCAAAGTAGGATTTTGAGTTGGTAGCCCTGAGTGTTTAGCAAGTAAAGGACGAGAGATTAAAGAGCCAGAGCATATGCGATTGACGTTTCCGCTATTCGGAACTGCAGCGGCCATTTCCTGGCGCCGGACGCTGGGGGTGGGCGTGCTGGGCGCGTTGGGTGTCGGCGCCGTACTCTGGCTGTTATTGACCGGGCACGGCCGGCTGGCCCTGACGCTCATGCTGCTGGAGCTGTTTGTGGCCATGGCCACGGTGAACGTGCGCGTGGCCATTCTGGCGGTGTTTGCCTATTTGATTGTGCTGGGGGATCTGCGGCGGCTGTTGATCCCCCTGTTTGGCTGGTCTGGGCTTGATCCGTTGCTGGTGGTGGGAAGTGTATTTGCGCTGGTGGTGGTAGCCGGAGCGCTGGTGAACCGAGAGATTCGCTTCGACACGAAACTGGCGAAGTGGACGCTGGCGCTCATGGCAATCATGGTGCTGCAGATTTTCAACCCGAAGCAGGGGGGATTGATGGTGGGGCTGGCCGGCGCGATGTTTCTGATCGTGCCGATCTGCTGGTTCTGGGTCGGACGCACCTATGCAACGCCGGCCTTTATGCGCACGCTGCTCTACGGGCTGGTGCTGCCCCTGGCACTGGTGGCGGCTGCTTATGGGACCTATCAGGTATTTTTTGGCTACCTGCCGCACCAGCAGCGCTGGCTGGAGATGAACTGGTATCAAGGGTTAGGGAGTCCCAATAACCCTTCGCCCATTTCTCTTTTTGCTTCAAACACGGAATATGGAAAATTTTTGAGTATCGGAGTTGTGCTAGCATGGGCTGCTTTTTTGAAAGGAAACCGAATGGCAGGAGGAATTGCCTTGATACTGCTTGTTGCGGTAGCCCTAACAGGAATTCGAGGCCCCTTGTTTTTTTCTTTGGCCATGATGGTAGGACTCTGGGCGGTGCTTTCACGGTCAACGGTTGTTTGGGTGTTGCGCGGCGGCCTAGCTGCCGTGGTAGCTATTGTAGGATTAACCGTAGGATTGACTACAGCAACGCAACTTGATATAGATCCTCGAGCACGAAAACGACTAGAACGTCAAGCACAGGAATTTGTTTACGCATGGCGAGGACAAACTGATTATAGTTCGGCTGATAAACATTTTAGCATGATGCTTGGAGGGTATTTGTATTCGCTAAGCAATCCGTTTGGATTAGGTATCGGATCTGTCACGAAAGCAGCACTGAAGTTTGGAGGACGAGCTTATAATACAGAGACGCATCTAGGAAATAGTTTCGTTGCACTAGGATTACCAGGAGGAGTTTTGTATCATGTAATTATATTTCTTATAATACTTTATGCATTTCGATATTGGATATTTTCTCGTAGTCTAATTTCATTGGCTATTTTGGGGATTTTAGGAGTCACAATGGCCAGCTTGCTTGCAGGAGAGGCATATGCTGTTGGTCCTTTAACAGCTTTCTGTGCGGGAGCAATAGACAGATTATACTCAAATTGTATAGTAAACAAAATAAACTAGGCAAAAAAATGAGTATTCCAGTTTTGTATATTGGAGGATGGGGGAGAAGCGGGAGTACTTTGATTGGAAATATTTTAGGATCTATAGATCCATTTATACATCTAGGCGAATTGGTATGGATATGGGAACATGGATGGAAGTCTAATCACTTATGCGGATGTGGTATTCAGTTTCAATCGTGTAGTTTTTGGAAGAGTGTGTTGGATGATTTTTTAGAGAAGAACAGATCTGTTGATATAGATAAAATCATTTTTGTTAGAAATAGATATTTTATGTCAAACATTAATTTTCTCAAATTAATGCTTGGAAAGATAAATGATGAAATTGAAGAGTATTTATACTATGTGCATCAATTATATAAAAGTATATGGAGTAAATCAGAGAGTAAAGTTATTGTTGATTCGTCGAAGGTTGCTTTTCATTTCCTTGCATTAAGTATGATTAATGATATTGAATTATACTTGATTCATTTAGTAAGAGATGCAAGAGGGTGTGCTTATTCTTGGTGCAAACATATTTACCGTGAAGATGCAGAATCAGGAAAAAAGATTCCATTCGTTCAATATTCTCCAGCTTTTTCAACTTCTAGATGGTGTTTATATAATACTTTTTTTGAAATTTTTAAATCAAAAAGTTGTAAGCATGCATTAATAAAATATGAGTCGTTTATTCGGGATATTACATCTTATATAAAGTGCTTTATGTCTATGCTTGGAGTCGAAAAAATTAAATGTTGTGATGTGATGGATGGAGATGGTAATGTGAAAATCGGAATTAACCACACCGTATGGGGTAACCCTTCACGGCTAAAAAGAGGAAAAATCAAAATTCGTCTGGATGATGCCTGGCGGCGAGAAATGCCGTGGAAGGATCGTCTGGTCGTTACAGCGCTTGCCTGGCCCTGGCTGCTAAAATACGGCTATCTGTAAATCCATGCGGGGACCGAACCGGTACTATCGTTGTCTGGGCTATCGGGAGGAGCCGGAGGTGATGGAGCTGACGCGACCGCCAGCACGACCGTCGTATCTACACCGGGTGCTGCAAATCGTCGAGCGTGAGCTGGAGGGAATGGGCCTGACTTTTTTTGTTACGTGGAAGCTGGATGTGTTGCCAGCGTATGGCAACCATGTCGTAGCGATCGTCATGGGCGATGAATGGAGCCAGATTCCAGCCTATGTTGATCGGGTGCTGGTAACGTTTAAATGCTATGGCATTTATCCACAGTTAGCTGCGCGGCCACTGCGTAAGCCTTCTCGCCTGAATACTTTGTTGCTGCTGCGCCATCTCCGCGTGCTGGCGCACTGGTTGCCCGGAGCCCTGCGCTATAGTGGACGTCTATTACAGGGATGGCTTCGCGGCAAATCTTTGCCCCCGATATATGATCTGCCTCTAGGATATGGCAACCAGCAAGCACTACCTGTGCTTCCCATTGAAGAGCGGCCGATTGATGTGTTTTTTGCCGGAAGTGTAGCGCAGGGATTTCCCCGACGTTTCTGGTCGCCATATCGCTGGTTCCCCAGCCCCAAGCGACTGGCACGATTGCGGATGTTGCAAGTGCTTGAAACGCTACAACAGCGCGATCCGGACCTCCAGATCTTTGTCCATACTAACGCTCGGTTTGTACTCAATGCCCTGGAGTATGGCCTGACTAAGCCCGGTGAAGTCCTGGATACTGAGGCGTACTCGCAGACGCTGATGCGCAGCAAAATTTGCCTGGCACCAAGAGGTACCTCAGCTGACACGTTCCGGTTGTTTGAAGGCCTGCGTTACGGGTGCGTGGTCATCTCAGACCGGCTTCCTCGGCGATGGTTTTATCGCGAGGCTCCTGTCATTCAAATAGATGACTGGCAGGAACTGCATACGCTGATTCCCGCTTTGCTCCGCAATACGCAACGGATGCGACAGCTTCAGCAAGAAGCCCTGCGGTGGTGGCAGACCGTTGCTTCGGAGGAGGCTATTGGACGCTGGATGGCCCGGTGCATTCGAAGGCGACTGAGCGAAATCTCGACGGCTTCATCAGAAGCGGTACCGGTATAGGACAATGATTCACCTTGCCTTCATTACCCATAATATTTTTCCAGGCGACGGGCAGGGACGCGTCAACTTTGAGCTGGCCCGCTATTTTCTCTTGCGGGGCGCTACGGTAACGCTCTTTGCCGACAAAGTAGACCGGCGGCTGCTGGACATGGGAGCCTCCTGGGTGCCGGTGCACACCGGTCCGCTGGGCGAAGCCGTCGATCTCTACAAAGTCTGGCGCTTTCGGCAGCAGGTTGACCGCATCCTGGCTACCATGGACCATCTGTTTGATGTGATCATGGGATGCGGCGTGGTCACCTGTTTTCCCCATACGGTCAATGCCGTCCATTTCGTGCATGGCACCTGGCTGCGCTCGCCCTATCATCCGGCGCGCCGCAGCCGGCACCCCCGGGCTCTGTACCAGCGGATCTTTTCGCAGCTTAACGCTGCCTGGGAACAGGAAGCGTTCGTGCAGGCCCGGCAGATTGTGGCCGTCTCGGAGATGGTCCGCGACGAGTTGATCACTATTGGTGTCCCCGCGGAGCGCATAGAGGTGATTGTCAATGGCGTAGATCTGGATGAATTCCATCCCGGGCAGGCCGACCGCAGCCGGTTGGGATTACCTGAAGCGGTGCCGCTGGCCCTGTTTGTCGGCGACATTCGCTCCCCTATTAAAAACCTGGATGGCGTGCTGCATGCCATGAAGCAGGTGCCCGCGCTTCATCTGGCCGTGGCTGGACGGCTGCCCGGCAGTCCCTATCCCGCCCTGGCCGAGCGGCTGGGCATCGCCGAGCGTGTGCATTTTCTGGGATTTCGACGGGATATTGCCTCGTTGATGCGAGCTGTAGATTTTTTCGTCTTACCTTCTCGGCGCGACTCGTGTCCGCTTGTGTTGCTTGAAGCGCTCGCCAGTGGTCTGCCGGTAGTGGTCTCTCGTCTGGTAGGAACAGCCAGCCTGGTCGGTGAAGCAGGCTTTGTCATCGAAAATCCAGAAGACCGGGAGGCGCTGGCCCAAGCGTTGGAAACACTTACTCGGGACGCCGATCTGCGGCGCGTGATGGGACAGAAGGCGCGCGCTATTGCCAGGCAGCATAGCTGGGAGCGCATGGCCTCGCGGTATGCAGCGCTGTTTGAGCGATTGATTGGCAAAGAATTTCCGTTACCTGAACTGTACACGGTGTAGCGATGGCACGTCCCCGCATGCTCTGCATCAGCACAGCCGGTCCCGTAGGACAGGATATCCGGCGCATCCGACGCCTGACGGCGGGATTGCCGGTGGATTGTGCGATCTGGGGACTGGACCGGAGCCGATCGCGAACAGAAAACATGCGGGCAGTCTGGGAACGGCTGCGCCAGGACCGTCCTGATCTGGTGTACCTGGAGGGGACAGGCATTGCTGCTGGGCTGCCGCTCATCCGAGCCGCGCGGACCTGGGGGCAGCGCTACGTGGTATCGTCGGGGGATCCAGTGGGTGGTTTTTTTTACGTAACCAAAGGCCTGCCCTACGGCATGGTGTTCGGTGCGTACGAGCGCTTGCTGTACCGGCACTGTGCCGGATTTATCGGGTGGACGCCCTACTTGACCGGGGTGGCCCTTAAGCTGGGAGCGCCACGGGCGATCACTGTCGAAGGAGGCGTCGATCTGAAGACATTCCGGCCGTATCCAGCGGCGCAGCGTCAAGCGCTCCGTCAGCGCTACGGCATTCCGGCCAACCACCTTGTCTGTGGCGTGGTAGGGAGCCTGAAATGGGTGCCCCGGCAACGCTACTGCTACGGCCTGGAGCTGGTTGAAATGCTGCGTTATCTGCAGCGTGATGATGTAACCGTGCTCATTGTAGGCGATGGTGACGGTCGGTCCCGCCTGGAAGCCCGGGTGCCTGCCAGGCTGCAAGATCGCGTTGTGTTCACCGGGCGCGTTGAAGAAGCTGAAGTAGTTGATCTGCTGAATGTCATGAACATCGGGTTTATCACACAGACGCTGGACGCGCTCGGCCGCTACCGGCTCACGACAAAATTGCCTGAATATCTGGCCACAGGATTACCCATTGCGATGAGTCCGATTCCAGGCTTTTACGACTATGTCTATCCGGCTGGCTGGACGTTGCCTGAAGGACATCCGGCAGATCCGGCTTTCCATCAGAAGCTGGCAGCCTGGCTGGATGCGTTGTCCTGGGAAGAGGTCAGAAAGCGAGCGGCAGAGGCCCCAGCGCTTGCGCAACGGTTTGGCTACGACGTATTGCGGCCGCGTTTTGCCGCCTTTATCAGTGATCTGTTGGGCATTGACCTGGCGGAGCAAGCTGTATCACCGGAAAACGTTCAGCACGGATGCGGATAGCCTGTTATGCGCTGGTAGAGCAGCACGCCGGTAGTGTGGCCTCGGCCAACTATCTGGTGCTGGAAGAGCTGTTGCGGCGCGGGCATCAGGTGGACCTGTTTGCCAAAGCCGATTTTGTGCGCAAACCGGAAGGGTTGGCGCGCTGGCCGAATTTTCACTACAGGGGCGTGCTGCTCAAGGAGCTGCTGGCCCTGCGCGATCGGTGGCGCTCGCTGTTGCGCGGAGGGTTGGAGCGCATCGTGGAAGATTGGATCTATCGCAAGCACCTGGAGGTTATCGCCCGTCGGGTAGCTGTGCAGCATCGGCAGGATCCGTATGACGTCCTGCTGTTTCTGGGCGTGGGCGCTCAGTTTCAGGTAGGAGGCGTGCCGGTAGTCGCCTGGCTGCAGGGACCACCGCAGACTGAATGGCAGGCGATTCGGCGACTTCGGGATCGGCTGATTGAACTTTCGGGCCGAACCCTCTACTGGAAGCTCTGGGCATTTTACCGACATCGGCAACGCACGGCGCGGCGCGAGCTGGCGCGCTGCCAGGCTGTTATCTGCGGGAGCCAGTGGAGCCGTCAGCACGTGATAGCCTTTGGCGTGCCGGCTGAACGGGTCTTTGCCCTGCCCTATCCGTTCGATCTGGAACTGTTCTGTCCCCGTCCGGCAACACCGCCTCGATACCCGGGGCGGCGTACTCTCCTCTGGCTGGGACGGATTGATCCCCGCAAACGGCTCGACCTGATGCTGGACGCTTTCGCATTGCTACTGAAAAAACGCCGCGATGTGCATCTGGAGATTATCGGGCGGTTTACCTATGCGCCCGAGTATCGCCGCCTGATTGAGACCTTTCCCTTTCCGGAACATCTGACCTATGCGCCTGCGATTGCGCGTCTTGAGGTCCCGGAACTGCTGCGGTCGGTGGATGTGGTTGTGCAACCCAGTGAAGATGAAAATTTTGGTTCTACCGTCGCAGAGGCGCTCTGTTGTGGTCGGCCGGTGGTGCTGGGCCCAACCAACGGCACCGGCGAATATTGCGGAGAAGCTGCTTTTCGCTTTGAGCGCTATACGCCAGAGGCCTTGTGCAGGGCGCTGGAGACGGCGCTGCAGGCAGTCGAAACAGATCCAGCGAGGCTGGCGCAGGTAGCCCGGCAGACGGCTGAGCAGCAGTTTGACGTCCGTCGCATAGTGGACCAGCTAGAGGCTATTCTGGCTCGCACCACAGCCCCACAGCCAATGCGGGAGCTGATTCAACAGACTGAGTAGACTCATGGAAGAGCAACAAGGCCGGCTTCCTGATTTTCTGATCATTGGGGCTCAAAAAAGTGCAACGACCTGGCTGGCCCGCTTGCTTCGCCAGCATCCTGGTGTTTACATGCCGGAAAGGGAACTGCATTTTTTTAACTATCCCGGATCGCTTGCGCAGTACCAAGCAGCGTTTCGAGCTGCCCGACCCGATCAATTAATTGGTGAGAAAACCCCGGATTATCTGCATCTGACAGAGCGGCAGATAGCCCGCATTAAGGAGTGGATGCCTTCGGTGCGGCTCATTGTCGTGCTGCGTGACCCGGTGGCGCGTTCCTGGAGCCAGGCTCGCATGGAAGTAGCCGCGGTAAACCGGCGTCCCCTTGCCTGGCGAGATCGCTTCTGGCTAGCATGGCATGTCCATCTATTGCGCAATCGACTGCGTAGCGACTACCGCCGCGCCCTGCAGCGATGGCAACAGTTCTTTCCACGCCAGCAGTTTCTGGTTTTGTTTTATGAGGACTTATACCGGGACCCTGTCTCCTTCATGCATCGCGTGTTCGATTTTTTGGGGTTGTCAGCGTTGCCAGCGCAAACGTTGCATGCACTGGCGAAACGGCGAGTGTGGGAATCACCGGCAGCAGATATGCCAGCCTGGCTACGTTATGCGCTGACCCGGCGTTATTGCGCGCAGACGCAATGGCTAAAACAGCAGGGATATCAGGTGCCGGCGTCATGGCCAAATGCTAGTCTGGTGCAGCAGCTACGCCGCGAGGAGCGAGGGCTCTCCCTGAAAGCAGGGGTACTGACAGGCATGTTAACGGTGCTGTCTTTGCCTGAGCATCTGCTGGTTTATATGGGACGCTGGTTTCCGGCATTGCGTCTGTATCGGCTGTACGATCGCCTCCAGCATTGGCGAATGCACCGCGAAGAACATGAACGTCCTTCAACTCGGTAGTGGGTGGTTTGCGGAAGCCCCGGGAGGACTGGAGCGGGTCTATGAAGCCCTGTGCCGTTATCTGCCGGCGACCGGCGTGCATTGCCAGGGGGTGGTGATGGGCTCGGAGGCAGTAGCCCGGACTACAGAGGGAAAATTTGTGGCGGCAGCGCCTCCGGAAGCTCCACTCTGGAGGCGATGGCAGGGTGTGCGCCGGGCCGTCCGGCAACTCCGTCGTGACAGACCGTGGGACCTAGTGGCTGCTCACTTTGCCCTGTACACTTTCCCGGTGCTGGATCTGGTGCAGGATCTGCCGCTGGTGGTCCACTTCCATGGGCCCTGGGCCTGGGAAGGACGCGAGGAGGCCCGGCGAGGCGTTCAGGTGGCGGTCAAAGCCTGGCTGGAGCGGACGGTTTACCGGCAGGCAGTGCGTTGCATTGTGCTGTCTGAGGCATTTGGGCATGAGCTAGTAAGACGCTACGGTGTGGCACCGGAGCGCGTTCGCATAGTCCCGGGTGGGGTCGAAGCCTCGCGCTTTGCGCTGGACTGCTCCCGGCAGGAAGCCCGTGCGAAGCTGGGATGGCCTGCGGATCGCCCCATTGTGCTCAGCGTGCGGCGCCTGGTGCGACGGATGGGGTTAGAGCGGTTGATCACTGCGATGACTGCCGTGCGGCAGCGCATTCCCGAAGTCCTGCTGTTGATTGCCGGACGCGGACCGCTGGCCCAGGCATTGGAGGCGCAGATCAAAGCGCTGGAGTTGCAACAACACGTGCGTCTGCTGGGATTTGTCTCGGACGATCAGCTCCCGCTGGCTTACCGCGCAGCCGACCTGACCATCGTGCCAACCATTGCGCTTGAGGGCTTCGGGCTTATTACGCTGGAATCACTGGCCGCGGGTACCCCGGTGCTCGTAACTCCGGTCGGTGGGTTGCCTGAGGCAGTGCGGGGACTCTCAGAATCCCTGGTGCTGGACGACACCACCCCGGAAGCTCTGGCAGCTGGCCTGATCGAAGCACTGACAGGACGACGCGTATTGCCATCGGCCGAGGCCTGCCAGGCGCACGTGCGCGCGCACTACGACTGGCCTGTGATCGCGCAGCAGGTAAAAGGGGTGTATGCAGAGGCGTTACGGGAGGGCGCGTAAGCCCCTGGCCAATAAATTAAGGCCCGGACTGTGAGGCCCGGGCCAGAATAGCCAGGCAGTAGGCCGTCAATATGCCAGCAAATCGCGCGCGGCCTGCAAGATGTCTTCATCCTGGGGCAGGACCGCGCTTTCCAGCGGGTCTGCAAACGGAATGGGCGTGAAAGCGCCGGCCACGCGCTGCACCGGAGCGTCCAGGTATTCAAAGGCCCGGGCTGCAATCTGAGCCGCAATTTCAGCGCCAAAGCCGGCAAATTCGTGGTCTTCGTAGACGACCAGGACCCGGTTGGTCTTCTGAACGGAGGCTAAAATGGTATCTATGTCCAGCGGAATGATGGTGCGAATATCAATGATTTCGATAGAAACCCCGTCTTCGCGGGCGAGGCGACGGGCTACGTTGACCGATTTGTGCACCATCATGCCATAGGTGACAATGGTCAGGTCGCGGCCTTCCTGAACGACGCGGGCTTTGCCAAACGGAAGCAGATAGTCCGCGTCTGGCTCTGGCGTGCGCGCAGCGGCGGCCCGGTAGAGCGCTTTGTGCTCCAGGAAAAGCACGGGATCGCGCATGCGAATGGCGGTTTTGAGCAGCCCCTTGGCATCGGCAGCGTTCGAGGGCAGGGCAATCTTATAGCCGGGCATATGGCCAAAGATGCCCTCGATATTCTGGGAATGGCACAGGCCGCCGTGGATGTAACCGCCGCAGGGGACGCGGATAACGAGCGGGCATTCCCAGGCGTTGTTTGAACGATACCGGAAGGGGGCCACCTGGTTGCGCAGTTGCTGCATGGCCGGCCAGATGTAGTCGGCAAACTGAATTTCCACGACGGGCTTGAAGCCACAGGCTGCCAGGCCTACAGCCGTTCCAATGATAGACGCTTCGGCCAGAGGAGAGTTGAAGCAACGATCGAAGCCGAACCGTTCGGAAAGCCCGCGCGTGGCCGTAAACACGCCCCCTTTGGGATCAGCCACGTCTTCGCCATAGACGATCACGCGCTCGTCGCGCTCCATTTCTTCATGGAGCGCATGGTTGATGGCATCCACCATAACGACTGGCGGACCTGAAGGCGTGCTCTTTTCATATTCCAGGTCGAGCGTGCCTTCAAAGTATACGTAGCGCGTAGCGGTGTCGGGGTCTGGATCCGGCTGTTGTTCAGCCCAGCGCGCGGCCTCATCGACCTGGTGGCGCACTTCCCTGCGGATTTCTTCGATCTGCTCTGGCTGAAGCAAGCCGGCCTGTTGCAGCGTCTGTTCCAGGCGCAGGATCGGGTCAAGCTGGCGGTCTTTTTCCAGCTCTTCCGGCAGGCGGTATTTGGCGTGGTTGTCCGAGGAAGAGTGCGGCAGCAGACGGACGACGTCGGCAACCAGCAAGACGGGCCCCTTGCCGGCGCGAATGTATTCGATGGCTGCCCGGGCCGCTGCATAGGCTTTGAAAAAGTCGGTGCCGTCCACGTGAATGCGAGCCAGTCCCTCGTAGCCGGCGCCCAGCTTGTAGGGGTTGCCGCCGGCGGTTTGCTGTTCGATCGGGACAGAAATGGCGTAGCGGTTATTCTGAATGAAGTACAGTACCGGGGCTTTGGCGCGGGCAGCCCAGTTTAGCGCTTCGTGGAAGGCGCCCTGCGATGTAGCACCTTCTCCGGCCGAGCAGTAGACGTAGGCGTTTTCTCCGCGGCGCTGGACGCCCATGGCCGTGCCGAGGGCCGGCAGAAACTGGGCACCTACTGAAGAAGAGGGGGTTACGATGTGTTTGGCGCGGTCGCTGTAATGCGAGGGCATCTGGCGGCCGCCGGAGTTGGGATCGTCGGCTTTGGCCAGATGGGCCAGCAGGGCATCTTCGGGGCGATTGCCCAGCATCAGGTACATGCACAGGTCCCGGTAGTACATCCAGAACCAGTCGAAGCCCGGTCTGGAAAGTAAGCCAATGGCAGCTTGCGCGGCTTCATGGCCAGAGCCCCCGATATGGAAGAAGCCTTTGCCCTGCTTGAGCAGGGTCAGCATTTTTTCGTCCAGCCGTCGCGCCAGCAGCATGGTGCGATAGACGCGAAGCAGCGTGTCGCGGTCAAAGTCGGCCGGACTTACGGGCTGGATATCCAGGTCGCCTTCGTAAGCCAGAACAGGAAGCTCGGCGACCTGCTGGCCGTTGCCTCCAGAATTTGGAAGCGCTTTTTCAAGGGTATGAGTCGTTTTCTTTTTCCGCGGCATTGTTCTCACGGATTGATGTACCACTACAGGGCTGCAGGGGCAGCCAGCTCCCAAAGCAAACGTGTGGGATATTGTGCACGTTCCACCTACACGCCGGACGAACCGAAGCTGGCTGCCTTAATTTACGAAGAAGCTGCGGCCGACGCTTCAGGCGCTGACCGCTTCGTCTGCCGCTGCGTAGGGCAGCTCAAACCAGAAGCGACTGCCTCGGCCGACAGTGCTTTCGACGTGGATCGCTTCGCCGTGGGCCTGCAGGATCTGCTTGACGATACTCAATCCCAGGCCTGTGCCGCCACTGCGGCGTGAGCGATCGGGATCGACGCGATAGAAACGTTCAAAGATACGATCCAGGTGCTCTTCGGGAATGCCCCGTCCTGTATCCACTACTTCTACATGCACTTTGTCGCGTCGCCGCCGGATCCGGCATCGTATGTAGCCTTCGTCGGTGTAGGAAATGGCGTTGTCGATCAGGTTGGTCAGGACCTGCCGGATGCGCTCGCGGTCGGCCCGCACAAAGACCGGATCGTTTTCGGCCTGAATGATCAGGCCTTTTTCTTCGGCTTTAGGCCGCAGCATATCGACTACTTCCTCAACGACCTCCTGCAGGTTGAACACCGAGGGGTGGATCAGATCGGCCCGGTACTCCAGACGAGCGATTTCTATCAGATCGTTGAACAGGTTGTTGAGTCGGTTCAGATTCTGCAGCGCTTTTTCTACGTATCGCTTGCGCGTCTCTGGATCCATGGTGGGCGAAGCCAGGGCTTCCAGATAGCCCCCAATGGAAAAGATGGGATTGCGCACTTCGTGGGAGACGTTGCCGATAAATTCCGTTTGCAGACGCGTTAGACGTTGCAGCTCGGCAATTTTTTCGCGGAAGCTGTCTGACATTTCATTGAGGTGGTGCGCCAGATCCTGAAACTCGGCAGCTCGCGTGTGCACCTGAATTTTTTCGTCGAAATGCCCTTCAATAATATTGCGTGCGCTGTTGCGGATGGCGCGCAGGGGGGCGGTGACTTTTTCGGTGGCGATCCAGCTTCCCAGGAGGGCCAGCAGGAGCGCGGCCAGCATGCCCAGCACCAGCGTCAGTTCCATCTGCCGCGCCAGTTGGTACCAGAGCGGAGCAGGTTGGCCGACCTGCACGGTCCACCCGGAAGCGGGGTCGTACAGGGTAAGATAGAAGATCTGTCCCTCCGCGGTGAGGCGGCTGAAAAAGCGAGCGGAGGCTTCTGCACTGACCAGCGTATCCAGCCGTGGGAGCGAGGCAGAGGGAACCGGCTGGCCGGCCTGGCCGCTCCAGATGATTGAGTCGCCGCGGGCCAGCGTCAGGTGCAGTCCGGTAACGCGGCTGAGCAGAGCCAGCGTGGACGGCAGCTCATGGGACGGCGTCTCTGGAACCACCTGATAGAGCAGCCGCTCTGCCTGGGTGCGCAGCGTTTGTTCCATGGTGTTGTGAAGCCGGCCGTGCAGCACCAGGCCGGTATAAAGCCCTACGCCCAGCACGGCCAGCCCCACAAACAACGCAAACGTCAGGAACATCCAGGTGCGCACCGAGGCGCGGGGGGGGAAAATCCAGCGCCAGACCCGATACAACAGGCGACGCACTCCTCGCGGTCGCCGATGACGCTTAACCCTCGCTGGGCTCATCCTCTTCCACAAAGCGATAGCCTACGCCGCGCACCGTCTGGATATGTTTGGCAAAGTCGCCGAGCTTTTCCCGCAGGTTCTTGATATGCGCATCAACGGTGCGCTCCGTGACCATCATGGCATCCTTCCAGATGCGTTCAAGCAACTCCTGACGCGTAAAAGCCTTGCGGGGATGCCGGACCAGGTAGCGGAGCAGCTCGAATTCAGTCAGCGTCAGCCCCAGATCGCGGCCGCGCAGCGAGGCCCGGTACTCGTCTTCGTAAATGGTCAGGTCTTTAACCTTCAACGTGCGGCTTTCTTCCACACCCGCGCGACGCAACACCGCCTTGATCCGAGCCAGCAGCACCTGCGGCGAAACGGGCTTGGTCAGGTAGTCATCGCCACCCATCATGAGCCCTTTAACCTGATCCTCTTCCTCGCTCTTCGCGGTAAGGAAGATGATCGGGATGTGCTCGGTCTCTACCCGGGAGCGCAGGCGCTTGCAGACTTCATAGCCATCCAGGCCCGGCAGCATGATGTCGAGCACAATCAGGTCGATTTCGGGCGTAGCCTTTTCCAGCGCCTCTTCTCCATCGTACGCCTTATGCACCTGGTAGCCTTCCTGAGCCAGGAAGTGGCTGATGACCTCGACAACGTCTTCCTCGTCGTCCACTACCAGGATGTTGATTTCCGCAGGTTCGGCTGTCCGTGGCATGGTCATTCTCTAAGTTGGTGGGAAATAAAAAAACCGTCGCTTCAACGCCAGATAATAAATATAAGTTTTCTTCAGAGGTTCTCAGCAGAAGAAAAGGACGCGGCCCGGGAATGAGCTAGATAGTGTCGGGGGACCCGTTGCGCGGCCATGCAGCTTAGCTCGTACGGAACGGTCTCAGCCCACCGGGCAACTTCCATGATGGAAGGACCGCCGTCGCCGAAAAAAACGACCGGAGTCCCTTCTTGCACATCGGGAGCGCTTTCAGGATCGCCCAGGTCGATCATGGTCATATCCATGCAGACGGTTCCGACAATAGGAAAACGCCGCCCCTGCAGGCCCACCTGACCCCGATTGGAAAGGCGACGCGGAATGCCATCGCCATAGCCGGCGCCGACCACGGCAATGCGCCGCCAACCCGGCGCTGTCCAGGTGCGGCCGTAGGAAATGGTGGTGCCAGGAGGAACCGTGCGAATCTGAACAATATGGGCGACAAAGCGCATAACAGGCTGCAATCCAGCCTGACGGGCCTGCTCCGCACGGGAAAGATAGCCGTAAAGCGCTGCACCGATGCGAGCGCGTTGGCGGTGGCTGTTCCAGTAGGAGCGGGGCAGGGTAAACAACGCGCTGCTACTGGCTACGTGGAAGGTTTCAAAAGCATCGCCTACCTGCCGACAGAGCTGGTCGAAGCGCTCCAACTGCTCCTGCAGGAAAGGATCATCAGGGCGGTCGGCTGTGGCCAGATGGGTGCAAAGACCGGCCAACGTGACGCCCGGCGTTTGTGCCAGGCGACGGATGATCGCAGGCGCTTCCTCCGGCCAGAGCCCCAGCCGTCCCATACCGGTATCTACCTTGACATGAACCCGGAGGGGACCGTACCGCTTCACCGCTGCACAGACTGCCTCGGCCAGCGCCGGCGATGAAACCGTAACCTCAATGTGATGCTGCACGCAATGGGGCAATGCATCCGGCAAAACCGCTCCCAGCAGTACAATCGTTCCCGCAATACCTGCCTGCCGCAGCGCCACTGCCTCGTGCAGCCGAACCACGGCAAAATGGCGAACACCCGCTTCCTGTAAGGCACGGGCCACGGGTAACAACCCGTGGCCGTACGCGTCGTCTTTGACCACCGCTATGGGGACAGCAGGCCCCAGCCGCTGCCGTATCTGTCTCAGATTATGATGAAGCTTGTCCAGGTGAATTTCAACAAACGCAGGGTGCCACACGGTAAGCCTACGTTTACGAGGTAAAAGGCCGCGCCGCTGACGCCTTCCCCCTGAAAAAAGATCCTTAAAAAATTAACTGCCATTGAACGACCAGTAGATGTTGCCCGAGGCCCCGTTCGGTTGCGTACGCAACCGTGAGCCGCTGCCGCTCGTAGGGCGCTCCCTGCAGCGCACTTGGACTGATGCTGAAACCTGTCGTCAGGATCGTGCGGTCGGCTTCCGCACCGCTTTCTTCCAGCCACTCCAGCCGCGCAAAAGCTTCCGCGCCGCGGTGCAGCCGCACGGCGCTCAGCCCGGCAATACCCGTCAGGTGATCGCTCGACCGAAGCACAGGCTGCCCTGGTTCATACCGCACGACCACCCCGTCAAGCTTTAGCCGAAACCATCGGCTTCCAGGCTTTGCGCCCCAGTACCAGTGGAATCCGTAGGACAGGTAGCGCCGATGGTCGGTGTTCGGATTGCCGGCGCTGTTGTAGCTAACAAAGCCACCGGCTTCGATGTCTGCCTGCTCCGACAGGTAGAACTGACCGCCCAGGCTAACCGCTATGCCGGTGCGCTGCTGGCCCTCGGTAACGTCGGTATTGCTGGGGCTGGCGCGGTAGTTGCCGCGCAGGCGATCCCAGCTTCCATCGCCGTTGTGCAGGAAAAGGATAAAGCGGCCTCGAGGATGATGATAAGCAGCCTCCACGCCAAAGTCGCGTCCGTCGCGGCCAATGGTGCGGGCACCCCAGCGCTCGGCGATAGCCGGGCGCTCTACAGCATCGACGTACCGGTGCGAGGTCAGCCCGAGAGCACGTGGTTGAATGGAAGGCATGCGGCCTATGCGAAACGACCAGCGGGCGTGAGGCGTGTAGATGGCATAAGCGTCCAGAAAACGTGCAGAGGGGGCCGTGCCGTCTAATTGAACGCGAAAGGTCCATCGCTCGGACAGGCGCACCCTGACGCGCAGTCGGGCCCGCCGAACGCCAAAACCTATCCGCGTGCGCTGAAGCGTTTCGTGCTGACCGTAGCTGAAGCGCGTCTGCAACGTTCCACTCAGGGTAACGGCCGGCAAACTGGACGGTTGCGCCTGCGCCGTCATAGCAGCAAGGCCCAGCAGTAAAAGTCGAAACCGCACGGTCATATCTTCGCTGGTTCAAGGTAAGCAGCACGCGCCAAAAGTACGTGCATGCTCCCTTCTTTTCCAGCGCTGTCCTATCTTAAGAACGGATTCGCGTAACGGATACGTAGAGCAATGATGCGTCTGCAGAAAACGTTCGGCATTTTCCTGGGACTTTTTTTGCTGGCGCCGGCTGCTACGGCACAGCAGGATGTTCAGGAGCGCCCGCGGCTTACGCTGGAAGACATTCACGCGTCCCGTAAGTTTATTGGCGAATTTTTCCAGGGAGGACGCTGGGCGGCTGAGGGGCCGGTCGTTCTGTACATCGAGCCCGACCCGCAGACCGGTGCTACGCACTTGATCCGATATAACCTGGAAACAGGTCAGCGCGAACGACTCATCGACGGTAACCGGCTGTACGCCCCGGATGTCGAGCGCCTGATCCGCATTGAAGCCTATCAGTATAGCCAGGACGGCCAGCGGGTGCTGCTCTATACCGACTCGGAACGGGTCTGGCGCTACAATACTAAAGGGTTCTACTACGTCTATGATCTGCAAGCCGATTCGCTCTGGCCGGTTAGCGACCGGCGCAAAGGCTTTCAGATGTTTGCCAAGTTTAGCCCGGACGGCCGCCAGGTAGCCTTTGTGCGCGACCGCAACCTGTACCTTGTCGATCTTGAAACAGGCCAGGAAGTCCCGCTGACGACCGACGGCGCACCAGGGAGCATTATCAATGGTACGTTCGACTGGGTTTACGAAGAAGAATTCGGATTACGGGACGGTTGGGCCTGGAGTCCAGATGGCCGCTACATTGCCTTCTTCAAGTTGGACGAGTCAAAGGTCCCGGCCTTTACCATGATGGACCTTCGGGCACCCTACCCGAAGGCCATTACGTTCCGTTATCCCAAAGCCGGTGAACCTAACAGTGAAATTCAGATTGGGGTTATTGATCTGCAGACGGGTCAGGTGCGCTTCTTCGATACGGACACCTGGTATGAAGGCGGCGACCGATACGAGTACCTGGCGCGCATGGGATGGACCCCCACCATTGAGGGCCGCCATTACGTCTGGATGTTTCGCATGAATCGCGATCAGAACCACCTGGAACTGCTCTACGGCGATCCGGCCACGATGTCCCTGCGCACCGTGCTCGAAGAGCAGGCTTCAGCCTGGCTCGAAGTGGAGACCGGCTTTACCGATCTGGAAGCCGGGCAGATTACCTATCTGCAGGATAACCAGCATTTTGTGTGGATCAGCGAACGCGACGGTTATCGGCACCTGTACCTGTACCGCAACGATGGCACGCTGGTCCGTCAGCTCACGCAAGGCAGGTGGGACGTAACCGATTTTCACGGCGTGGATGAACAGGGTGGCTGGGTATACTTTACGGCGACAATCGATGGGCCCCGAGAGCGCCATCTCTATCGCATCCCCCTCCATCCGGAAGCATCCAATGGCCAGGCGTCTGCGCCGCAGCGCATTACGCAGGCACCCGGAACGCACGACGTTAGCCTTTCAAGCGACTTTCGGTATTACATCGACACGCACACGCGTTTCCTGCAGCCACCTGTGGTAACGTTGCACCGCATTACCGGTGAGCAAATCGCTGTGCTGGAAGGCAACGAGGCGCTGCGGGAGCGACTGGCCGCCTATGGGCTACGTCCACCAGAGTTTTTCACAGTGCCCGGTGCCGACGGTACCCCGCTGCAGGCTTACCTCATCAAACCATCCGATTTCGATTCCACCCGGCAATACCCGTTGCTGCTATACGTTTATGGAGGACCCGGCTCGCAGACTGTTGTGGATCGATGGGGCGGTGCGCGCATGCTCTGGCACTACTACCTGGCCGAGGAGCTGGGAATTCTGGTTGCCAGCGTAGACAACCGCGGAACTGGAGCCCGGGGCTACGCCTTCAAGACTGCCACCTATCGTCGGCTGGGCCAGCTCGAAGCCCAGGATCAGATTGCTGCAGCTAAAGCGCTGGCGCAGCGCCCCTATGTTGATCCGGCCCGCATTGGCATCTGGGGATGGAGCTACGGCGGTTACATGACCCTGATGGCCATGCTCTATGGCGATGGACCGCAGGTCTTCCGCGTAGGGGTTTCGGTAGCTCCCGTTACTGACTGGCGACTCTATGATACCATTTACACCGAGCGTTATATGTCCACGCCGCAGCGTAACCCGGAAGGCTATCGGCTCGGCTCTCCCATTACCTATGCGGATCGGCTCACCGACCGACAGCGACTGCTGATCATTCATGGTGATCTGGATGACAATGTCCATTTCCAGCATGCGGTGCAGATGATTGACGCGCTGCAGCGAGCCGGTAAACAGTTCGCGTTCATGATGTATCCAGGCCGCAATCATGGCATCTACGGAGGCAATACGCGCCTGCACCTGTTCACGTTGATAACCGACTTTTTAAAGGAAAACCTGGTGAACCCACGCTGAACGACCCGGCCCGTGCTATCTTTGGCACGGGCCTTTTCTGTGGTACACAAGAAAGGGGATGTACGGCAACATGGAATCAAGTGCGCGCAAGACGCCAGACCTGCTCATTCGGGGAGGAATTCTGCTTGATCCCGAAACGGGCCGGCAACGCCGGGCCGACCTGCTTATTCGCAACGGTCGTATTGCCCGCATTGCAGAGTCCATTGAAGCCGATGACGTGCCCGTCTATGAGGCGGCCGGTAAGTTTGTCTCGCCCGGTTGGATGGACATGCATGTGCATCTGCGCGAGCCCGGCCAGGAGCATAAAGAGACCATTGAGACGGGCTGCCAGGCGGCTGCGTTTGGCGGGTTTACGGCGGTGGCCTGCATGCCCAACACCGATCCGCCCATCCACACGCGCGATGTCGTGGAGTTTGTGATCGAGCGCGGTCGGCGCACCCCGGTTGACGTCTACCCGATTGCCTGCGTGTCGAAAAACCGGGAGGGAAAAGAGCTGACCGAAATGGCCGACCTGGTAGAAGGAGGAGCCGTGGCTTTTAGCGATGATGGGGCGCCGGTGCAGCACGGAGGGCTGATGCGCCGGGCACTCGAATACGCTTCGATGCTCGACCGGGTTATCATCAACCACATGGAAGATCTCACGCTGAATCCCCAGGGCCATATGCATGAGGGCGTGGTATCGACCCGGCTGGGGGTACCTGGCATTCCGTCGCTCGCCGAAGAGGTGATGGTTGCGCGCGACCTGCTGCTGGCCGAGTATACCGGGGGGCACGTGCATGTGGCCCATATTTCGACGGCCCGGTCGGTGGAGCTGGTCCGGCAGGCCAAGGCGCGCGGCGTGCGCGTAACGGCGGAGGTTTGTCCGCATCACTTTACGCTAACCGATGAGGCCGTTGAGCGCACAGGCTTTTCGACCAACACGAAGATGCATCCGCCGCTGCGCACCGCGGCCGACATTGCAGCGATCAAGGAAGGGTTGCGCGATGGGACCATCGATGCCATCTGCACCGACCATGCGCCGCATGCCAGCTTTGAGAAAGAGGTTGAGTTCATCGAAGCGCCTTTTGGCATCATTGGGTTGGAGACCGCCTGGGGGCTGATCGGGCGTGAGCTGATTGCACCGGGCGTGCTAACCGTAACCGAGGCCGTTTACAAGCTGACGGTAGCGCCACGCCGCATTCTGCGGTTGCCTGTGCCGCGCCTGGCCGAAGGAGAACCCGCCAACCTGACTATTTTTGATGCCACAACGCGCTGGGTTTTTGAAGCGCGGCATATTCGCTCAAAAAGTCAAAATACGCCATTTATTGGAGAAGAACTGGTAGGACGCGCCTGGGCTATCTATAACCGCGGCTGGTTTGTTGTCCAGGACCCCTGAGCCGCGGCATGTTGATGCAAGGGACTTCCCAGTAACCAGGACGAGATGACAGGCATGCAGGCCACCGGAGCGCGTTTGCAGGTGGGCGTGGTTTTTGGCGGCGTGTCGCCAGAGCATGAAGTGTCGGTCATTACAGGGCTGCAAGCAGTTGCTGCGCTCGACCGCACCCGATACGAGGTTATTCCCCTGTACATCGCGAAGGACGGCCGCTGGTACACGGGAACTGTATTGTTTGAGCTGGAAGCCTACCAGGATCTGGAGGCGATTCGACAGACGGCTGTTCCCGTGCGGTTTGATCCGGCCGCGCACGGAAAGCTACTGCTGGTCGAAGCAAAACCACGCCGCTGGCCCTGGCAACGTCCCCGACGCTATCTGGTGGACGTTGTGCTGCTGGCGCTGCATGGCGGCGACGGCGAAAATGGCGGGGTGCAGGGATTGTGCGAAGCGCTCAACGTTCCCTACACAGGAAGTGGGGTGCTGGGATCGGCGCTGGGAATGGATAAAGTTCTCTCCAAGCTGCTCTGCCGGGAGCAGGGCATTCCGGTTGTACCCTTTCAGTGGTTTCGAGAAGCGGACTGGGCCGATCATGAAGAAGCCTGGTTAGATCGGCTGGAAGCCGAACTGGGCTATCCCATGGTGGTGAAGCCGGCTCGACTGGGCTCTTCGATTGGCATTCAGCGCGTCGAGGATCGCCAGGCGCTTGACGCAGCCATTGAAGAAGCATTCCGCTACGATGAGAAGGTGGTGGTCGAACAGGCCATTCGCAATCTGCGTGAGGTGAACTGCGCTGTGCTGGGCGACCCTTCGGAAGCACGGCCCAGTGTGCTTGAGGAGCCGGTGCGAAGCGACCGCACCCAGCTCCTGACGTTCCAGGACAAATACATGCGAGGAGGCAGCAAAGCCGGCCACCGCGGTCGCAAGCAGCAGGCGCCCCAGGGCATGGCCTCCCTGGACCGGATCATTCCGGCACCGCTTGAAGCCGACCAGACGCGGGCCATTCAGGAAATGGCCGTGCGCATTTTTCAACTTTTCGAGTGCGCGGGTGTAGCCCGCATCGACTTTTTACTAGATGACGATACTGGACAGGTTTATTTCAATGAAATCAACACAATCCCTGGCTCCTTTTCCTTTTATCTGTGGGAGCCGGCGGGTGTGCCGTTTGACCGGCTGATGGATGAGCTGATTCGTCTGGCGCAGAAGCGACACCGGGAAAAGAACGGCCGCGTGCGCTCCTATGAGGTGAACTTGCTGTCGGCGCGCAGCTTGCAGGGCCTTAAAGGCGCTAAGTCGCCGTAGCAAGTGCGCGGGCAATCCGGGCGGCTACAATGGCATTCTGTTCCAGCAGGGCAATGTTCGCCTGCAGCACGCGCGAGCCCAGGCGTTCGCGCAGCCGGGCCAGCAGGAAGGGGGTGAGCGCCTCCGCACGTAGCTGGCGCGTTTCGGCATCCTGCAACGCCTGTTCCAGCGCAGGCAGCACAACCTCCCGGGGAAGTGCCACTCGGTCGGGTGGCGGAACCGTCACAAGCAGCGCTCCGGGCAAACCCAGTCGCTGCCGGGCTCGATACAGCGCTACAACTTCTGCCGGTGTATCGCACCGGACGTCAACGGGCAGACCGCTTGTCGGGCAATAGAAGGCCGGCATGGTATCGGTGCGATAGCCTACAACGGTGATGCCGCGCGTTTCGAGCTGCTCGCGCGTGGCTTCTAAATCCAGGATGATCTTCGGTCCCGAACAGACCACGATGGCTGGGATGCGAGCCAGCGCCTCCAGGTCGGCACTGATGTCCATGGCCGGCTGGCCGTCGATGCGGCGATGCACGCCACCAATGCCTCCGGTAGCCATGACCGGTATACCGGCACGCCAGGCCAGGTGCAGCGTAGCTGCTACGGTTGTGGCGCCGTCCAATCCTCGGGCTACCACAACCGGTAGATCGCGCAAGCTGACCTTCCGGATGCCTGGAGCAGTTGCCAGATAGCGTAGCTCATCGGGATGGAGGCCAAGCCGCACCTGGCCCTTCAAGATGGCAATTGTGCAGGGGCGAGCGCCTTCGGCGCGGACGGCCGCCTCACACCGGCGGGCCGTATCCAGATTATGAGGAGCGGGCAGGCCGTGCGCAATGACCGTCGATTCCAGCGCAACCGGAGCGTCCATAAGCAACAGCAACGGTGAAAACATGCTGCGCGCTGCTTACACAAGTTACATTGGCACCGGCCACCTGTTCAAATGGGGCCTGGCTCTCTTATGGCTGGTGGGCTGCCAGCGCGACGTTTCCGTTCCATCACCTCTTAAGCCGCATGCGCTGCAACCCGGACGCTTTCTGGTTGTGTTGCAGGGGGCAGTCACTGACACGCTTGAAGGGACGGCCCGCTTTCGCCAGGACACGTCAGGGGTCGTCGTGGTGGACCTGAGCGGGCAGCCGGACAACCGGCGTGGCCTCTCGCTGGAATGGTCGTCTGCGCAGGCCGATACGCTGGAAGCAGTGCGGCGATGGATAGCGGGACCATCTTCCAGCGCGTTTGTGGTGGGTTATCTGGACTGGCCTCCCTATACCTTTGTTACCGAAGCGGGCAGCCTGGTGCTCATAGAACGCTCGCGCACCGATCGGGTAGTCGCTACCTTCCGGCTAGCGCTCGGCGCGCTTGATCGACGCACCGGTGAGCCGCTGGAGGTTGAGGCCATCGGATCTTTTATCGCCATACCGGTCTCAGAAAAGTAGCCGGCAGACTTGACTTCGCCGGTCCTTCTTTTAATCTTAACATTGTGGTGGTCATAGATCGCCATTAATGATCCTGTTCACCTCTAAGAGGAGCGCCTATGTATCGGAGCAGTCATGGCCGAAAGGATCGGATTCTGAAGCAGCGTCGGCAGGATGCCTACTGGGAGCATCAGAAATGGCCTGAGCCTACCCGTTGTCCTGACTGTGGGGCCGTGTTCCGGCATGGCCGGTGGACATGGGAGCAGGCAACGGACGTAGTGCATGAAGCGCGATGCCCGGCCTGCCGGCGGGCAGCCGATCGCTACCCGGCCGGTTATGTGGAGCTGAAAGGTGCGTTTCTAAGTGCGCACCAGGAAGAGATCCTGAACCTGGTTCGGAATCTGGAGGCGCAGGAAAAACAAGCGCGTCCTCTGGAGCGCATTCTGCAGCTTGAATTGCAAAATGGCTGCTGCTATGTAACTACAACGGGCGTACATCTGGCCCGGCGTATTGGCGAGGCGCTTGCCCGGGCTTACCAGGGAAAGCTCAGCTTCGCCTATGCAGATGGCGACCGCGTCATTCGCGTGCAGTGGCGCCGGGACTGATTTCAGGGGGACGGCAGGAGTCGGCCGTATGTTTCAGTAAGTAAACGCAGGCGTTCTGCCACCCTGGGACGAAGCTGGTTGGCCCGTACGCGCCAGGACCAGTTGTGGGGGCCGGTCGTGCCGGGGGTATTCATGCGCGCTTCGCTCCCCAGGCCCAGCACGTCTTGCAGCGGAAACACGACCAGCTCGGCCACGGAGGCCATGAGCGTGCGGATGCAGGTCCAGTGGATCTCGCGTTCGCGTTTTCGGTCCAGGTCAAGATAGGTGCGGGCGTAGGCCCTGGCGCGGGCAACCACTTCAGGGGGGAGGGTGGTTTTGTTTTCGCCGCGCCACCATCCTACGATGGTATCGTTGTCGTGCGTGCCGGTGTAGGCCACCAGATTGCGCGTGTAGTTGTGGGGCAAGAAGGTGGAGGTGGCGTCGTCGTCGAACGCAAACTGGAGTACGGCCATGCCGGGAAAGCCGAAGCGCTCCATGAGTTCGGTTACATCTGGGGTGATAACCCCCAGGTTTTCCGCAACCAGAGGAAGCGGCCCCAGCTTCTGCTGAATGGTTTCAAAGAATTCGGCGCCCGGGCCGGGAACCCAGCGTCCGTTGACTGCTGTTGGTTCGCTGGCTGGAATTTCCCAGTAGGCCGCAAAGCCTCGAAAGTGATCCAGCCGGATCAGGTCTACGCGTTCCAGCAGCACAGCAAAACGCTGCGTCCACCAGTGATGGCCGGTCTCCCGAGAGACGTCCCATCGGTAGAGAGGATTGCCCCAGCGCTGTCCGGTCTCGCTGAAATAGTCAGGGGGGACGCCGGCAACTACCGTAGGATGGCCCTGTTCATCCAGATGGAACAGATGCGGGTTGGCCCAGACGTCAGCGCTGTCGTGGGCGACGTAGATAGGAATGTCGCCCATCAGGCGGATGCCCCGGTCATGACAGTAAGCACGCAGGTCCATCCACTGTTTATGAAAAAGATACTGCCAGAATTGATGCTTGCGGAATGAGCGCGCTAGCTCCTGGCGTGCGCGGTGCAGCGCTTCCGGCTCACGCCGAACCAGTTCAGGCGGCCACTCGGTCCAGACCGTACCGCCCTGCGCTTCTTTGAGCGCCATAAAAAGCGCATAATCATCCAGCCAGAATGCTTGCTTTTCACAGAAGAGCCAGAAATCCGTCTCATCAATGCGATCTGGATGGGCTTCAAACGTAGCATAGGCCTTTTCCAGTAAATGCTTCTTGTAGACGGTAACCCAGTCGTAGTCTACGCGATCTTCAGGAAAGGCAGGAGGATGGGCAATGTCGTCGGTTTGCAGCAAGCCTTGCTCGACCAGTCGCTCGGGACTGATCAGCAGCGGATTGCCGGCAAACGTGGAAGGGCTGGCGTATGGCGAAAAGCCCAGTCCTACGGGCACAAGCGGAAGCATCTGCCAGAGACGCTGACCGGCCTCGACCAGAAAATCGACAAAGCGGTAAGCTGCAGGCCCCAGATCTCCAATACCGAAAGGACCGGGCAGGGAGGTCGGATGCAACAGAATACCGCTGGAGCGAGGAAGACCGTGCATGAACGTCTCAGATCGCGCTGATCCACATGATTACAGCGGCGCCAAAGATACGGGATATGACAACGATAAGGGAGCGCAAAGCGAGGAAAAGCCTGTAAAGAAAAAGAAAGCAGCCACTTGCTTACATGGAAGCAGCCTGTACCCTTTCGAAGAAGGACCCGCCTACCTGGACAGGCCTCCGAGAAGCCTCCTGCTGATGGGTATAAGCAAATCGTAGCGTTGTACGCTTGTCTTTCTTCCTGTAGATTTATTTAACCAGGATGATTTTGCGTTGTTGGACGAAGCTGCCGGCCGTGAGGCGATAGAAATACAAGCCACTGGCCAGGCCCTGCGCTTCGAAACGCACGGCATAGAGGCCAGGCGCTAGCTTTTCGTCCACCAACACGCCGACGCGTCTTCCCAGCACGTCGTAGACTTCCAGGCGCACCCGCACCTGCCGTGGCACGGCAAAGCGAATCGTAGCCTGCCGCCGAAACGGATTGGGATAGGCTTCGTAGAGCGCAAAGCGTTCGGGCACAGCGCCTTCGTCTTCGGCGGCCACCAGATAGGGGGCCACTTCCAACAGGCGCAGGCCTACGGCA
>NZ_FRAU01000012.1 GCF_900142415.1 Rhodothermus profundi
GATTTTCCAGGCCGCCGACATGGCCGAAATGCTTCAAAGGGACCCGTACCTCGGCTTTGAGAAGCTGCTGTTAAGTTACACACAATCTGTCAAGGGCCTCATGCCAGTGAAATTGTAACTTTTATCTTGTTTTAGAATATGCTGTTGGGCGGGGCAGCCTGCAAAAAACGGGATGGACGATGACCGAACCATGGCTTATTCCGGATGAGCGGCAGGGGCCGGACGCCCGGCGGGCGGATCTGCTGAAAGGGTTGCAACAGGTGCGGGTCTGGATCGAAGCGGCGCTGGACCAGCTTCCAGAAGAAGCAGCGCTGTGGTGGGAGCCGGCGCCAGGCATTCCGTCGATCGGTGCGCGCGTGCAGCACATTTTGCGCGCCAGCCGACGGCTGGCTGCGTATGCGCTGGATCCAGCACCGGATCCGGAAGCCCTGGCTGCTGAGGCCCGCCTGGACTGGCTGCCCCGGGCGATCGCGCTGGCACCGCTTCGGCAGGAGTTGCGCCAGCAATTTGAGGAGCTGGCGCGACGTATCGAGGCGCTTTCCGACGCCGCCCTGGACGAAATCCGATACGTAGGCCGGCGGCGGCTACCTGTGCGGCGGGCCACCATCCTGCACCATCTGATCGAGCACGCCGCGCACCATAGCGGCCAATTAATCCTGTTGGCTCGTCTCTACCGCCACCGGTCTTCAGCAGGTTAACAGACGCAACCCCATCGGTTTCTGCTCGTAGGCTACAACAGTCGCTGTTCGGGAGGTCGACCGCGTATGTCGCTTTTGCTATTCGAAATCTGGGAAGGCCTGATGGCCGCCCTGCGGGCGATAGCTGCCCACAAGCTACGGGCCGTCCTGACCACGCTGGGCATCATCATAGGCATCGTGGCCGTTACCCTGATGGCCACGGTGATCAACGGGATTGAGCGCGATTTCAATGCGTCGCTTTCGGAGCTGGGGACCGATGTGCTGTATGTGGAAAAGTGGCCCTGGATTGTAGGACCCGGCTCACGCTGGTGGGAATACATCAACCGACCGGACATCACGCCCGAGCTGGCCGACATCATTGAAGCGCGGGCGCGCTACGTGGTAGCTGCGGTGCCTGTGCTGGATCGAAGGGGAACGGCCCGCTATGGGGGGACGACCGTCTCGTCGCTGACCATCGTAGGGGCTGCGGCCGACTATCCCCGGGTGCATGCCGTGGACCTGGCACTGGGACGGTTCTACACCGAGGTGGAAGAACGAAGCGCTCGCGCAGTGTGTGTGCTGGGAGCCGAGGTGGCGGCCCGACTGTTTCCCGTTGAACAACCCCTGGGTAAGTTTATTCGACTCAGCGGCCATCGCTGCCAGGTTGTCGGCGTGCTAGTGCGCAAAGGTAGCGGACCCGACAGCCCGGCCTCGACAGACAACTGGGTGTTTCTCCCGTTTCGCACCTATGCACGTTTCTTTGGCGTGCGCCATCGAAGCGTCTCCATTCACGTCAAGGTAGTAGATCCGGAACTGATAGAACTAGCGCAGGACGAACTGACCGGCATTCTGCGAGCAGCGCGCAAACTGGACGCGCTCGAAAAAAACAACTTTGAGATCAATCAGCAACAGGCCCTGCGGGAACAACTGGCGCCGGTCAAAGCGGCGATCTACGGTGTCGGACTGTTCTTGACGGGGTTGTCGCTCTTGGTGGGCGGGGTCGGGGTCATGAACATTATGTTTGTGTCGGTGAAGGAGCGCACGCGGGAGATCGGCATCCGCAAGGCCGTGGGAGCTACCCGCCGGGCCATTCTGGTGCAGTTTCTGATTGAGGCCATTCTGGTGTGCATGATTGGCGGGGTGATCGGTGTGCTGTTGGCCATGATGCTCACGGGCGTGGTCAACCTGTTCATTGAGGCGTATCTTCCGGCCACCACGGTAGCTTTGGCCTTTCTGATCTGCGTGCTGACCGGCATCACATTTGGCCTGGCACCGGCCTGGACGGCCGCCCGCGCCCAACCCATTGAAGCCTTGCGCTACGAGTGAGCTATGGAATTTGTCGAAGCCTTCCGTATGGCCTGGACAGCCCTCCGCACCAACCGGCTGCGGTCAGGACTGACCCTGCTGGGCATGGTGATCGGCGTGTTTGCTATCATCAGCTCGGTAACGGCCGTCAAAGTGATTGATGTGTACTTTCGGGACTCGATGAACTTTCTGGGCTCCTCTACCTTCACCATTAGTCGCTACCCAAGCATTCGGGTGAGCAACGAACGGTTTGCATACCGCCGGCCCATCACCTACGCCCAGGTCGAACGACTCAAGCGCAGTCTGTCGCAGCCGGTATTCATCAGCATTATGGAGTCGTTTGATCTCGGGGCTGTGCGCTATCAGGATCGGGAAACGGAGCCGAACGTGCAGCTCATTGGCACCGATGAAAACTTCCTGGAGAACTTCAGCTATGAGTTGGACGCAGGCCGTTTCATCACAGCGCAGGACGTGCACTACGTTCGTCCCGTCATTGTACTGGGGTCGGTGATTGCTGAAGAGCTCTTTCCCAACGAAACGCCGCTGGGCAAGGTGGTCCGCTTCGGGGGGCATCGCTACGAGGTCATCGGGGTGCTCAAAACAAAAGGTAGTTTTCTGGGCTTTAGCCAGGACCGGCGGGCGCTGATTCCGATTACGACGGCTTTTGCGCGCTATGGATTGCCGGAACGGGACCTGGCGCTGGTCAGCGTGCGCGTAAGCAGTCCGGAGCGATTGGGGGCCGCCATGGACGAGGTGATCAGCAAGTTGCGCATTATTCGAAAGGTAGCGCCGGGCCAGCCCAATGATTTCGAGATTAGCACGAACGATTCGATGCGCAGCGTCTTTGAGGCGTTCACGCGCACGCTTTCCATTGGAGGGGCCGGGATTGGATTGATCGCGCTGCTGGCTGCTGGCATTGGGATCATGAACATCATGCTGGTATCGGTTACCGAGCGCACGCGGGAGATCGGCATTCGCAAGGCGGTAGGCGCCCGGCGTCGCGACATTCTGCGGCAGTTCTTGCTTGAAGCATTTTTCTTGTGCCAGATTGGCGGGCTGGTCGGTATTTTACTGGGAGCGCTCGGAGGGAATCTGGTGGCGGTGTATTTTGACATTTCGGCCGTCTTTCCCTGGAACTGGGCGCTGGGGGGCATGCTTCTGGTTACGCTGGTAGCTGTGGTGTTTGGGAGCTATCCGGCATACAAAGCCGCTCGGTTGAATCCTATTGACGCGTTACGCTACGAATAGCCTATGCCATTATCGGCAACAGAACAGGCGAAAAAGGCGGTTGGCGAAAAGGTAGCAGCCCTGGTGGTATCAGGCATGCGGCTGGGACTGGGAACCGGCTCAACGGCTGCATGGGCCATTCGTGCAATTGGGCGGCGGGTGCGAGAGGAAGGACTGCAGGTGGTTGGGGTTCCCACTTCCTATGCCGCAGAACAACTGGCCCGGGCTGAAGGCATTCCGCTGGTTACGCTCGCAGACGTGGAAGAACTGGATCTGGCTTTTGATGGGGCCGATGAGGTCAGTCCCGCGTTAGATCTGATCAAAGGCCGAGGGGCGGCGCATACCCGGGAAAAAGTGGTGGCTACGCAAGCGCGGCGGTTTGTGGTGCTGGTAGATGCGTCAAAGCTGGTGCATCGGCTGGGCACGCGCTGCCCGGTGCCGGTCGAGGTGCTTCCCATGGCGGCTGCGCCCGTGATGCGGCAGCTTCGGCGTATGGGGGCCGAGCCTGTTCTACGCATGGGGAAAGCCAAAGACGGACCAGTGGTAACCGATCAGGGGTTCTGGGTAATCGACGCGCACTTCCCGGAAGGGATCGACGATCCGCAGGCGCTGGCAATGACGCTTTCCACGATACCCGGCGTGCTGGACCACGGGCTATTTCTGGGCATGGCTACCGATGTGCTGGTAGGCGAGGCCAACGGACAGATCCGCCATATGCAGCGATCCTGAACCGTTCTCAAAAAAGTAGAAAAAAGGCGCAGCCCTTCGGCTGCGCCTTTTTTTCGCACAGATGCGCCACGTAAAGCTTACTGGAGGCGGAAAACAACCGGCAGAGTGTAACGCACCCGCACGGGACGCCCGCGCTGCCGACCTGGCTTGAATTTAAGCTGGCTGACGCACCGAAGAGCTTCTTCATTCAGGCCGGCACCCGGACCGCTCAGCACCTGCGGATTGGTTACATTACCATTCTCATCTACCACAAACTGCACCACTACGCGGCCCTCAACCCCGGCTTTCCGGGCGATCTCAGGATAGCGGATGCACTCATAGAGGGCCCGCATGCCTCCGATAAGCTGAGGCATTTCCTCTACGATCACAAACACCTCCGGCTCCGGCTCCTCTTCCTCCTCGGGCGGCGGCGGAGGCGGCGGCACATTGGTAATGGCTTCGTTGATGTCCAGGGCGGCGTCCAGATTCAGATCTTCCTCTTCCAGCATCGTTTCATCTGGCACTTCTACAGGTACGGGCGGCCGTGGAGGAGGCGGTGGCTTGACTTCTTGCTTGGTCTGGATGATCTCCTCCATTTGCACCACTTCCTGCTCCTCCATCACGAACTGGATCTCCTGCTTAGGCCGCCATTCGACCCGGAAGGCCACAATCAGGAGGAGCAGCGTAACAACCAGGCCGATCTCAATGTACAGCGGGTAACGCTTTCGCAGATCAGCCTCCTCCGTTTTCCGAACGATTCCCATGACCGATGGCTACTGGTTGGTGTAGCAGCGAAGATACGTCGTTTTCAACGTTCGAGCAACCACGCTTATGCATGAAGGATTGTTGAAGTTCCGACTCAACTGTCGGTAGGATAAGGGGCCAGCCAGCGATCCAGAAAGTAGCCGGCCAGCAGGCCGAGACCATCGGCTACTAGATCCAACCACTCGGCAGAGCGGCCTATTGGCAGCAGGTATTGTCCGGCTTCGGTGAGAAAGGCCAGCAAGGTGCCCGTGATGAACACCCATGCAAGACGATGCTTTCCGGAAAGCACTGGCAGCCAGAAGCCAGCAAAGCCGGCAAAAAGAACAAAATGAGCAATTTTGTCGATCCACTGGAAAACGATGGGTTCGACCAGCTCGCCGGGCGCAAAGCAGGCGACCAGCACGCCCAGCGTCCATCCCACGGCCAGTAGGCGAAACAGCCGCATGGTCATCGGTCAAAACGCGTTCGAAGTACAGCGGGCAAGTAGGTCAGCAAGTCGGATGCCATCATGGTTGCCGTTCCGTAATGGGCGGCGTAGTGATCGGCAACAGCGCCGCCCACATGCAGGGCGCACACGGCGGCCTGCGTGGGGGGCAAGCCCTGCGCCAGCAATCCTACGCACAGGCCGGCCAGCACATCGCCTGTTCCGGCGGTCGCAAGCGCCGGATTTCCTGTTGCGTTAATCCAGACCGTTCCGTCAGGCCAGCCCACCACGCTGGGCATACCTTTTAGCAGGAGTACGCAATGCCATTGTTGCGCGTACTCCTGCACGACTTTGATGCGGTGGGTCAGGTCTACGTCGCCTGCCAGGCGGCGGAATTCGCCGAGGTGTGGCGTGAGGATCCAGCGTCCCTGCGCATGCCGTGGGATCAACTCGGTAAATCCGACCAGCGCGTTCAGGCCATCGGCGTCGATCACAGCAGGAAGCGATGTGCGTTCCAGAAGCGTACGGGCAAAACGCTGCGTGTCCGGATGGCGGCCCAGACCGGGGCCGACAAGCAGTGCGCGGGCGCGTTCGAGCCAGCCGTCCAGCACGTCAAAGGCATCTTCCTGGTCGATACCGCCCCGTTCGGTTTCGGGCAGGCCCAGCAGGGCGACTTCGGTTAGCTTGGTCGCTAGAACTGGCCGCACATCCGAAGGGCAGGCGCAGAGCACGTAGCCTGCGCCGATTCGTGCAGCGGCGGTGGCGGCCATCACAGGGGCTCCGGTGAACTCTCGCGATCCAGCTACGATAAGGGCCAGCCCTGCACTGTACTTATGAGCGTCGTGCGCACGCCGGGGCAGCCACTGGCGTATGAGGGCATCGGAGGCGCGCCAGGCACAACCTGGCTGGCGCGCTGCCTGCTCCAGTACGTGTCGTGGAATACCAATGTCGATCACATCAACGGTGCCGCACAGCCGGGGTCCCTCACCCAGCAACAGCCCTACTTTGAGCGCGCCCATGGTGACAGTACGGGTTGCTGCAACGGCAGCGCCCAGGACCTGGCCGGTATCGCTGTCCAGTCCTGTGGGTATGTCGATAGCCAGAATGGGGGCCGGGTGTTCGTTCAGCCATTGTACCAGTTCTCGGATGGGAGCGCGAAGCGGACTGGAAAGCCCGGTGCCCAGCAGCGCATCGACGTACAGATCGGCCCGGGGCAGATGATCCAGCTCGGCCAGATCTGTCAGCCGATGCAGGTGCAGGCGGTGGGCTGGGTCTGCTTCGGCGAGGTGCTCCAGAAGTCGGTAGTTGGCCGCAGCATCATCGCTCATGGCCGAAGCGTCTGCCAGCGTCACCACGTGTACGTGAGCGCCCCGGGCGTGCAGCACGCGCGCCAGTACGAAGCCATCTCCGCCGTTGTTGCCTCGCCCGCACAGGCACACAACGGTTCGCGCTGCCACGGTGCCCAGCATGCGGGCAGCCACTTCGGCAGCGCCACGTCCTGCCGTTTCCATCAGCACGCGGCCGGGCAGTCCCAGCGTCTCAATGGTTTGCCGATCGGCTTCGCGCATCGCCCGGGCCGTAAGTACGGGTTCAGGGTGGGCTTCCAAAAGGGGGTTCATAGGTCTGCGCAGTTTTTTTTTTGCAAAGAAAAAGTATATCAGGGCGTCTAAGGCAAATGAAGCCTTGAAAAACGCAGCGTATCGCCGGCTGCAATTTCCCAGCGGGGGCGCGTCTGTAGCGGTTCAGGGAGCCAGCTCAGGGGTTCCGGAGGAGCATAGGGAAGGAGCTGGCCACCGTCCCAGCGCTGGTTACCATTGTAATCCAGGAAGGCGCGGACGCGGAAGCGTCCTTCGGGCAGAGACTCGAAGTGAAACGTGCCTCCTCCAGGCGGTAATCTTTGCTTCTGGACCGGCAGAGCAGGAGTTTCCGGAAGCAACTCGACAATCACCGGAGCCGTGGTGTCGGCTGCCTGCACCACTCCGCTCAGGCTGCCCAGCATCGCGGCTGGCATGAGGGTCAGCGTAGCGTGCCAGAGCGTATCGGGGTGGCCGCTTATGCGTCCCTCCAGCGTCAGGTGCAACTGCTCACCCGGACGAAGGGGCGGATCGGGAATCAAGGTATAGGTGGTGCCATCTGCACTTTCTAGCCGGAAGGCGCGGGGACGACCGGTGGTATCGGTCAGGGTCAGGTAAGCGGCCAGGTCAGGTGGTGGCAGGTTGAACCGGAGCTGCAGCAATTGATTCGGCAGCAGTCGGGCCTGCGCACCTGGAATGAACCCCAGGAAGCGAAGACGAAGGGTGTCGCGGCGCGCAAGGCCTGTAAAACGCACCGTGTCGGGCCGGACCGGATTCCCGGCGGTGTCCACTACGCCGCCAGCGCGCAGCCAGTGCGTAACGGGTTGAAGGGGAGGTGTGTAGAGCAGCACATCGAACGGACGCGCTGGCACCTGGTAAACAGCCTGGATGGGTATGGCTGTCTCGGGGGTAAACAAGAGCCACCGAGAGGGGTCACGTGTTTGCAGCCGAACCGGTTCAGAAAAGCGCACCTGTAGGCGTCGGTTAGACAGCGGTCGAACCTGCCGGAGGATGGGCGGGAGCGTGTCCAGGTGCGTTATCAGCCAGGGGGTCGGCAGGAGCTGACCGCTGGTGTCCGGCTGGAGGGCAGGGTGAGGTGGGGCCGCAAAGGCTTCGCCGGGATCCGGCTGGCGGTTGCGATTGCGGTCTGCCAGTGCAATTACGAAGTAGCGTTGGTCACTCAGGTAAGCAAATTGAAAACGCCCTTCTGGATCGGTCTGAGTGCGATAATCTGGACTGGGAGGCCAGGTGCGCAGAGGGAGGCTGTCGGTAAGCGCGTAGGCGTACACGTCGATGTTGGCAACAGGTTGACCAGAAGCTGCGTCGAGCACGCGCCCGACCAGTTGGCCTCGGTTGATTGTAGGACCCGTAGAGAAAGCCAGCACGATGGGTTCACGAAGAGAGACGCCATGCAGATCACGCAGGTCTGTATCGAACGTCAGCACGTAAGTCGTATTGGAGCGCAGCGGAGTGGGCAGCGAAAAGGTAACGGTTCGGCCCCGAACGCGCACCTTGGGCGGACGTTCTGGCGCTGGAGTGATCGACAGCGCACGGGCTACGGAAGCCGGATCGATTCCCTCTGAAAAAACCAGCCGGATCCGTGGATCCTGCACGTTGGTCGCATTGGGAGGAGGGGTGCTTTCCACCAGCGCTGGCGGCGTACGGTCCGGAGGACCGCCAGAAGGCGGAACCGGGTTAGCACAGGCTGTTAACCCTATCAGGAGAACCAGCCCTTTATGGACGAGGCGCATCACCGGAGCGACTTCGCAAGGTGAACAGCAAGTAAATGCTCAGGGTAGTGGCTACCAGTGCGACTGCAGGAAGCACGTAGCGCTCCAGGAGACCCGGACGCTCGGGAGGCAGAGGCGCCTGGGTCTCCGGGAAGGCCGGGTGTTCCAGATGAGGAAGTAGCCGCTGCGCAACAGTATCTACGGCTACCGGCTGGCACGACCACACGTCCAGCAGGCGCCCATCCGGACTTAGCAATTCATAGCGCAGGGCCAGCGTCACGGTTCGCTGTAGATGCTGCGCATCGAGGCGGGCATACGCGACACGAGCGGCTTCGATCCGGTAACGTAGCGTAGGAAGACGCAGGGTATCGCCGAAGTACACCTGCCGCTGCTCCTGTAGCCAGTGGGCTTCAAGATGAACGCGCAGGTAGGGGAGGGTATCGGGCGCCTCCAGGCGAAACGCCTGTAGCGTATCGGGCAACGCCAGACAGGTGCGCGCCAGCTCCTGAAAGCGTTCCAGATTAGTAGGTTGGGCTGCGGCCGGCGTGCGGCTGCTCCAGAAGAACAGGCTAAGCAGAAGCAAAAGGCGTCGCATGCAACCCTGTGCTTTTACGCTCAAAGATCTGAAATCCCGAAGCCAAAGTCAGCCAGGGGCGTTCTGTAAAAACTTTCAGTAAGCTGAAACTCGCTTCATGCTGACGCGGCGTCGCCTGAAAGAGCTGGCTCGGTTGCATCAGCGTAAATACCGGGAAGCGCTGGGGCAATATCTGGTCGAAGGGGTTCGGCTGCTGGAAGCCGCTCTGGAGAGTCAGGCTCCTCTGGTGGAAGTTTTAGTGACCGAGGAAGCGCGCCGCCGTCCTGAGGTGCGAAAGCTGGTGGCGCGGGTTTCGGTGCCGGTTGCCGTTGTGTCGGAGCCGGTGATGGCACGTCTGTCGGACGTAGAAACCAGTCAGGGGGTGCTGGCGGTGGCGCGGCTGCGGTGGGAGGCCCCGGAGCACCTGATGCGCTGTCGTTGCATTCTGGCGCTTGATGGATTGCAGGATCCCGGAAATGCCGGGACTATCCTGCGCTCGGCGGCCTGGTTCGGGGTAGAAGCAGTAGTGGCAGGTGCCGGAACGGTAGATCTGTACAATCCCAAGGTAGTACGGGCCGCCATGGGAAGCCACTGGGATCTGACGCTGGTGCGAGCAGGCGACCTGGCGGCATTACTCAGGCACCTCCAGCGTAAGGGCTTCAGTTGCTACGGGGCCGATCTGGAAGGCATTCCGGCTCCTCGATGGCAGCCCCGTTCTCCTGCCGTGCTGGTATTGGGCAACGAAGCGCATGGGCTGCGCCCAGCCGTGCAAAAGCAACTGGCGGAACGGGTCATGGTACCGGGAACGGTACGCCGACGAGCTACCGAATCGCTGAACGTTGCTATGGCGGCCACAGTGCTGCTCTATGAGTGGCTGGGACGTTGCAGGCAATGGTAAAGATTCGGGGCGATCCTCTTCAAAGGATAGAATTTTCAAGCAACCTATAACAGGCTTACGCTTCTATCTGTAAGGGTGCTCATCGTATATTTAAAAAACTGTAGTCATAGATTAAGCGTCTCCTATGGAGATTCCTGCCCTTCAAGGGATGACCATCGGCCAGGCCCTCCTGCCGATGGAAAAACCGCTGCGGTTACGTGAGCAGCACCGCTCACTGCGCATTGGAGTGCCCCGAGAGGTGGCAAATGAAGAGCGGCGGGTGGCCCTGGCGCCCAGCGGTGTGGCGACGCTGATTGCCAACGGGCACGAAGTCTACGTGGAGCAAGGAGCCGGCGTGCTGGCAAACTTTCCCGATACTGAATACATGGAAGCCGGGGCCCAGATCGTGGCGACACCAGAGGATCTCTACAGTCAGTGTGAGCTCATTGTCAAAGTAGGACGGCCGACCGAAGAAGAACTCAAGCTCTTGCAGGAAAACCAGGTGCTCATCTCGGCGCTGCATCTGGGGTCGGCCACGCCGGACTTCTTCCGGCGGCTTATGGAACTGGGCATTACTGGGATCGGATTTGAATTCATTCGCGATTCAGACGGCACGCTGCCCATTGTGCGCATGATGCATGAGATCATGGGCTCCATGGCGGTCCAGATTGCGGCGCGCTATCTGGAGAGCAACGAAGGGGGCAAGGGTGTTATGCTGGGAGGTATTTCAGGCGTGCCGCCTGCTACGGTGGTGATTATCGGGGCCGGAGTTGTTGGAGAGTGGGCTGCCCGCACGGCGCTGGGCTTTGGGGCGCATGTTGTAGTGCTGGATACCGACCTGGGGGCGTTGCGGGCCATTGAGCATTTCTTGGATCGACGGGTAACCACCGCGATGGCCTCGGTTGAATATATTCGCAAGGCGTTGCGGTCGGCTGATGTGGTCATTGGGGCCAAGATGGGCGAAGGACAGCGCGCGCCTATTCTGGTAACCGAAGACATGGTCGCCGAAATGCAGCCCGGTTCGGTCATTGTGGACACCATGATCGACCAGGGCGGGTGTATTGAGACCAGTCGCCCCACCACGCACTCCAATCCTGTGTTCCGAAAGTACGAGGTGATCCACTACTGCGTGCCAAACATGCCCTCCAACGCAGCGCGAACTGCTACCTATGCGCTAAATAACGTGCTGGTCCCCTATTTGATTGAAATTGGCGAGAGTGGCTCCATCCATGAGGCCCTCTGGCGCAATGTAGGGTTGCGGAATGGCACGTACGTTTACCGCCGCCATCTGACCAAAAAAAGTCTGGCTACTATGTTTGGGCTGCCCTACCGGGACATTGAGCTGCTGATCGCCTCAGGACTCTAAGCGGGCAGGTGTAGCGGACGGGTGGTGGCGCGGAGGACTAGCTCAGAATGCAGATGGATTTTTTCAATAGAAACGGGCCGGTCCGCTTCAATATGACGGATCAGCATTTCCGTTGCTTTCTCTCCCATGGTTTTTTTAGGGACGTGCACCGTTGAAAGCAACCACGGGGTATAGCGGAGGAATTCCAGGTCGTCAAACCCCATCACTGATACGTCGTCGGGAACTCGAATGCCCCGTTCTTGCAGCGCCCGAAGTACCCCAAGGGCTACAAGGTCGTTATAACAGGCGATAGCCGTCGGCCTGGGAGAAGGTCGCCGCGCAAAGTAGGCCTGAGCCGCTTCGTATCCATCCCGAGCGCGGGCACCTGCATAGATAACCTGATCATCCGACAGGGATCGGTTGAAAGCGCTGAAGGCGCGGCGAACGCCTTCGAGCCGCTCTTTTGCATGCGGCGAGTATTGCGGTCCGGCAAAGTAAACAATATGCGCATGTCCTTGCTCAATGAGGTATTGAATCGCTGCCTGAGCGGCGTATGTGTTATCAATGTCTACGAGGTTAGCCTGCAGTCCAGGAATGCGCTCCAGCAGCACGAACGGGATGTTGCGGCGCTTGAGTTCAAAGAGGTGGGATAGATCTGCTTCGTCACTGAAAACCGGCGTGATAATAAAACCATTGACATCCTGGGCGATCATAAGCTGGATAATCTGCTGCTCTGCCTGAAGCGATCCCTCAGAGCTGGCAACGAGAATGGTATATCCCTGGGCTTCGGCTACCTGCCGTGCTCCGGCGATTAATTCCGCATAGTATGGATTATCGCCTTCTTTAATAATGAAGCCTATGCTGCGTTCGCTATCGGAGCGGAATCGATGCCGAGCGAACTCGCGGGGACGATAGTTCAGTTCACGGATTACGGCCAATACTTTGGCCCGGGTGGCTGCGCTAACCGTATCCCGGTTGTTTAGAACGGCTGATACCGTAGCTTTGGAGACGCCGGCAAGGCGAGCTACGTCTGAAATCGTCGGGTTACGGTGGGGTTGCATAGGAGGATTGCGGTTCCTGCCCAATAAACTGTGTCACTAAATCGGTTTAAATTCTACTAAAATATAATAGCGCGCGTTTGCTAATTTCAATGAGTGACAAACGCCGAGTTCAGCAGTTCTATGAACTTCGATCCATCAGGCCGATATCTTGCAAATCCTGCGGCTTGCAGACTGTTGACTGGAGATGCGAAGTACTAATGGTGGAGATGTCTTTATTAGTGTTCGTTACCGATGAGGTGTGAGGCGTTCAAAATCGGCAGGGAGTGCATTAAAGCCTTTTGTGGCGGCCTTATGCAGCAGGATTTTTTATACTTTATAAGAATTTGCGTGATGCCTTTGGAGTATTGCGCAATCAAATAGATATTTAGTCTTCAACGACGAGCTTTGCTACCATAAAACTGTCAGGCGGTTGTGGTGCCAATATGCCGAAGCCAGCCGGTGATTGTTCGAAAAACTGGGAGGATTGCACGCCATCAGGGGGACTTCAAGCAGGATAGCTGCTGCATTGATTGAGGAGCTGTTTTTCCTGGCCGACCGGGCAAAAGTGAGCCGATTGGGTTTGCGGTATAGATCTTTATCGGCCTCCAGGCCGAGTTTTGAGCGCATAGCAAGGGGTTGATTCGTTAACAGCTTAACCTGCTGGACGTATGACGGTACTCGACTGGTTCATCGTTGCGGCCTATTTCGGGATTCTGGCAGCCATTGTCTGGTGGTCCTCGCGCCGCGTCAAAACTTCGACAGACTATTTCTTAGCGGGCCGTGATGTGGGCTGGTTTGTGGTCGGCGCTTCGGTTTTTGCGTCAAACATCGGTTCTGAGCACATTGTCGGGCTGGCGGGCAGTGGAGCCGCCAACGGATTAGCGCAGGCTCACTGGGAGTTGCACGCCTGGATTCTGGTGCTGTTGGCCTGGGTATTCGTGCCGTTCTATTACCGATCGGGGGTTTTCACAATGCCCGAGTTTCTAGAGCGGCGCTTTAGCAGCCGGGCACGGTGGATCCTTTCGGTGGTGTCGCTGGTGGCCTATGTCTTTACAAAGGTGTCGGTAACGGTTTATGCGGGAGCCCTGGTGTTTCGGACGCTGCTGGCCGACGTATTCGGCTCCCCGGATCAGGCCTTCTGGGTGGGTGCGATCGCAACAGTGTTAGCAACTGGCATCTATACGATTCTCGGAGGGCTTCGGGCAGTGGTCTACACGGAAGTGTTGCAAACGGCTCTGCTGATTCTGGGCAGTGCGTTTATCACGGTGTTTGGATTGTCAGCGCTGGGCGGATGGAGTGAGCTGCGCGAGGTGGCCCGCCTGCAGGGCGAGCAGTGGGCCCTGTGGCGCTCGAACGAGGATCCGAACTTTCCCTGGCTGGGGGTGATGATTGCGTCGGCTATCACGGGCATCTGGTACTGGTGCACCGACCAGTACATTGTGCAACGAACGCTGGCAGCTCGCTCGCTGCAGGACGCGCGCCGAGGGGCACTCTGGGGGGGATTCTTAAAAGTCTGGCCCGTCTTTATCTTCCTGGTGCCGGGCATGATCGGCTACGCGCTGCATCTAAAGGGCATCATTCAGATTCCAACCGACGCTGCAGGGCGCGTGCAGGGAGATATGGTTTTCCCGACGCTGGTGGCCGAGTTGCTGCCACTGGGATTGCGCGGGCTGGTGGTGGGCGGTCTGCTTTCGGCGCTGATGTCGTCGCTATCGTCGCTGTTTAATTCGTGTGCGACGCTGTTTACCGTGGATATTTATGAAAAGCTGCGTCCCGGGCGGCCGGAGGCGGAACTGGTGCGCGTGGGACGCATTGCGACGGCCGTAGTAGTAGGCCTGGGGCTCCTATGGATTCCGATTATGAAGGTGATGGCCGAGTCGAAGGCGGGGCTCTACGACTATCTCCAGAACGTGCAGGGATTCCTGGCGCCGCCCATCACGGCTGTCTTTCTGCTGGGCATCATGAGCCGCCGAATTAATGCCCGCGGCGCAGTCTGGGGATTGGGAGTTGGCTTTGTGCTGGGGATGGTGAAGCTAACGTTGCAGTCGATGGTGCAAAACGGCGTGCTGGACCGTTCGACGTGGCTAGGGGCGATAGGGGATTTTAACGGATACTATTTTGCCGGTATCCTCTTCCTGATCAGTGTGTTGATTATTGTGGGGGTGTCGCTGTTGACCGAGGCGCCGCCTGAGGAGAAGGTCCGGGGATTGACCTTCCGGACCGTGTCGGCCGAAGACCGAGCAGACAGCCGCAAAACGTGGGACTGGCGGGATGTGGCGTTGACGCTGGTAGTACTGGGACTGGTGCTGACCATCTATCTGTATTTCTCCTTCTGGGTGTGAAAAGAAGCAATGCACATGTGTGAGCAAAAGGCAACGGAGATCCCTACGGAGACGCAGTTTGTGCCAGGTGAAGTGGACGAGCTGTGCGTGAACGCGATTCGGTTTCTGGCGATTGATGCGGTGGAACAGGCAAAATCGGGCCACCCGGGGATGCCTATGGGGGCTGCCCCGATGGCTTACGTGCTCTGGACCCGGCATCTGCGGCACAATCCGCGTGATCCCAGATGGCCCAATCGGGATCGGTTCGTGCTTTCGGCCGGGCATGGCTCCATGCTACTCTACGCGCTGCTGCACCTGACCGGCTACGACCTGCCGCTTGAGGAATTGCAACGCTTTCGACAATGGGGATCACGCACGCCGGGCCATCCGGAGTATGGGCTGACGCCCGGTGTGGAAACAACGACGGGACCCCTGGGACAGGGCTTCGCAAATGCTGTTGGGATGGCTATTGCGGAGCAGTACCTGGCGGCGCACTTCAACCGCGAGGGTTTCCCGCTTTTTGATCACTTTACGTATGTGATTGCCTCCGACGGCGATCTGATGGAAGGGATCTCGCACGAGGCGGCTTCTCTGGCCGGGCATCTGGGGCTGGGGAAGCTGATCGTGCTCTATGATGATAACGACATCTCCATTGATGGCTCAACCGACCTCACCTTCACGGAAGACGTGGGGGCGCGCTTTGCGGCGTATGGATGGCACGTGCAGCACGTGGACGATGGCAACGATCTCGCGGCGCTTGACGCGGCGCTCTGGCAGGCTCGGGCGGAAGAAGCGCGTCCCTCGCTGATCATTGTGCGCACGCATATCGGCTACGGGAGCCCGAACAAGCAGGACTCGCCCGCAGCACATGGCGCACCGCTTGGCCCCGAGGAAGTACGCCTGACCAAACGTAACCTGGGCTGGCCGGAAGATCGGACGTTTTACGTGCCAGAAACCGTGTATCGTCATATGCGGCAGGCGGTAGCTCAGGGACAGCGGTTGCAAGCTGCGTGGGAAGCATTGTGGACGCGCTACCAGGAAGTGTATCCGGCCGAAGCCGCCGAGCTAACCCGGTGGCTGCATCGACAATTGCCTCAGGGATGGGATGAAGCACTTCCGGTCTTTGAGGCGGGTAAAGCAGTGGCAACCCGTCGGGCCAGTGGCGCCGTGCTTGACGTGCTGGCAACGCGTCTGCCCGAGCTCATCGGTGGATCGGCCGATCTGGCCGAGTCGAATAAAACGCACCCGAAAGGGCGCGCAGCTTTCAGCCGCACCAATCGAAAAGGGGGCTATCTCCACTTTGGCGTGCGCGAACATGCCATGGCGGCTATCTGTAACGGACTTTCGCTGCACGGACTGCGAGCCTATGCCAGCACGTTTCTGGTGTTCAGCGACTACCTGCGGCCGTCGCTGCGGCTGAGTGCGCTCATGGAACAGCCGGTTATCTATGTGTTTACGCACGATTCCATCGGACTGGGAGAAGATGGCCCTACCCATCAGCCAGTTGAGCACCTGGCCAGCCTGCGCGCTATTCCCAATGTGGTCGTGCTGCGACCGGCCGATGCCACCGAAACGGTAGAAGCCTGGAAGGTGGCGCTGGAACGCGAAGAAGGCCCTACTCTCCTGGTGCTGACGCGGCAGAGTGTGCCCGTACTGGATCGGCAGCGGCTGGCACCGGCTGAAGGGGTTCGTCGGGGCGCTTACGTGCTGAAAGAAGCCCAGGGCACGTTGCAGGCGATCCTGCTGGCTTCCGGCAGCGAAGTGCATGTAGCCCTGGCAGCCGCTGAACAGCTCGAAGCGGAGGGGATCGGAACGCGCGTGGTCAGCGTCCCTTCCTGGGAGCTCTTCAAGCAGCAGGAACCAGCGTACCAGACTTCGGTGCTGCCTCCAGACGTAACGGTGCGGGTCGCTGTCGAGGCCGGGGTTGAACAGGGATGGGAACAATGGGTGGGATGCCAGGGCCGAATCGTCAGCCTCGAACACTTCGGGGCTTCGGCACCCGGGACCGTTCTGTTTGAAAAATTTGGCTTTACGCCCGAACGAGTGGCCGGCGAAGTGCGCGCTCTGCTGGAGCAGACGTCCTGATGCAGATGGAGCTTTGAGGCACGGAAAGCGTACGCCCAGAAAGTGTAGACTCAAACCACGGCAGCGGTCATGAAATTCTTTCTGGATACGGCCGACCTTGGAGAAATTCGCGAAGCGGCAAGCCTGGGCATCCTTGATGGCGTCACCACTAACCCGACGCTTATTCGGAAAGCAGGCGCGCGCGACTTTCACGAACATATCTATCAGATCTGCGAACTGGTCGAAGGTGACGTATCGGCTGAAGTAACGGCCACCGACTATGAAGGCATGCTGCAGGAGGCGCGGGCGCTGGCACGCATTCACGAGCGGGTGGTCGTAAAAATCCCGCTGATTGCAGAAGGAATCCGGGCCATCAAGACGCTTTCGGCTGAAGGGATCCGCACGAACTGTACGCTGTGCTTCTCCCCCACGCAGGCGCTGGTGGCCGCCAAAGCGGGCGCCACGTATATCAGTCCGTTTGCTGGTCGGCTTGATGATGTATCTTCCGACGGCCTGCGCGTGATCGAGCAGGTGGTGCGGATTTACCGAAACTATGGCTTTAAGACGCAGGTGCTGGCTGCTTCGCTGCGCCATCCGATGCACGTGTTGCAGGCAGCGCTTATGGGGGCCGATGTGGCGACCATGCCCTTCAACGTCATGATGCAACTGCTCAAGCATCCGCTGACGGACGTGGGGCTGGAGCGCTTCCTGAAAGACTGGGAGGCTTACCTGCAAGCGCAACAGATGCAGACTACCTGATCCCTGTGGTGCAGCCTGATGCGCCTGAAGCTCCGGCGAGCGCGTCGGAGCTTTTTTTATCCTCGCCGGACAGCTACGCGTCCGCAGACGCTGCCTGCCCCCGCCCTTCTTGCCTGACAGCGCATAAAACCGGGGGCATTCGCTGGCCTCGCACTTTGCGAGGCCGGACGCATGGCTTTTGGAGACGACCGGCCACGCGCGCCCGCGACGAGCCACGTCCTGCAAACCCTGTGCGATTGGATGGCCGGCAGTTCGTAAAACAAAAAAGCTCATCCGGAAAGCAGTCCGGATGAGCTTGCAAAGCTGGTGCGGAGGGGGTGGGATTCGAACCCACGGTGCCCGTAAGGGCACGCCGGTTTTCAAGACCGGTGCATTCAACCACTCTGCCACCCCTCCGGTGAAGCGTCCAAACTAACGCCCTGCAGCACTTCGGGATCCAAAGGGCGCTGGCCACGCACCACCACAAAACCGCCACTTCCATAGCCTGGCTGCACAGGATCTGGACGATGCAGCGTCTCGGGATCGGAAAAAAGGGTCTGCCGCCAGATCAGGTGCGCAAACCCGGCCGCTTTCATAAGCTTCGCTACTTCGCCAGCCGAATAAAACCGGGCTGCCTGATAGAAAGGGCTGGCATGTTGGCGTTCCAGATAGCGTTGGCCCAGCGGACTTTCCCGGTCGATGAAGCCAATCACCAGAAAGCCTCCGGGTTGAAGGACCCGGTACGCTTCCCGAAGTGCCCGGGACGGATCGTCCACGAAGCACAGCGTCGTGACCATCAGCACGGCCTCAAAGCGCCGGTCTGGAAAGGGCAAAGCCTCGGCCACGCCTTCGATCACCTGAATGCCCCGCCGCCGGGCAAGGGCGCGCATCGCAGGCGAGGGGTCCAGCCCGTAGCGGATTCCGAGTGGTTCGGCAAACCGTCCGGTTCCTACCCCCACCTCCAGCGCTTCGCGTACCGGCGGCCACAGCGCCCGAACGGCCGCCAGCTCCGAGGCATAGGCCGCCGGATGCCGGGCAAACCAGGCATCGTAACGGCGAGCATGCCGATCAAAAGCCGCTGTTCGGGCCATGAGAGACATCGGGAGGACTATGGCTGTAACGTCCGGGGCGAAGGAAACGATTCGTCAACAGAAAACCCCGTCGGCTCTAAAGGCCGACGGGGCCTATCAGGGCACCTGGGTGGGAAAGAGGAAACCGTCCGCTGGTGATGCCCCGACTGGTAGCTGCCGCGCTCTTATTCTATCGTTGCAGGGTGACGATGCGATGCCGCACATAGCGTCGGCCATCGGCGGTTTGGACGTCCAGCCGCACCAGATAGGTGCCGCCTGCCAGTCCGGACGCATTCCATGCAATCTGATGATGGCCGGCGGCAAGCGTCCTGTGCACGAGCTGTCGGACTTCCCGTCCCAGCAGGTCGTACACGGTCATCTGCACCTGTGCTTCTTCGGGTAGCGTCAGCTCGAAGTGGGTCTGGCCGAAGAACGGGTTGGGGGCAGGTCCTTGCCAGTCAAATCTGGGTGGCTGCTCCTTTATATGCAGGGCAGTATTCAATTCGGACGGGTTCGCGGTAGCAGAAGCAAACAGGGCAGGGTCATATTCTTCTGCCAGGACCCAGATGGCGTAGCCGCGCGGCGGCGCCCAGACATACACGCGGCCATCGTTGTAGATATGGGTGGTTTCTCCGGTGGCCGGATTGATCAGGTCTTTGCCCGCCCAGCTGGGCCAGCCGTTGGGGGCGCTGTCCACCCAGAGGCCTTTGGTATCCGTCTCATGATCGTTCAGCACCAGAATGGCTCCTGAACGGGTGCCGTTGCCGCCCCGGCGGGCCACGAACACATCGGCCACATCAGTGCTCGGCCAGGGGTTCCCTACCTCGCTGAGCACGACCATGGTACCGCCCAGGTAATTGCGGCGCAGGTTGATCAGCCGGATCAGGTCCTGGCGCAGCGAGGCCGGCGCCTGCACCGTAATGCTGGGGTCTCGGTGGTCGTGTTGCTGGATGCTGTAGAAGTGCGGATAGAAAATGGTGGGGCGCCCTTCGGCAAAGAGAATGTAGGCATAGGCCATGTCCCAGTCGCGCCAGAGCCACTTGTCGCTTTCTTTGCCGGTGTCGTGATTTTCGACGAAGGTGACCACCTGGATGCCCGACAGGTTGTTGCCTCCGTTGTCGCGCACCAGACCTGCGTGGTTCAGCCAGCTCATGTCCCAGTCGGCCCCGTTCCAGTTGGCCATGTCCGTCAGCGTAGACTTCAGGGGAAAGTCGAAGGCGTCGGCGTCGGCCCCCAGGCTTTCGACCGTCGTCACCCAGCTTTTGATCGCGGCCTTTCCGCCCCAGTATTCGGCCACCACAAAGCGCTGGCTGCCATCGCTGCGTTTGGGCATGCTGTTGATCCAGGCGGCTGCGAATTCGGGCTGGTAGCCACGCACAAAGTCCAGGCGATAGCCGTCGAACCCGACCGTATTGGTGAGCCACTGGCCCCAGGTGATCAGCCGGTCCTGCACGACCGGGTCGAAGGTGTTCAGGTCGTTCCCAAAGAATTTGGTGTTGGGAATGACCTCGTCGGTACCGGGCCATCCCAGGTAGTCCCGGTCGTCTACGGGATGAAAGTGACTATAATTCCAGCTCCAGTTGGCCTCGCCGGGACCGGTGTGGGTCACATAGGTGATGCCCGTGTAGGTCCAGGCCTGCAGGGCAGTGGGCGCCAGGTTTTGCCCGTTGTGCCAGATCTCGAACGGATAGTACCCCCGTCGCTGGTCGGTGGGGACAAAATCGAAGGGGTTATACACTTCGCGCCGCGCCTCCAGACGAATTTCAATGGTATGAGAGGTGGTCAGGGTAATCTTGTACTCGTCGATGTCGCCACACGGATCGATGTGGCCCCAGACGTGCTGGCCGGAGCCGGGAAACACGTTGTACTGGCCATTCCCATCATTGGGCTCATACTCCCAGTTGGCGTTGCCGGGCGTGTTCGGTTGGTCGGGAGAGCCGTCCCAGTTGATATAGAGGTCGTAGCCGCGCTCGCCTTTCGGGTCGCTGCAGGGGAGCCAGTAGCCTTTGATTTTGATGTAGTAGTCGCCGGGCTCGGCATTCGGGATGCGCCAGATGATCTCGTTGGTCGGATAGGGACTGAACTGGTCGTAGATGCCGTCGCCGTCCGGGTCACGAATGGCTTCATCAAACACATACTGCTTGACGGCCGGGTTGGGCTCCAGGTTGTCGGGGCCACCGAAGATGTGGTTCAGAACGATGTCGGCATACACTTCGATGCCGTAGGCATGCATGGTCTGAACCATGTTCAGCAGCTCATCCCGACTGCCAAAGCGGGTCTCGACCGTGCCTTTCTGGTTGTAGTTGCCCAGATCGAAGTGGTCGTAGATGCCATAGCCCATGTCGTAGATGCCGAAGTTGCCCTTGGAGGGCGGAGGCACCCAGATGGCCGTGATGCCCGCGGCAGCCAGTTCTGGCGCCTTGGCCGCCAGCGTGTCCCACCAGAAGCCGTTTTTGGCCGCGGTATCGACCGGCACGTCCCAGTAGAAAGCCTGCATCATGACGTCGTGCTGCGCCTGCGCCCGAAGCGCCAGGCCCGCCAGCAACAGGAAAAACAGGTACCGATACATGGGGAAGCGAAGGCCTGGTTTTACCTGGAAATATGTAATCGCTTTCTCCATTTTTTAGGATGAACAATGAAGATTTAGTGTGTAGAGACATTTATAATGATGTAAACGCTTTCTTGCAAATTTTCCTTCGAAACTTTATCATTTTTTCAACTCAGAAATGCGTTCTGGTGTCGGAAAAAGCAGTGTCTGTAGGGGTTCAGAGTGCCCTGCGCCGCAGGGTGCGTCGCCTGGAAGCCAACGCCCGCGTCTGTGGTCAGGCCAGCATGTGTCCGCTCGTCCTCAAGGTGGGAAGGCCGAGCTGAAACAGGACAATTTCAGGGATTCCCCCGTGGAAAGACCAGAAGCTGCACCTGCATCGGTTCGCATCGTATGGACGGATCGATCTGCAATGAAAATTGATTTTGCTCGGTCTGAGAGGACGTCCCCACGTCAGGCGTTTTTCTCGGGAAGCGTAGCGCTATTGCTCCCTGCGGCCTCGCTTCGCAGTTCCCGCTGCTTGCCAGCGTCTACCATGCCGGCAGGCCCGCCAGAATCCGCACGTTGAAGGTATAGGAGTTTTTGGTGGGCAGACTCCCTCTCACCGATTTTTGTCATGCTTGGGGGATGCTTTACTCTGGACATGGAATGGAATTATGGAAAGGCGAGGACTTCGAATTGGCACTTCACTTGGCCTACGCCATACCGGGAAGGCGACAGAATTTTTGTATTGCTGAAAGAGGCCGTGATATGCCAGACTAAGACAATACCATGGTCTCTATTTATCTACCTTTATCTTAATATATTTCTTTGATAGCAGCAATATTGCAAATACAAAAGGAAGCCATAACAAAAATGCAATCCATGAAACAGGATTGTTCATAAAACTCTCACCTCTGACGAACAGAGCAAATCCTGAAATTATCCATAAATACAGCGTTGATATGTAAATTGATTCTCTCGATTTTAAGCTGCCGATCACTAAAACGAAAAATCCGAGGATAAAAATCAGTAATTTTGCAGAAAATACTGTAGATTGAAAAAGTATACTTCCTATATTAATCTCTTCTAAGTTAAAATTGTGCTCAAACAGCTTGAAAAAGAAGCTTGTTAAAGCCATTATTAGGAATACAACAAAAAAAGAGGTTATCAAATATTTATTTTTTATTGTTCTCAGAAAGATCATGATGATTTGCTATTGTGGTTTTATAATTTCTCCACAAGCTTTTAGGTAATGCTCATTTCGCTTGCAATCTGTATAGTTTTGTCTGCACCACTGAGAAAAGTCTTGATAATACTCATCATAAGCTGCGGTTAAATAGTCAGCTCCTGCGAATAATCCAACAATTACGCCTCCAAGCGCACACATTACTCCCGCACTTGGCGATGTAGCTAATTGGAAAATTTTTACTAAAAGCTCGGCGCCACCAGCTACTCCCATCCCCCACCACCGACCAGAACGCCTCCACCCACGCCTCCCGACCAAACACCAACACCGCAACACTATACAACACCCCCGAACGCTCCGCCCCCAACGCCGCCACCACCGCCGCCTCATACCGACCCAGCCGCGCGTCCAACTCCGCCACCGTGTGCGACGTCCGAAACACCTCCCACAACCGCCCCATCCACACCTGCTGCTCCGCATCCAACCCCAGACTGTCCCACCAGGCCGTCAGACGATCCCCCGAGCGAGCCTCCCCCAACACCAACTGCGCCCGACGATACCCCGTCAGCACACCCGTCACCCCATGCGTCCGCTCATAAGCTGCCAGCGCCTCCTCCAGCAACCGACCCACTTCCTGACGATCCAGCCGCTTGCCCGCCCGAAACGCTTCCTGGCGCCGCACATAGCGCACCACGAAACGCGCCAGGCGTTCCTGCTCTTCGACCAGCGCTCGGCGAAAACGCGAAGGATCCAGCACCGCCTCCTAGTTCGGCGTTGGTGTCCAGCCCTCGCACCCCGATAGGCCCACCAGCAGCGTGAAAAGCCCGATCGCAACGACAGGGCGTCCGGATCCAAAACGAGCCATCCCTTTCAGGACATAGACCGGTTTGGTGTGGGAAATGTGCCACAAAACCGCTACGGTATTTTTTTAACAGAGCAAGTGATCATGTATTATGATTCCATGAATGATAGCCGGTTTTCCTTTGATTGGTAAGCGTTTAGCCTGAGTGAAATTGCTTCTATTTATGCAACAGTTTTGAAAAATAAATTATGGTGATCGGTTGCTTTGTGGAACGGAGCGCTTTCCCGTGCAGCGACGATCCGGCTTCGGTCGGGGTGGGCGGATGAGATGGAAGGATTGGACCACGAGGTTGAGGGGAGGCAGGGAGGCCGGGGCCGTATTGGATGGCTTCTGGGCGCGTGGGACGAAGCGTTCCCTCAGGAAGGGCTTCAAGGCGCCAGGGGGCAAAGCATCCATCCGGAGGGGCCGCTGGGGAGGCACCCGGGTTTCTGGGAGGGGGGTCAGGGGGAGCGGTCGGAAGGGACAGGTTCCAGGCACCAGGGCCAGAGCGCCCAGCGGTCCTGCCCTTCCAGGTAGCGTTTGAGGTAGAGGCACGAATCTCGGGCCGTTGCAAAAGAACTGTAATGCAACGAGTACTGCGCGCGCAGCCGCAGCGGAAACGGGATGCGGTCGATTTCCTGGCGCGTGGCGGGGTTGATCACAAGGAGGCGGAGCCAGCGTTTTTCCGGGCCCTGTCCGTGCTCCAGTTGCACAACCAGATAGCGATCCTGAAGCACAAACAGCCCCCTCGTGCGACTGTTTGTCGTCAGATAATCCACCCATTGCTCCCGGTACGCTTTCCATTTGCCCTGTTGCAACAGGGCTTCCAGGTCAGGAGGAGGGCGCACCTGAAAGTCGGGGTCCTCCAGCCGGCGCCAGGATCCCTGTCGACCGGAGCGTAAATCCAGAAAGTAGATATGAGGGGCGTCGGCCGGTGTGGCCAGCACGATCGAATTGCCCAGCAGCGCGAGCCCACCTGAGGCATAGTATCTCAGCAACGCCTCGTGCGCCGGTGTCAGAAGCGGCCGGTCCAGCGCATGCGTGAATTGCCGGGCCTTCAGGTCGAATACTTCGACCAGGACCGGGCGGCGTCGACCAGCCCAGTAGAGGATGAGATGCTGGCGATGGAGCAGCCAGTGCTGCAGCGCAGCCGGGAGCACTGGAAGAAACGGATCGCGCAGGAGGCGGCCGTCCGAGATCCGGTACGCTGCCACCCGACCGCGCATGCCGCCCCGCAGCAGCAACGTATCGCCCCAGACCGCAATCTGGGGTGGGGCCATGAATTCACCGGGACCCTCGCCGCGGAAACCCACACGCCGCACCAGGCGCCCCTCTGCCGAGAAGAGGTAAAGCCCGGGAGGTTGCCGGTCGCTTACCAGAAACAACGCGCGGGTCGGGTGGGCCACTACCTGATGAGGATCTCCGACCAGTACGCCGGTAAGTGGAATAGGCGGCTGCGAGACCAGTTGCAACCGCTGGCGTTCTCCTACCAGGACGTGCGGCTGAGCCTGGCGGCAGCGTGCGACCACGCTGCCGCCAACCATCAGGACAACCCCTATTACTCGGGACCACCGCATGGCGGACCATTCAGCGCTTCGGCCAGCCCGGAACAGATCGGATCCTCGTCGGCCTCAACAGATGAGGCGTTTCTTCCATTCGCTTTTTCCTCAACAACAACTAAAACAAGAACACGTCAAGCACTCGGCCGCAAAATAATCATCGGAGGCTCATTACCGGGGCACCAGATGAATGGCCGGGGCCTTGATCAGGGCCCAGACGGACCGACCGGGTTCAAGCTGAAGTTCCTCACGGGAGGGGCGGGTAACCAGGGCCACGAGCGGAAACCCGGCGTCCAGCTCTACGCGCACGAGCGCGCCTTCGGGTTCCACGCGCACGACCCGTGCCCGCAGCCGGTTGCGGGCACTGGTTGCCTCGGGCGGAGCCGGCAACAGCGTAACCTCTTCGGCCCGGATGCAGACAAACACGCGTCCGTTCAGCTCCGCAGGGGCTACCGCGGTCAGGGTAGCGGAGCCGACCGCCACGCGCGCCAGGCCGCCTTCCACGGCGAGCACCTCGCCCGGCACCACCGTCTCGACCCCCACAATGCCGGCCACGCGCGTGCTGGCCGGGCGCGAGAAGACTTCATTGAGGGGGCCCTGCTGCAAGACGCGTCCCTGGTCCAGCACAATCACGTGCTCGCCCAGCGTGCTGGCTTCCAGCCAGTCGTGCGTTACGATGACGGCCGGGAGGCCCCAGGTCTGTAGCCAGCGTCGTAGCTTACGCCGCAGTCGCTCTCGGGTGGGACCGTCCAGGGCAGCCAGTGGTTCGTCCAGCAGAAGCAGGCGCGGACGAGGCGCCAGCGCCCGCGCTAAGGCCACGCGCTGCTGCTGTCCTCCTGAGAGCTCATGGGGATAGCGATGGGCCAATCCTTCCAGCTCGAATAGCTGCAACAGTTCCGTTACGCGACGGCGTTGCTCCTGGCGGGGCTGGTGCGCCAGGCCGAAGGCGATATTTTCGGCAACCGTCCGGTGGGGAAACAGCGCATAATCCTGAAAGAGCAAGCCAATGCGACGCCGCTGAGGCGGCATGTGGCGGTTGCAGGCGGCATCAAACCAGAGCTCGTCGCCCAGTTGGATGCGGCCTGCGTCGGGCCGTTCCAGTCCGGCCAGGCAGCGCAGCAGCGTGGTTTTGCCACTTCCAGAAGGGCCAAAAAGGACGGTAATGCTGGGGGGATCAACGGACTGGCGCCAGGCGGCCGCAACCTCAAAGCCGCTCCGGTAGCGCCGGCGGATCTGCACCAGCAGGTCAACGCTCATCGTCTCTTCCCCTTGCGTTCCAGCCAGTAAACCAGCGTCAGTACGCCCAGCGCCAATCCCACCAGTATTCCGGCCATGCGGTCGGCCGCCTCATAATTGAGCGCCTGCACTTCGTCGTAAATGGCAATGGAAAGCGTGCGCGTGATGCCGGGAATGTTGCCGCCCACCATGAGCACGACGCCAAATTCGCCCAGGCTATGGGCAAAGGTGAGCACCAGACCTGTCAGGATGCCAGGCCAGGCCAGCGGTAGCACGACGCCCGTAACCGTCCGCCAACGCGAGACGCCCAGGCACCAGGCCGCTTCCACGAGCCGACGTTCAACGCTTCGGAAGGCTGCCGTGAAGGGTCGGACGGCGAACGGCAGGTTGAACAGCACCGAACCCAGCACAATGCCTGGAAACGTAAAGGCTACCCGGTCGATGCCGACGGCCGCCAGCATCCGACCGATCAGACTGTCGGGGGCCGTGGCCACCAGCAGGTAAAAGCCGACCACCGTGGGAGGAAGCACCAGGGGCAGGGTGATGAGCGCCTCAATCAGGCCGCGTCCGGGAAAGCGGGTAGTGGCCAGCCAGTAAGCCAGTGGCAGGCCCAGCACGAAAAGCACGCCGGTGGTCCACAGAGCCAGGCGCAGCGTTACCCAGGCAGCGGTCCAGTCCATGGGGCTTACGACTCGGGATGGTCGGTCGCGTCGGGCAGGGCAAAACCATACTGGCGAAGCACGGCGCGTCCCTCCGGGCGTTGCACGAAGCGCCAGAAGGTCCATACTTCCGGGCGGTGCGCAGCCCGTTGCAGCACGACGGCGCCCTGCTCGATCGGTGGGTACGTCTCCGGCGGCAGGGGGCGATAGCGACCGCGCTCCTGCATTTCGGGCGCCCGTGCCAGCGACAGGGCGATGAGGCCCGCATCGGCTGCTCCGCTGGCTACAAACTGGGCGGCCTGCGCGACATTTTCGCCAAACACAAGCCGGTCGCGCACGCGCGCGTAGAGTCCCAGCGCCTTGAGGGCTGCAACGGCGGCCCGCCCGTACGGTGCATGCCGCGGATTGGCAAGGGCCAGGCGGTGTACTTGCGGACCAGCCAGCTCCTCCCAGGAGGCTAGCGTCAGCGGCGAGTCTTCGGGAACCCACACGACCAGCTGGCCCAGGGCGTACTGAAAGAAGGACGAATCCACGGCCAGGCCTTCGGCAATCAGGCGGCGTGGGTAGTCGGCGTCGGCCGAAAAGTAGAGATCAAAGGGGGCGCCGTTTTGCAACTGCGTAAAAAGCTGGCCCGAAGCCCCATAGCTGGGTATCAGCCGAATGTTCGGATAGACGGCTTCAAAACGCGCGCGCAGCGCCTCAAAGGCGTAGCGGAGGTCGGAAGCTACGGCCACCTGCACGTCGGCCGGGTGCTCTGCGCGCCGGCACCCGCCGAGGGCCAGCAATAATCCGAGCAGCAGCTTAAACCAGGGATGCTTTGACATCCTGCAGCCAGTTCAGCAACGCTTCTACATACCCTACGCGGTACCGCCACACCGCATCGGCAAAACTATGGGGCGGTGGCGAAGCCGCACGCAGCGTCGCCAGCCACTCCCGGCACAGCGTCTGCTGGTTTTCCAGCAGGGTGCGCGCGATTTCCAGACCGTCGCGGCGGGCCAGATAAAGCTTGGCCAGAAATACCTGCCGGATGTCCCGGCCGTGTCGGACGGGTTCGGTGCGCCATTGCTGGTAGCGGGCGGCGCCGTCGGGGGTCAGGTGAAAGACCCGACGCGTTGGTCGGCGGGATTGGGCCACGAGCTCCGAACGGATCAGGCCGGCCCGTTCCAGGCGGTCCAGTATGGCATAGAGTCGGGGAAGCTTCAGCCGCCAGACCAACCACAGGCCATCTGGCCGCCGCAGTTCCTGATAGAGCGCGTAGGCATGGCGAGGCCCCGGCGCCAGCAGTCCCAGCAGTACAAAGTCGATCATGTCATGGTCCGAATATTCACAGCTTGAATATAAAGCACATCCTCCAAAAGAAGACAGAACCCCGTATTTTGCAGCCGGTCGCAAAACCCGGAAGTACGATGCAGTCGGTTGCCGAGTACGTCGATTCGCTGGTGTGCAGTGCGTGTGGGGCTGCGTTTGCGCCTGCGCAACGGCACACGACCTGTTCCCACTGTGGCAAACCGTTGCTGGTGCGGTATCGGATCGAAGCGCTTCGCGGCCGGTTTCGGCCGGAAGTGCTGCCGGGCCGGGCGCGCAGTCTCTGGCGCTACGCGGAAGTATTGCCCGTGCCGCCTGATCCGCGTTGGAGTCTGGGAGAGGGGTGGACGCCGCTTCTGCCGCAACCTCGGCTGGGGCGTGCGCTGGGGTTGCCGAAGCTGTATGTCAAGGATGAAAGCCTGAATCCAGGCGGTAGCTTCAAGGCACGTGGACTGGCGGTGGCGGTAGCGGCGGCGGCCGCGCGGGGCGTGCAGCAGGTAGGAGTGGCCTCGGCCGGAAACGCGGCCGGTGCGCTGGCGCTGTATGCGGCCCGCCTGGGACTGCGGGCTGTCCTGTTTCTGCCGGAGGAAACGCCGGAGCCGGCCGTGTGGGAATGCCAGATAGCAGGCGCTGAGGTGCATCGGGTACCCGGTACGATAGCCGAAGCCGGAGCGGCTTTTGAAGCCTACCGCCAGGAGCACCCGGACATTTTCAGTGTGGCCACGCTTCGGGAGCCGTATCGGGTGGAAGGTAAGAAAACCATGGGTTATGAGCTGTTCGAGCAACTGGGAGGACGGCTGCCGGATGTGATCCTCTACCCGACCGGAGGCGGCACTGGGCTGATCGGCATGTGGAAGGCGTTCGAGGAAATGGAGGCGCTGGGCTGGATCGGACCGGAACGGCCCCGAATGGTGGCCGTGCAGGCGGCCGGCTGTGCGCCGATCGTACGAGCCTTTCAGGAAGGACGGGAAACGGCGGCGTACTGGGAAGATGCGCAGACCATCGCCGCCGGGCTGCGCGTGCCGAAAGCACTGGGCGACTTTCTGATATTACGCGTGCTTCGGGAGAGCCAGGGAACGGCCGTGGCGGTCTCTGATGCGGACATACAGGCTGCCATGCGGCGCTGGGCGCAGACCGAGGGGCTACTGGCTGCCCCGGAAGGCGCCGCCACGCTGGCCGCGCTGATCCAGTTACAGGAGGCCGGATGGGTACATGCGGAGGAAACGGTCGTGCTCTTCAATACCGCCACGGCGCACAAGTATCCAGCCGTGGTACGCCAGGTGCTCCGGCAGGCAGGAGGGCCTGTCTGACACCCGTCACGTGCCACGAAAGCTACAGTCTGCGCGGCAACGAAGTCGTCGGCTGCCCTCTTTGCGTACGCTGCAAGACGCTACAACAACATGACAACTCCATCCGCAGCGGCTGAAATGCCTGGTAGAGGAAGACAGGCTCGGCAGGTTGTGGTAGTTCCGGGCCATAACTGCCTTTTGGCCGATCCTGTTTTTTCTTTTCAGCGGCTATATTTTTGGAAGATTTTTGCTTGGACGGTTAGCGTGCCGGCCTGTAGTGCCCTCAGATAACGGAATAGCCTGCCCGGGAGCGAATTGGCTTCAGGACGGAGCGGACGGCTGCACGCCGGTCCATTGATTTTCGGCGTAGCGGGCCAGGAGCAGGGAGCGGGGAGGCGGGGGCGTTTCCGCAAAGCGATAGGCGGCCAGCAGGGCCCGTTGAAAATCCGCCAGGCGGTCGCGCTGGCGGGTGTAAAGCGTAGCGAGCACGTCCCCGGGCGCCACCGGGTCGCCGGGTTTCCGGTGGAGCACCAGGCCGGCGGTGGGGTCCACTGGATCTTCTTTGACGCGGCGGCCTGCGCCAAGCTGGACGGCCAGGCGTCCCACCGCCCGAGCGTCCAGGTCGGCCACATACCCCTGCGCTTCTGCCGGCGCACGTACCTCGCCGGCCGGTTCAGTATCGGGACGCGTGTCGGGGCGTTCGAGCACGCGGACGTCGCCTCCCTGCGCCTGCACCATGGCGCAGAAACGCGTGAAGGCCTGGCCGTTCTGCAGTGCCTGGCGCGCCTGCCGGCGGCCATCCTCTGGCGTCTGGGCGACGCCGCCCAGCCAGAGCATCTCGCCGGCTAGGGTCAGTGTAACCTCGATCAGATCTTCAATACCTGTAAAGTCTCCGCGAAGCGCTTGCAGGCTTTCGACCACCTCGGGCCAGTTGCCCACAGCGCGGCCCAGCGGTACGTTCATATCGGTCAGCCAGGCGACGGCCGGACGGCCGGCCCGCGTGGCAATGCCCACGAGCGTTTCGGCCAGGCGTCGGGCGTCCGACTCCCGACGCATAAAGGCGCCCCGGCCACATTTGACGTCGAACACAAGCGCCTCGGCGCCTTCGGCCAGCTTTTTACTCAGGATGGAGGCGGCAATAAGCGGAATCGACTCAATCGTGCCGGTCACGTCGCGCAGCGCGTAGAGCTTGCGATCGGCCGGTGCGATCTCGTCGGTCTGGCCGATCATCACCACGCCCAGTTCCCGAAGCTGGCGGCGAAACGCGGCCACGGAAAGGTCGGTGCGCAGGCCCGGGATCGCTTCCAGTTTATCGAGCGTGCCGCCCGTGTGGCCCAGCCCACGGCCGGAGATCATCGGCACAGGCACGCCGCAGGCGGCAACCAGCGGGGCCAGGATCAGCGAGACCTTGTCGCCCACCCCGCCGGTGGAATGTTTGTCCACCGTGCGTCCGGGCACGTCCGAGAGGTCCAGCACGCGCCCCGAATGCAGCATGGCCTCGGTGAGCGCGTCCATTTCAGCTTCACTGAGGCCGCGCAGAAAGGCAGCCATCAGAAAGGCGCTCATCTGGTAGTCGGGCACCTCGCCGCGTGTGTAGGCTGCGACGAGCCAGCGTAGCTCGTCCGGCGCGAGCGCACCTCCGTCACGTTTCGTGATAATCAGTTCAACGACATTCGGCATTGGTTGCAGAAGGAAAATGCACCTGTACAAATAGAAACAGGGCCCGTGAACGACAGACGGGCCCTGTTCTCCTGACAGAATCCTGACGTTACGTGCCCTTTTCGTCAGAGGCTTCGGGCTTCTGGTGGCCCTGGGAGGTCACCTTGCCATAACGCCGCATGAACTTCTCGACGCGGCCCGCTCGGTCCACAAACTGCCGCACCCCTGTGTAGAAGGGGTGGTTCGTTGCGTCCACGTCGGACACGTAAACCGGGCCCTTCATCGTCGAGCGAATCTGAAACTCGGTGCCGTCGGCCAGCCGCACAGTAATCAGGTTATATTCCGGATGCAGCCCCTTTTTCATGGCAATTCCGTCCGCGTTTTGGCATTCTTTGAACCGGAATTTCCTGCAACGGAAAAGGGAAGGTGACGGTTCCGCTTCAGGGCGCTGTGTAAATTTCCGCACCTTTTTCCACGAACTCGCGGGCCTTTTCCTGCAGGCCTTCTTCGATGATCTGCTGGGCGTCCACGCCTTTCTGCTCGGCCAGGGCCCGAATCTCTTCCGTGATCTTCATGGAGCAGAACTTTGGCCCACACATCGAGCAGAAGTGGGCCAGCTTGGCCCCTTCGGCCGGAAGCGTCTCGTCATGGTATTCCCGGGCCCGCTCGGGGTCGAGCGACAGGTTGAACTGGTCCTCCCAGCGGAATTCAAAGCGGGCCTTTGAGAGCGCGTTGTCCCAGTACTGCGCGCCGGGGTGTCCTTTGGCCAGATCAGCCGCATGCGCGGCAATCTTGTAGGCAATCACACCTTCGCGCACGTCGTTCTTGTTGGGCAGTCCCAGATGTTCCTTGGGCGTGACGTAGCAGAGCATGGCCGCGCCGAACCAGCCGATCATGGCTGCGCCAATGGCCGAAGTGATGTGGTCGTAGGCCGGCGCAATGTCGGTGACCAGCGGCCCGAGCGTGTAAAACGGCGCTTCGTAGCAGTCGGCCAGCTCCCGGTCCACGTTTTCCTTGATCAGATGCATGGGGATATGGCCGGGCCCCTCGATCATCACCTGCACGTCGTACTTCCAGGCAATCTGCGTCAGCTCCCCGAGCGTCTTGAGCTCGGCAAACTGGGCCTCGTCGTTGGCATCCTGGATCGAGCCGGGCCGCAGCCCGTCGCCCAGGCTGATCGACACGTCGTACTGACGCAGAATTTCGCAGATTTCCTCAAAATGGGTATAGAGGAAGTTTTCTTTGTGGTGGGCCAGGCACCACTTGGCAATGATCGAGCCGCCCCGCGAGACGATGCCCGTGCGACGGTGGGCGGTCAGCGGAATGTAGGCAAGCCGGACGCCCGCGTGGATCGTCATGTAATCGACTCCCTGCTCACACTGCTCGATGAGCGTGTCGCGAAAGATTTCCCAGGTCAGTTCTTCGGGTTTGCCGCCCACCTTTTCCAGGGCCTGGTAGATCGGGACCGTCCCGATGGGCACCGGACTGTTGCGCAGGATCCACTCGCGGGTCTCGTGAATATTTTTGCCCGTCGAGAGGTCCATCACCGTATCGGCGCCCCAGTAGATGGCCCAGAGCAGTTTTTCGACTTCTTCGTCGATGGAACTGGAGACGGCTGAGGTGCCGATGTTGGCGTTGATCTTGACCAGGAAGTTGCGGCCGATGATCATCGGCTCGCACTCCGGGTGGTTGACGTTGCAGGGAATGATTGCGCGGCCGCGGGCTACTTCGTCGCGCACAAACTCGGGCGTGATGACAGGGGGAATCTGGGCCCCCCATCCCTGGCCCGGATGCTGAAAAGCGAGGGACCAGCGGTCGCCCAGTTCTTTCTGGAGTTCGAGGAGTCGCTCGCGCCGCTGGTTTTCGCGGATGGCAATGAACTCCATCTCCGGCGTGATGATGCCCTGGCGGGCATAGTGCATCTGGGTAACGGCAGCGCCGTTTTTGCCGCGCAGCGGCCGCCGTCGCGGGCCAGGCCAGCGGTGCAGCTTGCCGCGTTGTTCGGCCCGCTGGCGTTCAGCTTCGTTGCGGTACCCATCGTCGAGGGGCTGCACCGGGCGCCCATCGTATTCTTCGACGTCGCCGCGGGCCTCGATCCACGGCCGTCGCAGGGGCGGCAGGCCCTGGCGGATGTCGCCGTGAAAGTCGGGGTCGCCCCACGGCCCGCGCGTGTCGTAGAGCAAAACCGGCTCGTTGGGCTCCAGGCTTCCATCCGGCAGCCGCGTGGGCGAAAGCTGGACTTCCTTGAACGGAACGCGCACCTCGGGGTAGCGGCTGCCCGAAACGTACACGCGCCGAATCGCAGCAGGTGGTCTGGGAATCATCGTGCCCTCCCTGGGTTTTTGGTGACGGTTGACCGACAGTCCAAACCCGGGGGCACGCAGAGAAAGGCACCAACGGCAGCATGTGCAATCGGTGACCGTTTCCCTGCGCCGGCATTACCCGGATCAGGTTCAAAGGGTATGCTCTCAGCCCTGTCCCGCAGCGGGACAGAGCACCCCCACGGTCTGCCCTCGCCAACGTTACGAAAACCAAACCGTTCCCGCCCTGGATGAGCGAAAAACGGGCATGCACTTCATGCAGAAGCGATAAAAGTTACAATTTCACTGGCATGAGGCCCTTGACAGATTGTGTGTGTGTATCTTAACAGCAGCTTCTCAAAGCCGAGGTACGGGTCCCTTTGAAGCGTTTCGGCCATGTCGGCGGCCTGGAAAATCGGCCTGGGCCTGTTGCTCGTCGCCTTGAGCTGGGGCCTCTACGGCTGGCAAACGCAGCGACGCCTGCCGCAGGTGCCCTTCCCGTCCGAGGCGTTTGTGCCCGTGTGGTCGCCTCGGGAAGCCGCGAGCGCAACGGCCGTTGCTCGGGGCGAGGTGCTGCTGTTTTTCAGCCCGGACGACTGTGGGCAGACGGTGGCGCGCACAGCGGCGTTCTGGGTCGAGGGGGCGCAGGCGCTGGGCTTTCAGGTGGTGGGGATTCTGGAAGACCGGAGCCGGGCGCAGGCGTGGCGCTATGCGGCGGGGATGGGCTTTCCGTTTGCGGTGTGGTGGGATTCGCTGGGATGGTACGGGCAACATTATGGGTCGGCGTTGTTGCCGCGGGCGCTGGTTCGTTGGGAGGGACGGGTAGTGGCGGAACTGGGGCCGGCGGTGTTGCGCACGGTGCGGGGAGTTGAATCGGTGCGGTTGCTGTTGACCGACTCTTTTCGCGATGAACAATAGAGCTTTCTGTATTTTTTCAAAAACCAAACGCAAGGAGGTGAGCGATGAGACGCTGGAAGGATCGGCTGGCGACGTTGTTTCTGGTGGTGGCGATAGGTCTGAGCCTGCTGCCGTGGGTGTATCAGCCAGAAGAGGCCAAAGGAGATCCGTATGTCTGTGAAAAACAGTTAGGATCACGGGACAGAGTGCCTACCTGTTTTGATATGCCATGCGAGACGCGACTTTGCTGTCTGGATATATGTGAGCAGCAGTGAGGTTTACAGGGATCAGTATCTATGCATTAATGTAATAGATACTGATCCCTTTTTTGTCTCAAAAACTAAAGCCATCTCACTATCATGAAAGTCTTTCCGGTGACGGTTGTGTGTTTGTTGTTCACAATAACTGCTCAGGCGCAGGACATTTCAGATGTTATTGAATGGATTGAAGAAATCACGCTGGAAGAAAAAGATAATTTCTGGATTATTAATCCTTACGTCACCATCGATCCTGAGGGGGGATTTCTGGTAGCCGATCGGGATAGAGTCTGTGCATATACTCGTTCAGGAAAGATGAAAGTATGTTTTGGAGAATCTGGGGCGCCGGGAGCGCCCGGGACTCTCCAATCTCCTGATGAACCGGTGCGCGTCAGCTCTGGGCACATTTTGGTTCCAGAAGTAACAACCGGCAATGTGAGCGTTTTTGATAGCGAGGGAAATTTTGTAAAAAGATACTCTCGGATCATCCAGGGTCCCGTTTTCCTTCGCAATCTGCCGCTGGAAAACAAGGTATTGGTGATCGGCCTTGTGGAGATAAACCGTGGTACGCGTCCTCGATTGTTGCACGTATTTGAGATTGAACAGGGGCGCATTGTACAGAGCTTCTTTAGTGCCCCTGTTGCCCTGGGTGACTACGGAGGCTTGCTTTATACGATAGCACCTCTGGCTGTGGCTGATGTGCGGGATCGCACGATTGTGGCTGCTTTTGCGCTATTCGATGAGTTATACTTTTTCGATCTAAATGGTAACTTAAAGAAAAAAATTTTACTATCGTTACCGCACTTCCGCAAGGTGAAGCAGCCTGAAAAAGAGATTGCGTCACGAGAAGAATGGTTTGAGTTTCTTAAAACGTTTTCTACTATGAACGATATATTCTGGTTGAATGAAAAGGTCATCTTGATTCAGTATACGGACACCATTGACTTACAGCGAAGAGCAGTGCGATGGAATCTGGCGGCCGTGACCCTGGAGGGAAAGCTCCTCTTTGATCTGCGTGATACGCCTCGCCTTTTTGCTGTGGACGGGCAGCGTGGCGAAATGTTTTTCAGCCACCCGGCTCATGAGACGGAAAACTACTGGATGGTCGGCCGCCTGAAGCCTGAAGTGCTTCGAGCGGCCGATCTGTGGCCGTAAGCGTGCTTTTCGGAGACAGAGGGAATTGCGGCGTCCGGAGCTCGCATAATCCCCAGGGTTTTTCTGTTCGGTGGCAGTCCGTGGGATTGTCCGGCCATTTTTTTCTGATTGGGCGGATTGGTGTCGGAATCGTCGGTTGATCGGGCGCTACCGGGTGGCAGTGCGGCGGTGAGGACGTTCAGCTTTCTTCTTCGTCGAGCAGTTCGTCTTCCAGGAGTTCTTCGGTTGATTCCTCCTCGATGGCGAGCTGGTCGAGGTCGATCCATTCTTCGTCGGCCCCGTCGGTCAGGGCGGTCGTACGCGCCAGTTCCTTGCGCAGGAAGCGGCCGGTGTGCGTATCCTGCTGGGCCAGTTCCTCCGGCGTGCCGGCAAACAAAATGTGCCCTCCGGCGTCGCCGCCTTCGGGGCCCAGCTCGATCACATGGTCGGCCGTCTTGATCACGTCCAGGTTGTGTTCGATCACCAGCACCGTGTTGCCTTTGCGCACGAGCGCCCGGAGCACGGCCAGCAGGTGACGGATGTCTTCGAAGTGCAGGCCCGTGGTGGGTTCGTCCAGGATGTAGAGGGTGTTGCCGGTGCCCGGACGCGACAGTTCGCGGGCCAGCTTGATGCGCTGGGCTTCGCCCCCGGAGAGCGTGGTGGCCGGCTGCCCCAGCCGGATGTAGCCGAGCCCAACGGCCTGCAGCGTGCGCAGCTTGCGGGCGATGCGCGGCAGGTGCTCGAAAAAGACCAGAGCTTCCTCTACCGTCATTTCCAGGACGTCGGCGATGCTCCGGCCCTTATAGCGCACCTCCAGCGTTTCGGCGTTGTAGCGGCGGCCTTTGCAGGTCTCGCAGGTGACATGGACGTCGGGCAGGAAGTTCATTTCCAGTCTGACAACCCCGGCCCCTTTGCAGGTCTCGCAGCGGCCGCCTTTTACGTTGAAGGAGAATCGGCCAGGTTTGTAGCCGCGCAGCTGGGCTTCTGGAAGCTGGGCGAACAGGTCCCGGATGTAGCTGAACAGGCCGGTATAGGTGGCCGGGTTCGAGCGCGGCGTGCGGCCGATGGGCTTCTGGTCGATGTCGATCACTTTGTCCAGATGCTCCAGGCCTTCGATGCGTTCGTAAGGCAGCGGTACCAGGCGGGCGTTGTGAAAGTGGCGGGCGAGGATGGGATACAGCGTCTGGTTGATCAGGCTTGATTTGCCCGAACCCGAGACGCCCGTGACGCAGATGAACGTGCCCAGCGGGAGCACGAGCGGGTCGCCCTTCAGGTTGTGGCCGCGGGCGCCGCGAAGCACCAGCCGGTGACCGTTGCCACGGCGCCGCGTGCGAGGGATCGGAATGTAGCGTTCGCCTTTCAGGTAGGCCGCCGTCAGGCTGGAATGACCGTTTCGGGGCTCCAGGCGGTCGGGGGGGCCTGTGGCCACGACATAGCCGCCCTGTTCGCCTGCGCCGGGTCCCAGATCGATCACATAGTCGGCTGCCTCGATCATTTCGCGGTCATGTTCGACGACCAGGATCGAGTTGCCCAGATCACGCAGTAGCTTGAGCGCGTCGATGAGGCGGTGATGGTCGCGGGGATGCAGGCCGATGGAGGGCTCATCAAGCACGTAGAGCACACCGGTCAGTTGAGAGCCAAGCTGCGCGGCCAGGCGGATGCGTTGGCTTTCGCCGCCCGAGAGGGTGCGGGCGGGGCGGTCCAGCGTCAGGTATCCCACGCCCACGTCAATCAGAAAGCCGAGGCGCTCCAGAATTTCTTTAAGGATCGGGCGGGCAATGAGGGCCTTCTGACCATCGAACTTTACGGTGGATAGGAAGCGTCGCAGCGAGACCAGGTCCATGCGGGCCAGCTCGGCGATGTTCTTGCCGGCGATGCGGAAGGCCAAGCTTTCGGGCTTCAGGCGAGCCCCGCCGCAGGCGCGGCAGGTCATCTCGCGCATGAACGATTCGGCCCAGCGCCGCTGAGAAACCGACCCGGCATGTTCGCGCATGTGGTGCAGGTACTCGTAGAGCCCCCCGAAGCGATGGCGGTAGTGCAGCGTGCGGTCTTTGTAGCGGTATTCGATCTCGAACTCTTGATCGCCGGCGCCTTCGAGCAGTACGCGTCGCTGCCTGTCGGTCAGCTTGCCCAGCGGCGTATCGAAGTCGAAGCCATAAGCGGTGGCCACAGCGCGAAGCTGGCTGAAGATCCATCCGTCGCGGGGTTTGCCCAGCGGAGCCAGGCCCCCTTCGTTGATGGATTTCGCAGGGTCCGGGATGACGAGCGCCGGATCGATCTCTAGCCGGGTGCCCAGGCCGTTGCAGGCCGGGCAGGCCCCGTAGGGCGAGTTGAAGGAAAAGGTATTGGGCGAGGGATCGTCGTAGGAGACACCATCTTCCGGGCAGTAGAGATGGCGGCTGAAGACATGATCGGTGCCGGTCCCGTCGGGATGGAGCTCGTGCGCAATGAGCACCCCGCCTCCCATGCCCAAGGCGATCTGGACCGAGTCGTGCACGCGGGAGCGGAGGTCGGGTCGCACCACCAGGCGGTCCACCACCACTTCGATGTCGTGCGTCCTGTAGCGGTCCAGCTTCATGCCTGCTGTGATCTCACGCAGCTCGCCGTCTACCCGCACGCGCGTGAACCCCTGCCGGGCGATCTGTTCGAAAAGTTCGCGGTAATGCCCTTTGCGTCCCCGTACGACAGGAGCCAGTATCAGCAGCCGGGTACCTTCCGGAAAACGCAGCAGTTGGTCGATGATTTCGTCATCGGTCTGGCGGCGCATAGGCCGGCCCGAGATATGCGAATAGGCGGTTGCCACGCGCGCGTAGAGCAGTCGGAGAAAGTCGTACACTTCGGTGACCGTGCCAACGGTCGAGCGAGGATTCTGACTGACGGTCTTCTGCTCGATGGCGATGACCGGCGAGAGGCCATCAATAAAATCTACATCGGGCCGCTCAAGCATGCCCAGGAACTGACGGGCGTAGGCTGAGAGGCTTTCCAGGTAGCGCCGTTGTCCTTCTGCATAGATCGTATCGAAGGCCAGGCTCGATTTGCCGGATCCCGAAAGGCCGGTAATGACCACCAATTGCTCCCGGGGGATGTCCAGGTCAATGTTTTTCAGGTTGTGCTCTCGTGCGCCCCGGATGACAATACACTCCTGCATACGGCGACCAGGCCCGACCACGCGTTGCGCCTCAGAAGGTTCAAGCGTGTTCCAACAGCGACCGCCGGGGTTCGTTCCGCCGGTTTTTTCGCAAGAGCGTTGCAGATGGCACGGAACGAAACGGATAGTTGGGCTTTGACCGCTGCCGATATTTGCGTCGGCACCAGCCATGCATGCCTATTTAGAAACCTTTTTGCCCCTGTTTGTGGCCATTAACCTGCCGGGAATCCTGCCATTTTTTATAGCCCTGACGCAAGGATTGCCGGCAGCCGATCGGCGGCGTCTGCTCGTGCGGGCGGTCGCGACAGCCTTTGTGGTGGCCGTGCTGATTCTGTTTGCCGGGCAACTCATCTTTCAGACGCTGGGCATTACGCTGAACGATCTGCGGGTGGGTGGGGGACTGATTCTGCTTGTGCTGAGCATCGCCGACCTGGTGTTTGCGGACTACCGTCGGCGCGACCCTCGCGATGGGGCTGATGCGGCCGATGTGGGCGTGGTGCCCCTTGGCATTCCGCTAATCATTGGGCCGGCAGCGATCACTACGATTCTGGTGGCGCAGCAGACCTATGGCTATCTGCCTACCCTTGTGGCTCTGATCGCCAATCTGCTGTTGGTGACCGTGGCGTTCAGCATAGGGCATGGGGTGATGCGGAGGCTGGGACCTGTGGCTGTGCGCGCCATGGCCAAGGTAGCCAGCCTGTTTCTGGCAGCCATTGCTGTGGCCATGATTCGGGCAGGTGTGGTCGGCATGCTGGGCGGATAAGACCGGAACCTTCCCCGAAACCCTGCATTTACTTGGTATCGCGTATGGCCGCACCAATCAATAATTTTTGCCATGGCCCTGAAGACCCTGGATATCGACACATTGGCTGCCAAGACCGGCAATCTATACGAGACCGTTGCCATCCTCTCAAAGCGTGCCCGCCAGATTGCTACCCAGGTAAAGCAGGAACTGGATGAAAAGCTTTCCTACTTTGAAGGGCTGGGGCTGGAGGATGACCCGCGGCATCAGGAAGAGCAGCGGCGCATTTCCATTGAGTACGAACTGAAGCCGGAGCCCACGGAGATTGCCGTAGAGGAGTTTTTGCGGGACGAAATCTATTACCGCGACGCTTCGAAAGAGCGCGCTGAAGAAGAAGAAGAACTTCGCTAACCCATACCCGTCGGCCACAGGGCGGGCATCCCTCAGGGATGCCCGTTTTTTTTATTCTGTAGCCTCTTTAGCCGGAGGCTTGATAAAGGCGTGGCGCTAACAGGCTGATTGAATAGCGGAGCATGACGCTGGATGAATTAAAGAATCGACGCGCCACGTGTGCAATTATTGCAGGCAAAAAACGTTTCCGCCTGCAGAGAGCTGCTTTCCGAAAAAACCGACCCCGCCGTTTCGCTGGCGGTTTTTCCGGATAGGAGTGCGGGGGAAGCGGCGCCATGCGTTCCCGTCTGCGGACAATCTGATCTAGAAAAGAGCGTGATGTTCCCCCGACTTTCTCTGGAGCCGTCAGGTCCTTTCCTGCTGCTGGAAGCCTCTGTCAGACAGATTATCGCTCACGCCAGTTGATTTCCGGTTCAGGCTTGTTATCGAGAATGGCCTCGATACGGGCCATGACTTCGGGCGTCAGGCGCTGGGCTACCTCCAGCGCCTCCATATTTTCCTGCACCTGCTCGGGGCGAGAAGCGCCTGTAATGACGGTGCTGACGTTCGGATTTTTCAGGCACCAGGCGATAGCCAGTTGGGCCATCGTGCAGTCCAGCTCCTTCGCAATTGGCATGAGCTGCCGCACTTTTTCAATCTGCCGCCGCCCTTCTTCGCTTTCCAGGCGCTTGCGCAGCCACTCGTAGCCGGGCAGGCTCATGCGGCTGCCTGGCGGAATACCTTCGTTGTACTTGCCGGTCAGGATACCGCTGGCCAGCGGGCTCCAGGTAGTCAGGCCCAGTCCATAGTCGCGGTAGAGCGGTGCATATTCACGCTCTACGCGGGTGCGATGGAACATGTTGTACTGGGGCTGTTCCATTGTGGGAGGAATCAGGTGTTCACGCCGGGCGAATTCGTAGGCATAGCGGAGCTGTTCGGCGCTCCATTCGCTCGTGCCCCAGTAAAAGGCCCAGCCCCGGTCGAGCACGTAATTCATGGCCCAGACCGTTTCTTCGATTGGAGTTTCCGGATCGGGCCGGTGGCAGAAGATCAGATCCACGTAGTCAAGTTGCAGCCGCTCCAGGGCGGCCTGGGTGCCTTCGATGATATGCTTGCGGGAGAGGCCCACGTCGTTGGGGCCTGGGCCGCCCCAGAAAATTTTCGTAGAGATGACCAGGTCCGAGCGTTTCCAGCCCGAGCGCTTCAGGATGTTGCCCATGATGATTTCGGCCTTGCCATGGGCATAGACCTCGGCATTGTCGAAGAAGTTTACGCCTGCTTCGTAGGCCGCGTGCATGCATGCTTCGGCGCGTCCTTCGTCAATCTGATCGCCGAAGGTTACCCAGGCGCCGTAGGAAAGCGCTGACACTTTCAGTCCGGAGCGCCCCAGATGCCGGTATTCCATTGTTTTCTGCTGGGCTGATGAATCCACGGTCTGATTGAGCCAGTTTGCAACGGCGCTGCCACTTATGCAACCCGTTCGGTAGTTTCCGGTGCGTTTATAACAGCAAGTTCAAGAAGCGTGCGGAGCGTCTGCAGCAGGCGTTGGCGGAGGGGTTGGGCTTCCTGGTAAAACTGCGCCTGGCGTTGCCGATAGTGGCGGCGGCCTTCGGGTGTTTCGATGGGAATGGGTTCCAGGCCATAGGCGCGCAGATCGTAGGGACTGGCCTGCATATCAAGCATGCGAATGCGGTAGGCCAGCAGGAAGGCGTCGGCAATCAGATCACTGCCTACCCAGGGATAGAACTTGTAGGCCCAGCGATAGAGGTCCATGTTGGCGTGGAGGCAGCCGGGTTGCTCCAGTTCGTGGATGGTTTCGCGGGTGGGTTGAAAGCGGTTCAGGGGACGGGCCGCTTCGGTAAAAAAGCGAAACGCGTCGAAATGCGTGCAGGTGATCGGATGGGATTCCACAAGGCGCGCCAGCGCCTCGGGCTTCACGCGCAGCGGCACATGAGCATGGCGAGGACAGGCAGTGCGATAGAGCATGGCCCATTCGTGCAGGCCGTAGCAGCCCAGATGGGGGCGACGAGCGGCTGTCCGTTCCAGCAGGGTTACGACCCAGCGCAGCGATGGAATGCGGTGGGCAGGGAAGCGGGCAGGATCGACCGTAACCCCTTCTGGCGTCTCTACAAAGCCCGGTTCGCGTAGCCACCGGCGGGCTTCGTCGCCCTGCACCGCTATGCCCAGGCCGGGACGCCAGCGCAGCAGCCGGCCCGGCCGAAACGTATAGTATTCAAACAGAAAATCCATGACGGGCTGCTTCACCCCGCGACGGCGGGCGGCCAGATATGGATCGAGCACCGGACGCAGCCGCGCTTCGTGGGCAGCGGCTCGCTCTCGGGCTTCTGCCTCCGTCAGCGTCGTATGAATGGGAGGCATCTCAGATGCTTGGCAGGCGTTTCGGGGATGCGTTCGGCGTCTTTAAGCGGCATGAACTCGATTCGGATCCCGGCGTTGGCCCTAAAAAACAAGCCATCGCAACAACCATGACCCGCATACTCCGCGCACTTTTGCTTTCGACGCTGGCTACCGGGGTTTTCGCCTGGTTACTACAGCGATGGGGGCTGTGGAAAAAGCCGCGTGGTTCGAACGGCACTGCGTTGGAAATAGAAGCCGACCAGTTGCCGCCCGAAGAGCAGGAACGGCTTCTGGATGAGCTGGAGCGGATGCTATAGCATTTTGCACGCGTCGATTTCTTACTTTGCCTGAGCAGGCTACAACCGAGCGTCTGCTTTTCCGTAAACCGATCATCCTCCCAGAACCAGACCGGAGATTCAGCCATGAAGGCGTTGCAACTGCTCCTGGCCGGCATGCTTCTCTTGTTGGGCATGCAGCCGGCCGTCGGACAGACCCCCGCCGACACGTCCACGCTGCCTGTCGAGATTCCCTATAAAAAGTTTGTGCTCGATAATGGTCTGACGCTCATTGTCAGCGAAGACTACAAGGCGCCTATTGTCGCCGTGAACATCTGGTATCATGTCGGCTCGAAGAACGAAAAGCCCGGGCGCACGGGCTTTGCGCATCTGTTCGAGCACCTGATGTTCAACGGTTCGGAGCACTTCAACGATGATTGGTTTCAGGCGCTGGAACGCGTGGGCGCTACCGACCTGAATGGTACGACCAACCGTGACCGAACAAACTACTTCCAGACCGTACCGGTTAACGCGCTCGATCTGGTGCTCTGGCTGGAGTCGGACCGTATGGGCCACCTGCTCGGCGCTATTGACCAGGCGAAGCTCGACGAGCAGCGCGGCGTGGTGCAGAATGAGAAACGCCAGGGTGAAAACCAACCGTACGGCAAAGTCTGGAATATTATTGCAAAGCACACGTATCCGGAAGGGCATCCCTATTCGTGGCCGGTAATTGGATACATGGAAGACCTGGAAGCAGCCACGCTGGAGGATGTCCATGAGTGGTTCAAGACCTACTACGGCCCTAACAATGCCACCATCGTGATTGCCGGGGCCATTGATCCCCAGACGGCGCTGGAAAAGGTTAAAAAGTACTTTGGCGCGATTCCACCCGGACCGCCGTTGGCCAAGCCACGGACCTGGGTAGCCAAGCGTACCGGAGAGCAGCGCATGCGGATGGAAGACCGCGTGCCGCAGGCCCGAATCTACAAGGTATGGAACGTGCCAGAATGGGGCCATCCAGAACGGGATTATCTGGATCTGGCGGCCGATGTGCTTGCCAGCGGCAAAACGTCGCGTCTGTATCGCCGCCTTGTCTATACCGACCAAATAGCCACGGACGTCCGGGCCTTTGTTTTCACCGGGGAAATTGGCAGTCAGTTTATGATCATTGCCTCAGCCAGGCCTGGCGTGCCCCTGGCGCAGGTAGAGCAGGCGATCGATGAAGAGCTGACGCGCTTTCTGCAGGAAGGACCTACCGCCGACGAGCTGGAACGGGTGAAGGCCGATTTCATTGCGGGTTTTGTGCGCGGCGTCGAACGCATCGGGGGCTTTGGCGGCAAAAGCGACATCCTGGCGCAGTATGAGGTGTACGGTGGGGATCCCGGGCTCTACAAGGTAACGCTGCGGCGCATGCAGCAGGCTACCCCCCAGCAGGTGCTGGAGGCCGCCCGCAAGTGGCTGAGCGATGGCGTCTTTGTATTAGAAGTGCACCCTTATCCAAAACTCCAGGCAAGCGGGGAGGATGTGGACCGCTCCCAATTGCCGCCGGTCGGTCCACCCCCGGAAGTGTCTTTTCCTGAAGTCCAGCAGGCTACGCTGTCGAATGGCCTGAAGGTACTGCTTGTCGAGCGGCATGCCGTACCGGTGGTCAATTTCCAGCTCATTCTGGATGCTGGCTATGCAGCCGACCAGTTCGCTCGGCCCGGTACGGCCACGCTTGCCATGAATATGCTGGACGAGGGTACCACCAGCCGGACTGCCCTGGAGATCAGCGACGAACTGGATCGTTTAGGGGCTCGGCTGGGAACCGGCTCCGATCTGGATGTCTCTACCGTCTATTTTTCGACGCTTCGGGACCGGCTGGATCCTTCGCTGGAGCTGTTCGCCGACGTCGTGCTGCGCCCCGCTTTTCCAGAGGCTGATTTCCAGCGACTCAAGCAGCAACAGCTCATCGCCATTCAGCGCGAGCAGGTTTCGCCGCTGCAAATGGCCCTGCGCGTCTTTCCCCGTCTGCTTTATGGAGAAGGCCACGCCTACGGCTTGCCGCTTACGGGGTCAGGCACGCTGGAATCGGTCCAGCAGATTACGCGCGACGATCTGGTGCGCTTTCACCAGACCTGGTTCAAGCCAAACCATGCCACGCTGATCGTGGTAGGGGCCATTACCATGGATGAACTGTTGCCCCGGCTGGAGCGCCTGTTTGCCGACTGGAAGCCAGGCGAAGTCCCGGAAAAAAATATCCAGGACGTGCCGCACAAGGAACAGGCAGTGGTATATCTGATCGACCGACCAGGATCGGAGCAGTCTATCATTTTTGCCGGACATGTCGCGCCGCCGGAGGCCAATCCGCGCGAACTGGCCATCAAAGTGATGAACCGGGTGCTGGGTGGCGCCTTTACCTCGCGCATCAACATGAATCTGCGCGAGGATAAAGGATGGTCGTATGGCGCTCGAACGCTGCTGATGAGCGCCCGGGGACCGCGGCCGTTTATCGTCTATGCACCTGTGCAAACTGATAAGACGGCGTCTGCTATGCTGGAGATCAAAAAGGAGCTGGATGGGATCGTCAGTGGCCAGAAACCTATCACGCCGGAAGAACTGGACAAGGCGCAGCGCAACCTGACGCTCCGGCTGCCCGGCCGCTGGGAGACCGCTAACGCCATCCTCAATGACCTGAGCTATGTGGTGCAGTTTGGATGGCCGCTGGACTACTGGCGGACCTATCCGGAAGCGGTTCAAGCCCTTACCCTTGACGAGGTCAACGCAGCCGCACGCGAAATCCTCCATCCAGATCGGCTGGTGTGGGTTGTGGTGGGCGACCGCAGCCGGATCGAAGCGGAAATCCGCCAGCTCGGTCTGGGACCGGTGTATCTGATTGACACCGAAGGCAACCTGCTAGCCTCCCTTTCCGAATAAAACAGCGTAAACAGACCGGGTGCCCGCTCGGTAATCAAGCGGGCACCCGGCCCCACTAACGGGGTAAAATGAACAGAAACAGGATTTTTTCACTAAAAATGACCCGATGCTATGTCGCTCTGGGCCCGATTTAAACGGTGGATCCGCTCAATCTTCGGGGGAGCCATCGCTGCGCTCGAAGATCCTCGACTCATTCTGGAGCAGAACATTCGGGAGCTGAACGATCAGATCCCGAAGATGAATGAGAATATTGCCACGGTAAAGGCGAACGTACTGCTGCTCCAGAAAGAGGTGCGGCGCAACGAGCAGGAAATTGAACGGCTGGTGGCGCGCATTAAAGCGGCGATTCAAGCGGGCCGCGACGATATTGCCCAGCAGTACGCCATCCAGCTCCAGAAAGCCCGTGAAACGCTAGCGCGCACCCGAGAACAACTGCAGTATGCCGAGGCAGCGTACGAAAAAGCGCTTCAGGTAAAGCAGGCGTTCCTTCGGGAGAAGGAACGGAAAATCCAGGAAGCAAAAGAAGCCTTACGGGCGCATGAGCGAGCCAAGTGGCAGGCCCGGGTGGCCGATGCGCTGGAGCAGTTTGAAGTAGGGGGCCTGGACCAGACGCACGAGGAAATGGTGCAGCGCCTGCGCGAAGAGACGGCCCGGAGCGAAGCACGCCTGGAACTGGCGCTGGATAGTGTCGATGCCGATGCCCTGAAAATTGAGGCAGATGCCGAAGCGCTTCGAGCAGCCGAGCTGGTGCGCCAGTTCAAACTGGAAATGGGACTGCTGGAGCCCGAACAGAAGCCGGCACTGGAAGCTCCAGCGCAGGCGTCAGAGCAGAAAGCAACGGAGCAGGCCCGTGAAACGGAAGAGACAAAAACCATCGGCCGCCAGCGCACGCGTTGATTTCAACCGCACCCGATGAAGCAATCCTGAAACAACAGGGAGGCAGCTGGTGCGTCGGGCAGCCTGCTGGGCGTTGTCGCCAGGAGCGCAGCAGACCAGACGGGCTCAAATATGCATCCGGAAGACTATCAGCGGCTTAAAGAGGCAGAAAAAGAACACCTGCGCGCGTTGCGTCAGTTAAAGCAGGCCGTGCGAATGCTTCGGCGCCGGCGTGCTATTGACGAGGCGCTGGCGCGCCTGGAACGCCAGACGGAGAAGACGCTGACAGCGCACGATGAGGCCCTGGCGCGCTTGGCGCTGGAGACGGCCTACCAGGAGGCTCGGTTGGAATTAGCGCTTGCTGGACGCGTGCCTCCGTCTGCGGAAGAGGTGGATCCTGTGCAGACTCGCCGTCGGGCTCAGGAGCTGCTGCGTCAGCTCCGCGAGGAAACCGAAACTTCAGCCGCACCCGATTCGTCTCCACAAAGCAAAGAGCGCCCCGAAAAGACACTGGGACGGCTCCGCCCTCCTGGATCGTGATGGAAACCACGGGCATGAACGACCGACCGATCAATTACACGCGCGAAGCCTTTCTACATCCCTGGAACCTCACGTTCCTGATCGCGGCCCTGATCACCGCCCTGGGCATTAGCTTTACGGATAATCCCCCCTGGCTGTTCGACGCCGTACTGCTCTTTACAGCCGCGCTGGAATTGCTCTACCTGGGTATTATGCCGCGCCAGGAGCGATTCCGGCGCGCCGTGCGGGCGCGCCGCGCAGCTGAACATGCCCGCCCTCCCTCCCAGAAAGAACTGTTTCAGTGGCTGAGCCGAAGCAGCCAGCGCCGTTACGTGCGACTTCGCAATCTGGAAAAACAGATCCGCGCTAACTATCAAAAACTCAGCTACGCTTCCCAGGGCCTGCTCGAAAGCCATCTTCAGAAGATTGATGAGCTGCTCCGCTCTTACCTGAATCTGCTTTATCAGAAAGAGCGCTATGAGTTTTATCTGACGCAGACTTCCGAGGACGAGCTGGTCGAAGCGCTGCAGGCCCTGCAGGAAGACATGGCTGACGACACGCCTCGAGTGCGCGCCATCAAAGAACGCCGCCGGCGCATCCTGGAGCAACGGCTTGGACGCATCAAAAAAGTGCGGGAAAATCTGGAAATCATTGAGGCGCAGTTGGACACCATCGATGATGTGATACGCTACATCCACGAGCAGTCGCTGACGCTGCGCAACCCCGAAGAAATTACCTTTCAGCTTGATACGCTCCTTAGCGAAGTGGAAGAAACCGAAGCGGCCGTGGCCGAAATTGAAGATGTCTTTGCCTCACCATCGGCCTTGCTGGGCGAACTTTCAACAACTGAGCTGGAACCACCCCGCATGGAATCCGAGTTGCCGGAATCCTCTGAAAAGACCGAACCGGAAGCCATTCGGCGCCAGCGGCAGCGTTCCTGACGTCCGTCAGCGCGCACGACCCCGGAAGCCTGAAACCCTGCCGGGGACGCATCCGTTGGCCTGAGTCTGAAAAAAACAATCGGCAACCAAACGCCAGAGCCTCCATGAGTACCGAAACGACAGCGTTGCAAACCGTCCGCTACGAAGTGGACAGCGACGGAATCGCGCTGGTTACCATTAACCGTCCCGATAAGCACAACGCGCTGAACCGCCAGGTGTTGGCCGAGCTGGATTGGTGCATGCGGCAGGCCCGGCAGGACGAAGCAGTAAAGGGGGTTATCATTACGGGCGCTGGCGAAAAGAGCTTTTGTGCAGGCGCCGACATTCAGCAGTTCAAAGAACTTGATGCCTATAGCGGCCACCGCTTTGCGTTGTATGGACAGGCGGTTTTTAATCGAATTGAGGAGATGCCCAAACCGGTCGTCGCAGCCGTGAATGGCTATGCTCTGGGGGGCGGCTGCGAGCTGGCCATCGCCTGTCATCTTCGCGTAGCAGCCGACCACGCCGTGTTCGGGCAGCCAGAAGTAAATTTAGGATTGATTCCGGGCTACGGAGGCACGCAACGCCTGCCGCGCCTGGTCGGACGCGGACTGGCTACCGAGCTGATTCTAACCGGAGAGCGCATTAGCGCCCGCCGGGCCTTTGAAATAGGACTCGTAAATCGCGTGGTGCCTATCGAGCATCTGCTGGAAGCCACACGGGAGCTGCTCCGCAAAATCACGGCCAAGGCTCCGGTGGCGGTCGCGCTGGCGCTTGAAGCCTTGCGCCAGAGCGACCTGCCCCTCCGACAGGGACTGCGTCTGGAAGCTGCACTGTTCGGGCAGGCCTGCGGTACCGAAGACTTCCAGGAAGGGGTAGACGCGTTTCTGAATCGGCGCAAACCTTCCTTCAAGGGACGTTGATGACGGTGCTGCTATTGACCGGAGCCTTTGTGCTGGCTATGCTGGTGGCCGGAGCCGAAGCTGCCCTGGTGGCAGCGAACCGGCTCCGGCTGGAAGTGCTGGCCCGACAGGGGATCCGGACAGCTCGCCTGGCGCAGGCTTTGCTGGCCGCACCCGCCCGGCCGCTGACAACCACCCTGGCCGGCCTGACACTGGCGCAGGTGCTGCTGGCACTCGGGCTCAGTAGGCCGCTGCTGTCTGCAGACAACGCCTTCTCGCCCCCAGGAGTAGTCTGGGGACAAGTGTTGCTGCTGGTACTCGGTGGGGGCTTCGCTTTTTACCTGGGGGGATTGCTGGTGCCTGCCGCGGTCGCTCGAGAACAGGCCAATCGCCTGGTGCAACCGGGTGCAGCGCTGCTGCGCATTGCTTCTTACCTGCTGTGGCCACTGGTGCGGCCCGCCCAGGCTGTTTCTGAGCGGCTGGCGCATCGACTGACTATAGAAACCGACACAGTTGCCGCCTTCATGCAGCGGGAACTGTCCTGGCAAGTGCAGGCCGCCGAAACGGAAACAGCGCCTGCACGGGACCTGGACGAGACGGAAAGCCGATTGCTGGCCAATGCATTGGCCTTTGAGAAACTGCGCGTGCGGGACTGCATGGTGCCCCGCACCGACATCGTAGCCATCGAAGAACAGGCCGACCTTGAAACGCTACGCCAGCGCTTTATCGAAAGCGGCTACTCTCGCCTGCCTGTCTACCGGGAGCATATCGATCAGATCGTCGGGGTCGTCTTTGCCTATGATCTGTTTCGTCAGCCGCAATCGCTGACCCAGATGATTCGGCCAGTACGCTTTGTTCCAGAGTCGAAACCCGCGCATGCGCTGCTAAAAGAATTTTTGCAAACCAACACGTCGATTGCTATCGTCATTGATGAGTATGGGGGAACGGCCGGGCTCGTCACGCAGGAAGACTTGCTGGAAGAACTTATCGGAGATATTCAGGACGAATTTGATGTGGACCGAGATGAAGAATACCTGCTGCGACGGCTCGACGACCGTACCTGGCTGGTCAGTGGACGGGTGGAAATCGAAGAACTGCAGGAAGCCGGTCTGAAACTGCCAGAAGGTGACTACGACACGGTGGCCGGCTATCTACTCGAAAAACTGGGAACGATCCCGGCCCCTCAGGAAGAGTTCGAGCTGGATGGCTACCGCTTTACCATTCTAAAAGCAGCTCAAAACCGCATTACGCTCATCCGCATCACGCGCCTGTAACGTTTTCCCGCTTCCTGTTACATACAGGCAACGCCGATCAAAAATCTGTGGCACGGACGCTCCTGTCGTCAGGCAGACCGTATGCAAACGGACTAAAAGCCAACCGAATCGCGCGTTCGACAACGGTAGCAGCACCCTCCATCTAACAGGAGATCACCATGAAAGCTTTCCCGATTAAGCGTGCGTTGCTGGCCGGAGTAACCGGCACCCTGTTTTTCGATGTGTTCGGACTGATGGTCTCCGCCATAATGGGCAACCCCGCATGGTGGGACATTCCAGCCCTGCTGGCCGGAAAGCTAGGCCTGCCCCTCTTTTTCGGCGTACTGGCCCATTACCTGAACGGAATCGTGCTGGCCGTGATCTATGCAGCCGTAGCTCCGTTTCTCTGGGGTTCAAAGTGGATGCGGGCCCTGACGTACATCACCGTTGAGACCGTGCTGGGGGTGTGGCTGTTTATGGCTCCCCTGCTGGGGATGGGCATTGCCGGCGTAAACGGACCGATGGGCACCCTGTTTGCCGTGATCTCGCTGGTGCGCCACTGGGTCTACGCCATTGGACTGGCCCTGTTCATCCCGATATCGGTCAGCCTACCGGCCTCTGATGCCGCTCCGTCGGCGGCCTCCTGAATAAATGCTACCCCGCCTAAAAAAGCCCGATCGCCCGGACGATCGGGCTTTTTAGGCGGCATTTTCTCTCTCAGAAAAACGGCTGCACGAATGGCGGCACCCCCACCGACCGATATCTCCCGGAGGTTCTAAAGGGTGCGCACCTCTACGCGCAGGCAGTTGCGTTCCCGCCAGCAGCGACGGAAATAGTTCCACGTCACGGCCGGCACCCGAAACCGCCCCTGAAAATGCAACTTCGCGTCCGGATACCGACTCCGAATGGAACGGTGAAACGGCGAAAGCACCATCTCAAACCGCCCCTCGTAAAACACCAGCAGAAACGGCTCGGTCTGCACCGTGTCGATCCGGCTGAAGCGCACCCAGCTCCGCAACGAATCCTCCCGCGCAATCCAGTACGAACTGATCCCTAAATCCCCATCGATCTCGCTTAAACTTCCTGAACGTCCCAGAAAAATTTCTGGTAGTTCACCATTCGTCACTTTCTCCCGTTCAAAAGGGTTGGAATTGAACAGATAATAAATCGTGGTGGTCTGTAGGGGTTTTTCGTAGAGGTCAAGTCTGAGTCGGGCTTCATAGAAGGGAAGATCGGCAGTGGGATTGCTTAAAATAAAGTTGGTTCCAAGATAGATATAGCGCTTGTCGGCGTCGAACATAAAGCCGAGCACCGAATCTGGCCGCCAGGGCCGACCGTCCAGACAGATGAACGCATAGGGCACAGGTCCCTCCGGCGGCACCACCAGCTCCGGCCGGCGACAGCGCAAATCCTCCGGACTTTGCGCCTCCAGCAAGCTACACCCCCCAACCATCACCACGACCAGCAACCAACCCTTCCGCATCGCTTCCTTCAGCTTTGGCTTCAGAACAGACGAAACCGAGCGCGGAGGAACCCACGCCGGCTCCTCCGCAGCCCCTACCTACCGAACCCGCGTGATCGACTGCGTCAACGTGCGACCACCAGCCCGCAACACCACCACATAACGACCCGCCGACCAGTGGCCCGTCGACAACACCTCCCGGTGCCAGCCCGCCTCCATGCGACCCAACCGCCGACGCACCACCTCCCGGCCCAGCACATCATACACCCTGAGCTCCACCTCCTGCGCCGCCGGCAACCCAAAACGCACCACCACCTGATCCTGCGCCGGGTTCGGATACACCTCCGCCAACACCACCGCCTCCGGCAACCGACCCCGCACCACCCGCACCGAATCCTCCAAAGCCCGCTTGCAAAAGCCCCCCAGCTCATCCTCACATCCCGGATCCAGCACATACACCTCCTGCGTGACCGTGTGCTCCTGCCCGTCGCTGCTCTGCACCGTCAACCGAATGTAGTGCGATCCAGCCTCCAGGTAAGTCGTGAACGTCTCGCCCGTGCTCAGCACCGGACCGCAACTGAACGGACTCGAGCAGCTGCGCCACTGGTAGCTCAAAGGCGCTACCCCACCGCAGGGCATGGCCACAAACGTATAAAGACCCGCAAACGGAAAACTGGCCGACGAGTAGGTAAAACGCGCCCGTAGATCGTTCGAGTACCGAAAGTCGGCCACCATGTCGGCTGTCTCCCGCAATACGCGCGCATTGTGCCGGTCCGGCTGCCCTGTGGCCACCCCCTGGTAGGTCACGTTCGGATCCGAAAATTGCTTGATGCGCACATACGGCCAGGGCGTGTAGGCCATGACCGTAGCATAGTAGCGCGTGCGACAGTCCGGCGCGCAACTGTACGCCGAAAACCGATGGCCTCGCGCATAGGGAATGCCCTGCGGGTCAATCCCATCGGCCGGGTGATGCTGCGCCCCCTGAATGTGGCCAAGCTCATGGACAAACGTGTAACGCCCTGCGCTGGCATAATCGACCTGCACAATCGCATAGGCGTACTGGTTCACCTGGCTCGCGTTGACCACCGCCTCGCCCGAACTCCCATGCGGAATCGACTCGTCCGCAACCGATCCATACACACCCTGCCCCCACCACAAGGTATCCGAGTCAATCAACAACACCACCACGTCGGCCTGATACTGATCCCGCAACAGCCGCGCCTGAGAATCCTGCGAAAGAGCTTTGACATCATCTTCGGGATAATATCCCATTACCTCAAAATTAAACAGTTGCTTATGAGCCAGGCGAAGTTCGAGGTTGTTGATGGCGCTGTTGCGATAAGCCTGGTTCGCATCGTTGAGGGCCGCGTAGATGATCCCATCGATGTCCCGACCCTGCGCCGCCTTCGGCGTGTACAGCACCAACACCCGCACCACCTCCGGACTGCATCGATCCTGATCCATCGCACGCGCCACCGCGGCACCCTCCTGGACGCACCTTCCCGCCGCCGACGCCTGCCTCGCTTGCTCCACGGGTTGCTCAGGCTGCCCCCAACCCACCGCATTGCTCACGCCCGCCTCACGAAAAACACCGCCCCCGTCGTAATACGGACTTGCCGGCCGCTCCCGCGGATACTTCCGCGGGTCGATCGTCACCAAAGCGTGCAACCCACCCCCCAGCGGCCGTACCCAGTACTCCCAATCCCCCAACAACACGTGGCCCGTCACCGCACCCGTCCGCAACACCACCAGCGACACCTCGCCCACCACTGCCGAGGTGTCCGCCCCCACATAGATCCGCCCGTTCCAGGCCACCGCCTCCTCCGAAAGCACCGAAAGTTCCCCACGCCGCACCGTCAATGTGCCAAGGCCCTGGCCCCGGCCCGGCACCAACCGACCCGCCGCGTTCACCGCCAGCGTAAAGGAACGATAACGCCAGAGCTCTTCGGGCAGCCGCACCAGTTGCAGGTGCACCGCCATCGGCAGCCGTTGCAACACCTGCCAGCGTTGTTGGGCCTGGGTGCCCAGCGCCTCCACCGACACGGCCGGCTCCTCAAATAGCGTAATCGGTTGTCCCAGCAGCATCGCCGGGCTCAGCGCCAGCCAGAGTCCCAGGAGTAGAAGGGGGGGTAAGCCGTGTGCGTCTCATGGCTTCTTCCGTTTTCGGTTGGGGAGAAAAGGGCTTCCGAGTCAACCGAGAACGGCTGGTGACGGAGAGGGTCACCACGTCGCCGTGGTTTGGATAATATTAAATAAAACAAAGGTTTGATTGTCAAGTCCAGAATTTGTCTCCATGGGTTTGGGCCCCTTCCCCCTCCCCTCTGGGGAGGGGAAAAAATAGAAGAAAGCTCTGGCAGTCTGTAGGGGTTCGGTGCGGCTGCCGGTGCTGTTCAATAGCGCGTCTGGCAGGGGGAGACAAAAGAACCTGCTCCCCCTTGAGGGGGAGCAGCCCGGAGGGCTGAGGGGGTGTTTGTTGGGAGGCGGTGTTATCGTTGGAGAGGGCTTGGCGGCCGGGTCGGCATGGCAGGTAGGTTGGCCCCTCCCCCTGCCCCCTCCCCGGAGGGGAGGGGGAAACAGAAGAAAGCCCTGCGGGGAAGGACTTGTGGGCGGACCGCGCGCGGTTTTCTCTCCGGAGCGTGCCTGCTGTAAGGAAAAACCACACCGCCTTCATGAGGCGGTTTTGAGCGAGACGTTATCCGTATTGCAACGAACACGAAAAGGTGTACCGGCCCCCTATCCTCGTGCATCCAGCGGGGGAACCGATCGCTCGGGCGGACCCACGTAGCGGCTCAGTGGCCGGATGATCCGGTTGTCGGCCAGCTGCTCCATCACGTGCGCCGACCAGCCCGTGATGCGGCTTATCACGAAAATGGGCGTGTACGTCTCAATGTCGAAGCCCATCATGTAATAGGCCGGGCCGGTCGGATAATCCAGGTTCGGATGGATTCCCTTTTGCTGGACGACGACTTCCTGGATGGCATCGTAGATGGCCATCAGTTCCTGATAGCCCAGGCGTTCGGCCAGCCGACGCGTATAGCGTTCCATGATGGGCACGCGGGAGTCGCCGTAGCGGTAGACCCGGTGCCCGAAGCCCATGATCTTCTGCTTGCGGGCCAGGGCGTCCTGCACCCATTGCCGCGCTTCGTCAGGCGAGCGGAACGGTTTGAGCATGCGCATAACTTCTTCGTTCGCTCCGCCGTGCAGTGGGCCTTTGAGCGCGCCGATAGCGCCCGTGATCGCGCTGTAGTAGTCCGAGAGCGTCGACGTGATCACGCGGGCCGTGAACGTGGAAGCGTTGAAGCTATGTTCGGCATACAGGATCAACGAAACATCGAAGGCCTTGACTACCTCGGGATCCGGCACCTCGCCGAAGTACATGTGAAAGAAGTTTTCGGCAAAGGTCAGGTCTTCGCGGGGAGGAATGAAATCCAGCCCATGTCGGCGGCGGCGGTCGGCAGCCACAATGGTGGGCAGTTTGGCCAACAGACCAATAGCCTTACGTCGGATCGTGTCGAGGTCCGCACCGGTCGCTTCCGGATCATTTGCGCCGATCAGACTAACGGCCGTGCGGAGCACATCCATCGGCGCGGCATCCGTGTGAATCAGGCGCAGCAGGTGGTGGACCGTCTCATCCAGTTCGCGCTGGCGGCGTTCCTCTTGCTCGAAAGCCTCAAGTTGGGCGCGCGTGGGCAGCTCGCCGTAGAGCAGCAGGTAGGCCACCTCTTCAAAGCGGCATTGCTCGGCCAGCTCATGCACCGGATAGCCTCGGTAGTAGAGGGCTCGCTTTTCTGGAATAACGTTCGAAATGGCCGACTCGTCGGCCACAACGCCTGCCAGCCCTTTCTTTACTTCGGTTGTTTCAGCCATAGGTTTGCTGCGGTTAGTGATGGTCGGAGGGTGCGTCTTCCAGACGGAAATTGTACACGTTCTGGTCAAAGACCGTATAGCGTTCGTATTGCAGCAGTTCGTAGAGTTCTTTGCGGGTTTGCATGCGGTCGAGCAGAGCTTGCTGGGTACCTGCCTCCAGCAGGTGCCGCAGGCCGTCCTCGACGGCTTTCATGGCCAGTCGCAGCCCGGTGACTGGATAGATCACCAGATTGTAGCCCAGCGCTTGCAACTGCTCGGCCGAAAGCAGGGGCGATTTGCCAAACTCAGTCATGTTGGCCAGCAGCGGCACGTCGGGCAGGGCCTTTCGGAAGGCTGCAAACTCCTCGGCAGACTGAAGCGCCTCCGGAAAGATCATGTCGGCACCTGCCGCTACATAAGCCCGGGCGCGTTCAATGGCGGCCTCCAGCCCTTCAACGCCCCGGGCATCCGTGCGCGCAATGATCAGAAAGTTCGGGTCGCGCCGGGCCTGCACCGCCGCCCGCACCTTACGCTCCATTTCTTCGACAGGGACCAACGCCTTGTGGTCCAGGTGGCCGCATCGTTTGGGGTTGACCTGATCCTCCAGGTGACAGCCGGCCAGCCCCATTTCTTCCAGTTCCTGCACAGTGCGGGCAACGTTCAGCACCTCGCCAAAACCGGTGTCGATGTCCACAATGGCCGGCAGCCGGGTGACGCGGGCAATCTGGCGACTTCGCCCGGCTACTTCGGTCAACGTGGTAAGCCCCACGTCCGGCAATCCCAGATCGGCCGATAGCACGGCACCGGAAATATAAACACCATCAAACCCCAGCCGCTCGATCAGCATGGCTACCAGGGGCGAGAACGCTCCGGGGAAACGGAGCAATCGTCCACGCTGGAGCGCTTCGCGCAGGGCACGCCGTTTTTCGGCAGGCGATGTGGTGGCAAATAGCATGGTTGGTCCAGAGAGCGTTCCTGGATATCGTTAAGCTAAACGACGCGTCGCAGAAATGCTTCCCGAACAGGGAGTCGAACGCTGAAACTTTTCAGAAAAGCGTTTTCAGCGCGGCCGGAACAGGTATTAGCGGAAGCGACACACAATTCAATTGTCAGGCAAGTCGGATTGCTGGCTGGTCGGGCGTTATCGGGTTAGGCGCAGCGCTGAGCCGACCCGGATTGCTTCAGGGATGGGAACGTAGCTGTTGGAGCAGTCGCTGATACAGTCCGATAAAGCGCGCGCGGTCCAGACGCTCCGAATGGTTCCAGGTAGCACTGACGCAATAGTGCTGATTCTGATGGTCAATCAGGTACGTGGTGAAGTTCAGCACGCCGGGCTCCGAGCCGCCTTTATAGGCAACAAGCTGCCAGTCTTCACGGCGAGCCAGTCCAGGATTGATTTGGGTAAGGGGCAGATCGTAAACGGTCGCTATCAGCTCACAGAGTTCGCGGGTGGTGAAGAACCACTCGACTTCCAGCAGGACGGGACCACCGGCAAACAGGGCTTCGTCCGGCAGGGGAAGGGACTGCAGTTGAGGCAGCAGCATGCGGCGATCTGCCGTGTCGGCCGCCAGAAATCGGCGCGCCCAGGCCTGGTTGGCCGGATTCTTCAGCAAAAAGGCTTCGCGGGTCGTCAGGAAGGGCCGGTTGCGGGGACTGTAGGCTTCAATGGCCGGGCGGCCCAGCAGATGAATCAACGCGTCGGTGGCTGTGTTGTCGCTGCGCGAGATCATCAAGGCTGCCAGCGTGTGCAGCGTCAGGGGCGCCTCGTCAGGCCAGGTATGCAGAAAACCCGAAGGCAGGCTTTTCCATTCGGGACGCAGGCGAACCACGTCGTCCCATCGGTGGTGCCCGGCTTCGATCGCCTCTCGGAGTGCCCGCAAAACCGCCAGCTTGAAGGCGGAGCCGACCGCTAGCGGTGTATCGGCTCGGAGGGTCAGCAATGGCTGGCCGTTCTTCTGCACAAACAGACTGACGGTCCCGGGAAGTTGCCGAAGAGAATCCAGCAGGGCTTCAAGGCTGACGATCTGAGGCACCGGCGGACCGAAAAAGAGGCCGGCAATACGCCCCTGAGCGTCCAGTACAATCCGGGTAGGAATCTGCGCCCGTTCAAGGATCACTTTGTATTCGAGGCCATGTCCCGTAACGCTCAACAGGGATCCATGCTGTTGCTTGAGCTGCGCAACGATCCGGGCTACCTGTTGGGCTGAAACCTGCTCCAGAAACTGCGGCGTGAACCATTCGGTGGCAAGGGTATCTCGCGTGAACAGCAGCCGCAGCCAGTCGGTCGGCGTCTGAGTCAGTGCCACTTGCGGGAGCAATAGCAGGGCTCCCAGGAGGGCCAGGCGTCGCATGGTTGGTTGGCAGCTTAGAAAGCGCTTTTCGTGGGATACGAACAGGTATCTGCAAGGTTACGCGCGCTGTCTCCTCAATTGTGGGCGATACGCTGTTGTAGCGTTCGGTAACGCGTAAGCAGCGCGTCGAGCGTCATCCCTTCCGCCACGGCCGAGGCGGCCTCGTCGGCCGAGCGGATAGCCGGCCGACGCGGAATACGGCCCAGCACGGGCACATGACACAGCTCCTCGATCATAGCCGGGTTGGTCCGGGTAGCCACATCGGGATGCTCAGGATAGCCGCAGAGCACCACGCCCACCACCGGCAGGCCCTGGCTCCGGGCATAGTGCACGGTCAGAAAGGTATGGTTGAGCGTGCCCAGTCCCGGACGCGCAACCACCAGCACGGGCAGCCTCCAGCGGGCGGCCAGACCGGCATAGTCCAGGTGTTCGGTCAGCGGAACCGACAACCCGCCGGCCGTTTCGACAAGAACCCAGTCGCGGTTCTGCAGGCGTTGCCAGGCCGCTTCGATGCGGTCGAGGTCCACGGGGCGGCCTGCTCGTCGCGCAGCCACCAGCGGGGCCAGGGGTTCGGCGTAGACGCACGGGACTACCTGTGCAGGCGGATCGTTCACCCGGGCCCCTTCGGCCAGCATACGGGCGTCCGGCGGCCAGTCGTCCGGCGATCCCTCCCAGCCTGTTTCGACTGGTTTAAGCACGCCTACCTGATAGCCAGCGTCGCGCAGCAACCGGGCCAGACCGGCGCCTACTACCGTTTTGCCAACGCCCGTGTCCGTGCCAGTAATGAGTAATCCGTTCATGGTTTCTACAAAAGCGTCTGTGCCAGCGATTCCAGCTCAGGGAGTGCATCCTCAAAGGCCGCGTGCAGGATCGCGGTCATCTCATCCAGCTCTGCTTCGGTGGCAGCCAGCGGTGGCATGAAGATCAGGACGGAGCCAATGGGACGTACAAGCATCCCTCGGCGCCGGGCGTGCCGGGCTACGATGAAGCCGACCTGGGCCCCATAGGGGAAGGGAGTGCGGGTGGAGCGGTCGGCTACGATTTCAATCCCCACCATGAAGCCTGCCTGGCGTACCTCGGCCACAAAAGGATGCGCCTGTAGCGGCGCCAGTCCGGTGCGCAAACGTTCGATTTTGTCCGGAAGCGAAGGAATCAGCTGGAGGAGCAGCTCCAGGCTGGCCAGCGCTACAGCGCACCCCAGCGGATTACCGGTGTAGGAATGGCCGTGGAAAAACGTCTTGCGTTCCTCCACTTCTCCCAGAAACGCCTCGAATACCTGTTCGGTGGTGAGCGTAGCGGCCAGCGGCAGATACCCGCCGGTGAGCCCTTTGCCCAGGCAGAGCAGATCGGGCGTGATGCCTTCGGCTTCACAGGCAAAGAGCCGTCCGGTGCGGCCAAAGCCCGTAGCTACCTCATCGACGATCAGCAGCACATTGTAGCGGTGGCAGAGCGCCCGCAGCTCCCGCAGAAAACCTCGGGGTGCCGGCAGGATGCCCCCGGCCCCTTCGACCGGTTCGACGATCACGGCTGCCAGTTCATGCCCGCGCTGCTGCAACACCTGTTCGACTGCCTCCAGGCTTTCGGCAAGGCGGTCGTGCGGATAGGGATACGGCACGCGTGGATGACCGGGCAACAGGTCCAGAAAGGGCCAGTGAAAGAGCGGGTCTGGCGCCACGCCCACAGCGCCCAGCGTGTCGCCGTGGTAGTTATTGGTGAAGCCGAGCACGTAGCGTTTTGTGCGCTGCCCCTGATTGGCCCAGAACTGGATGGCCATTTTCAGGGCTATCTCGACGGCCGTGGCGCCGCTGTCGGAATAAAAAACGCGCTGCAGACCGGGTGGGGCCACCTCAATCAACCGTCTGGCCAGCACCACGGCCGGCACGTTCGCCTGCCCCAACAGGGTAGCGTGTGCCACGCGCCGGAGCTGGGCTTCGATGGCGGCGTTCAGCTCGGGCACGTTGTGGCCGTGCACGTTCAACCAGATCGACGAAGTCCCGTCGTAGTACCAGTTGCCGTGAATGTCTTCCAGCTTAATGCCCTGGCCGCGCCGGATGATGACCGGATCGCTGGCCAGATACTGCTTCATGGGCGTAAAGGGATGCCAGACGTAGGCTTTGTCCCAGGCAACGAGCGTTTCCGGATCCAGGGCGTCGAGCAGGTCACTGGGCTTGGGTTTCTCTATCATCGTAAATCGGCGATTTACCATTGAAGGAGGATCGCGGCCGAGAGCAGTCCAGCGCCGACGGCGGTGAGCAGGAGGAGATCGCCGCGCTGAAAGCGGTGAGCTTCGAGGGCCAGTGCCAGCGGAATGGTAGCGGCCGAGCTGTTGCCGATGCGTTCGACGACATTGATGGTTCGGCTGGCCGGGATGCCGAGCTGCCGCCGGGCTTCTTCGATCAGGCGATGGTTGGCCTGGTGAGGGATCCACCAGGCTACGTCGGCAAGCGTCAGACCGGCCTGTGCAAGCACGCGGCGGCCGGCTTCGGCCATGCCGGCGGCGGCTTTTCGGAAAAGGGCTGGGCCATTTTGCAGGTGCATCAGGTGTTCGCCGCGGGCGACGCGTTCGGGAGTCAACGGGAGGCGGCTGCCGCCGGCCGGAATGTAGAGGTCCTGCCAACTGGCCCCATCGGCGCCCAGCCAGGATGCCACAATGCCCCGGGAGGCGTGCACAGGGCCCAGTACAACGGCTCCGGCGCCGTCCGCAAAAAGCGCAGACGTTCGGGGGTCGTTCGGGTTAATGCGGCGGCTGAGCACGTTGGCCCCAACGACCAGCACATGGGTCTGTTGCAGGCGCACGTAGCTGTCGGCCAGCGTCAGGGCATACAGAAAGCCGCTGCAGGCGCCGGCCAGGTCGATGGCGCCGGCGCGCGTAAGCCCCAACCGGTGGGCCACGATAGGCGCCGTCGGTGGAAGGAGATGGTCGGGCGTGCTCGTGGCCAGCAGGAGCAGGCGGATGGTCTCGGGGGGCAGATTGGCCTGTTGCAGGGCCGCTGCGCCTGCCCGGACGGCCAGATCACTGGTAGCTTCATCCGGACGCACCATCGGCCGCTCTCGGATGCCGGTGCGTCGGACGATCCAGCCTGCCGGCAATCCCAGCCGACGTTCGGTTTCGGCGCTTGTCTCGCGTCGGGCCGGAAGGGCGGCGCCAACTCCCAGCACCGCTGCGCGCAGGTCAACAGGTGCAGGTGTCTGAGACAGGGGACGTTCGGCAAATGAGACCTCAGGCAGCATGGCGTTTCAGTTGATCTGCTTCCGGAAAAGCGGCCAGCGCGGCTTCGATGTCGTCATCGGTATGGATGGCCATGGGGGCCAGACGAATGCGGCTGGTTCCGGGCGGGACGGTAGGTGGACGAATGGCCGGCGCCAGCACGCCGTGCGCCTCCAGGTGGGCCGACAGTTGGAGCGCCGCCGCGGGTGACCCGACCAGTACGGCCAGCATGGGCGCGGGCGCTTCGTGCCGAACGGTGTAGCCTCGGGCTTCGAGGCCGGCCTTCAGCCGCGCGACATGCGCCTGCTGGCGCTGGCGTCGGCGCGCGCCTTCGCCAGACTGAACCAGCCGGACGGCTTCCAGGGCTGCAGCGGCCAGCACAGGGGCCAGTCCGGTGCTGTAGATAAACGCCCGGGCACGATGCACCAGGTAGTCGATAAGCAAACGAGTGCCCAGGGCAGCACCTCCCTGCACGCCCAGCGCCTTCGATAGGGTGGCCACCTGGACGGGAATCCGGCCAGCCACGCCCAGATGATGGGCCGTGCCCCGGCCTTCGGGGCCCACGACCCCCGTGCCGTGCGCGTCGTCCACGATGAGCAGGGCTTCGTAGCGTTCGGCCAGCTCGGCCAGCTCTGCCAGAGGGGCTATCGTGCCGTCCATGCTGAAGATAGCGTCGGTTACGATAAACCGACGGCCCCCGCGGCCCGGGCCTGGCCCGCGCAGCAGGTGTTCGAGTTGCTCCAGATCACGATGGCGGTAGTAGCGGAAGCGGGCGCGGCTCAGGCGCGCACCATCGTTCAGGCTGGCATGGTTGAGCGCGTCAGCAAAGATCTGGTCGCGCGGGCCGGCCAGCGCCGAAAGCACCCCGACATTGGCCGCGTACCCGCTCGGAAAGACCAGCGCCGCCTCGGTTTCTTTCAGGGCAGCCAGGGCCACTTCTAAGGCGTCATGTACCGGCCGGTCGCCCACCACCAGCCGGGCAGCACCGGCCCCGATGCCCCAGCGCGCCAGCGCTTCGCGGGCAGCTGCCGTCAGGCGGGGATCGGTACTCAGCCCCAGATAGTCGTTCGAGGCCAGGTTCAGCAGACGACGCCCCTCGCGTTCCACGTAGGGGCCCCCGCTGGAAAGGGGACGAATCTGCCGGCGCAGGCCCTTTGCTTCAAGCTGCTGGAGCTGTTGAGCGAGCCACTGCATGGGAACGGGCAGGTTGCGGCGTTTCGGGCACAAAGCCCAGGTCCTCGATCATCTGCCAGTCGGCTTCCGCTGCCTGACCTTTTTCGGTCAGGTAATCGCCCAGAAAGAGACTGTTGGCCACCATAAGCGCCAGGGGTTGGAGACTGCGCAGGTGCAGCTCGCGGCCCGCCGAAGCCCGGATCTCGGCGCGAGGATTCACAAAGCGAAACACCGAGAGATAACGCAGGCAGGCCCAGGGGGTCAGATGGCGGACGGTCTGCCCTTCTCCCAGCGGGGTGCCCTTGATGGGAATTAGAAAGTTGACCGGAATGGACGTGGCCCCGGCCTCTCGCAACGCGTAGGCCATATCGAGCACGTCTTCATCCGTTTCACCCATACCGAGAATTACGCCGGTGCAGGTTTGCAATCCGGCTTTGAGGGCGATCTGTACCGTGCGCACGCGGTCTTCATAGGTGTGCGTCGAGCAGATGCGTTCGTAGTGGCGCGCGCTGGTGTTCAGGTTGTGGTTGTAGGCGTCCACGCCGGCTTCTTTGAGCAGGCGGGCCTGGGTTTCGTCCAGAATGCCCATGCAGGCGCAGATCTCCAGCGGCAGTTCGGCTTTGATGCGGCGCGTGGCTTCAAGGACGGTCTCCAGCTCGCGCCGGTGCGGCCCCCGACCCGAGGTGACGATGCAGAAGCGCTGCGCGCCGGCCGCGTAGGCCTGACGGGCCCGGGCAAGGATTTCTTCGACCGAGAGCATGCGGTACCGCGGAATCGGCGCCTTTGAGAGGCGCGACTGGGAGCAGTAATGGCAATCCTCGGGGCAGAGGCCACTCTGCGCGTTCAGCAGTACGTTGACCTTGACCCGGTTGCCAAAAAAGTGACGTCGCACGCGCCAGGCAGCCTCGACGAGCCGCAACGTTTCTTCGTCGGGAAGCTGAAGCAGGGCGCGGGCCACTTCCCGCGCAGGCGGACGGTCCTGGAGTGCATCGGCAACCAGTTGATCCCAGGCAATTTCCATGGTTTATGCAGGTAGGTTCGGTGGATGGTTGGCGGAAACAGGGGATAGGAGGGCAACGTCGCCGGCCGAGATCGTTCGCAGCGTGCCGTCGGCCAGCCGGACCTGCAGGGCGCCGGAGGAGGCAAGGGCTTCGGCCACGCCTTCGACCAGGCCTGCGGGCGTGTCGATGCGGACCGGGCGACCGAGCGTATAGCTGTAGCGACTCCAGGCCGTGCAGATCGCAGCAGCGTCCGTCAGCCGTTCGGACCAGTACTCCAGGCGCGCCAGCAGCTTCGCCAGCAGGTCCACCCGCCGCAGACCCGGCCGATAGGCCTCCAGGTAGGTCGCCTCTGGCGGGAGCGGTGCCGCGTGGACGTTCAGGCCAATGCCCAGCAGGAGAAAACGCACCTCTTCCCCTCGCAGCTCGGCTTCCACCAGCACACCGGCCAGCTTGCGTCCGTCAGGCGCCAGCAGGTCGTTGGGCCATTTGAGTCCGCCTACTTCGGCTGTTTCGGCCAGGGCTATCCCGGCGGCCAGCGACAGCCGGAGCAGTTCGGTAAGCGGCAGCCGGGGGCGCAGCAGGACCGAAAAGTACAGGCCAGCGCCGGGCGGGCTGACCCACGAACGCCCGCGCCGTCCCCGGCCACGGGTCTGCTGCTCGGCCAGTACGACGGCGCCTTCTGGCGCACCGGCTTCGGCCCAGGCCCGCAGCGCATCCTGCGTGCTGGTGGTGCGCCCCAGGTAGCGATAGGCCCGGCCAAAGCGCCCCTGAAGCCGTGCGTGCAGCAGGTGCGGGGCGGGACTGCCCGGACGTAACCGGTAACCCTGCCCCTGGACCACTTCGACCGGATAGCCGGCCGCCTGCAGCCGGTGCGCCTGCTTCCAGACCGCTACGCGGCTGAGCCCCAGCCGTTGGGCCAGGACCGAGCCGCTCGTGAACGTCTCGCTCAGATAGGCCAGCAACGCTGCATCTTTCATGTTAACCAAGATAAGACAACCCGGTTAACCAGGCAATACGGAGGCAACGGCAAGACGGCCAGGTGCGGAACGGTTCGGAAACGTTTGCAACGCGGCAGCCTCGGGCCGACGCAGCAGGGGATGCCGGGATCAATCCATCGCCCTGTTGAAAAGCCACGCTTTCAAACCCTCACGCTCCGACCAACTACGCGTCTCCTGGTTATAGTTCGGACCTGGTACTTGACAAATCCTGTGTGTGTGTAACTTAACAGCAGCTTCTCAAAGCCGAGGTACGGGTCCCTTTGAAGCATTTCGGCCATGTCGGCGGCCTGGAAAATCAGCCTGGGCTTGCTGCTTGTCGCGCTAAGCTGGAGCCTCTACGGCTGGCAAACGCAGCGACGCCTGCCGCAGGTGCCCTTCCCGTCCAAGGCGTTCGTGCCCGTCTGGACCCCGACCAAAGCTCCAGTACCAACTGACCGCCCGGGCGAGGTGCTGCTGTTTTTCAGCCCGGACGACTGTGGGCAGACGGTGGCGCGCACGGCGGCCTTCTGGGTCGAAGGGGCGCGGGCGCTGGGCTATCGGGTGGTGGGGATTCTGGAAGACCGGAGCCGGGAGCTGGCACGCCGCTATGCGGCGGTGATGGGATTTCCGTTCGCGGTGTGGTGGGATTCGGTGGGTTGGTACGGGCGGCATTATGGGGCGTTGGCGTTGCCGCGGGCGCTGGTGCGGCGGGAGGGTCGGGTGGTGGGGGAGCTGGGGCCGGAGGCGTTGCGCACGGTGCGGGGGGTTGAGTCGGTGCGGCTGTTGTTGGCTGCTTATTTCCGCGAAGATCTTTCTGTTCTCAAAAACCAACCAGAAGGAGGTGAGCTATGAGACGCTGGAAGGATCGGCTGGCGACGTTGTTTCTGGTGGTGGCGGTAGGCCTGAGCCTGCTGCCGTGGATTGTGCCGGCAGTTTCTGAAGAAAGGACCTCCGCAGAGTGTCCCAGTTTGGACTATGATTGGATAAGGAAAGAGATCTACTGCAACTGGCTTATTCCCTGTTATGGAAGACCGTTATGCTGCTTTGATTGTGGAATTGCCATTGTTCAATAAAAAGTCAATAATCATTATGTTCAAAGATACATGTAGAATATTTTTAATTTTAATAATAATCTGGATTTATTCACTTACCTCCCTGGGACAATCTATCGAGGATGTAATCCTATGGGTTGACTCGCTCAAACTTGAGGAGACAGAAGAAACATTTACAGGAATTATTGAGGTGAGTTTAGATCCGGAAGGAGGCTTTCTGGTAGCGGATGTTCAGGAGCATCAGGTGCGCCTTTACACGCAAGAAGGTCATCTACGTTTATATTTTGGCGGTCCCGGGGAGGCGCCGGGTAGATTGCGTCATCCTCGGGCGCCGGTCCGCCTTTTATCCGGTAGGATTCTGGTCCCTGATTTTGGAGGGCATCTCTCGTTATTTGATTCCCGTGGAAAGTTTATCCGGCGGTATACCCGGGTTGTCGTATCAGGAACCTATGCGGTGCGGGATGTACCGGGGCCTGAAGTTTTATTAATTGGCATGCGAAAAGCCCAGCGAGGTGCTCAGCCGTTGCTTCATTTTTTCGATCCAGAAAAGGGAAAGATTACCAAAAGCTTTTTTCCTCATCCTATTTCTCCGGGCCAGTATGGTGGCGTAATACATTCATTGGCACATTTAGTTGATGCGGATGTACTGGGTGATCGTATTGTAGCCACTTTTCTTTTGTTGAACCGGCTTTATTTTTTTGATCTAAATGGCCGGTTTATTGAAGCGATTGAAGTGCCCTTACGCCATTTTCGACGAACGATTCCTGAAAAGCCAATAGCCTCGTTGGAAGCATTTACTCAGTTTTTAGAAAGTCACTCGCTTTTGACGCGCGTTTTCTGGTTAAACCGAAAAATCATTCTAATTCTTTATAAGGATTTGTTGGATGTTCAACGCCGAAAGGCCCGCTGGAGTCTGGCAGGAGTCACGCCGAGAGGAAGCGTATTGTTTGAAGTGACGGACGTACCTCGACTGCTGGCGGTTAATCCACAGACAGGGACCTTGTTTTTCACGCATCCGAATTACGAAACAGAGAATCACTGGCTCGTAGGCCGCTTGAAGCCGCATGTACTTCGAGCTGCTGGACTCCGGCCGTAAGTGCATCTCTCGGGAGGGGCATGGCTGCCGGTGGCTGTGGGTGGTGGTCAGCGGAGCCCTCTTGTGCGAGTGCGGCGATTGAGCCCTATGGGGTGCTTGTTTCGATTTCGGGCAGGTGACAGCAGCCGCTGGAGCTTCCGGGCCCGGTGCTGGGGCGAGACGGGGTCTATCATCTTTACATTCGCTTGTCGGACGAGCCGGCTCGTCGGTTGATCGGGCG
>NZ_FRAU01000013.1 GCF_900142415.1 Rhodothermus profundi
TTTCGGAGGGAGTGGGAGGGGGTGCTTTGGGGGCAGGTGTTGGCGTGGGTGCCGTCGCATGAGCGGGTGTTGTGGGCGTTGCGTTGGTGGGTAGGACGCAGGGGTTCGTCGTCGGGTTCGGCGGTGGTGCAGGGGAATGACTGTGCGGTCAGCGGGGGTGCGTCGTTCATGTACGTGCCTTCGTGTGGGTGTTATGTGTTTGAGGAGGTGGAGGTGGTGTGTTCGGCAGCTGGGGGCGGGGGGAGTTGGCCGCCGACGCAGGAGGATCCGCGGTGGTGGCAGCAGGAGGGGGGATTAGGGGACTGTGCGGATCTGTGGTGCGAGGAGCCGCGGAGTGGTGGGGGAGGTGGGGGCAGTGGTTCGGGTTCGGGGGCGCCGGAGGAGGCGTGCACGGAAGATGCGCTGACGTGTGAGGAGCAGATCGGGAAGTTGGTTCGGCTGGCGCGGAAGCTTCGGGAGGCGATTGATAAGGGGAAGGATTTGCTGGAGGGGCGGACCTGGAGTGAGATTTTGAAGGGGGAGAAGGAGGCACTGATAGGGTGTGGGGTGGACGCGCTGGAGACGATTCAGGGGAATCCGGTTGCGCTGGTATCGGTGCTCAACTGCGTGACCGATCTGTTCTTCGGGGTGAACTTCTTTGATATGTTGAAGTTACTGGATACAGTTGATGCTGGTTTATATCGTAAAATAATTGGTTATTTACATAAATCAGCTCTTTTTCCACGACTTGCGCAGGCCTTTGGAGACTTTGCCAATACGATTGACGATGTTGAATTGCTCGAGAAGGTGGCAAAGCTTGATTTTGTTAAAGTTGATAAAAATGGTCGTCCTATTTATCAGATTTTAAGAGGAGATAGTCAAAAAATAATAGAAAATTTTGCTCAAAAATGGAATGTGAAAATGTTTGTGGATAAAGAGCTTGGATTATATCAAGTTATGCATAATGGGATTGTGCTTACACGATATTCTTCATCGGCAACCTCGTTGCCGACGATCCAGGTGAATGTCAGGGGTCGGATTTTCAAGGTACGTTTTGGTCGATAGCAGGGAGTTGCACCATGCAGTTGTTTCGAGAAGGCGGGTTGTTGGTGCCGCTGAGCGGGGAGCGCTGGGTTCGTCTTCGGAGTTATGTTGCGCCTGCGCCCTGTTTGGACCGGCTCAGCTATCCGGACGAGCAGTTGTTGGCGGAGTGGATACGTCATCCGTTGTATGAGGATGCGTTGCTGGGGGTTGAGGAGTCGGTGTACATAGCTTTTGTGCAGGGTCGGGGCTATCACGGGCCATTTGTTCGGGATCGGCTTCGGCCGCACCATTACCGTCGATTGCGGGAGGAGGTGTTCTGGGAGGAGATTAGTGGGGAGCTTGAGGGGCAGGGGTCTTCAAAGGAGTTGGCGGCGTTTTGGGAGCGGTTGGAGGAGGTGTTTCGGGCGAGCACGCGGCTTTTTCGGTTGGAGTTGACGGAGTGGAGTCGGGCGTATGGGGATGAGAGCATGCGGTGGTGGCGGTATTATCGGGAGTATGTGTTGGTGGAGGAGGGAGGGGATCGGGATGGGGATGGGTTTTACAGGCATCGGTTGCACTGGTTGGCGGTGTTGGAGGGGTTGGGGGTTGGGAGTCGGGATGTGGGTTTGTTGTCGAAGTTGTTGGCGTGCACGGGACGTCGGGGCAAGCTGGGGTTGCGGTATGTGGGGGATAAGTTTGTGCCATTACAGGAGGACACATGGGCGCTGCTTAGAAGTCATGAAGCAGTGGGAGCTCGGGAGGAGTTGCCTTCGGATGTGGAGTTTTTAGATGCGCTGATCCATCACCCTCTTTATCATGATTTGCTTATAGGAGAAATGCCTGAATCTAAAAGTGAGCGCACCAGGCTTTTTGTTTCGGGTGAACAGTGGTGGGGATACCATGGTCTTTTCTCTTTTAACAAGATTCGTCCGGATTGGTATGAGTGGGTGAGTCGGGATCGTTTTTGGGAGGAGGCGGAGCGTTTGATCAGGCGGCGGTCGTTGGGAGGAGAGGAATTTGAAGAGTTCTGGGGTCGGTTAGAGGAGATAGTTCAGGCGAGCACGCGGATCTTTCGGTTGAAGTATACGGAGAAGGACTTTGAATATTTTCATGAAGCGCCGATACATGATTATTATCGGGAGTATGTGTTGTTGGAGGAGGGTAGGGATCGGGATGCGGATGGGTTTTACAGGCATCGGGTGCATTTTCTGGTAGTAGGCGGTGAGTAGTAATAGGGTGGGTCAGACTTAGCGGTGCAGGTGCCAATAATTAAAGGGGTTGAAGCTGGCCGATCGTCTGGGGTTTTCGGCGTACCGGGAGTTGCTGGGTTTCATCAAGCAGTCGCGTTTTGCGTCGGCGTTTGCCAATCGGATAGACGATCTGGAACTGTTGAAGGATTATGGTAGATTAGATCGGGAAAAAGGAGGGGCACTTCGTATACTGGAAGGAGATGCGGGCGTTATTATGGATAATTTTGCAAAGAAATGGAATACGAGTGTTTATTTGCGATCGGATGGAAGGTGGGGGGTCTTGAAGCTGGATGGAACCGTACGTATGACGTTATATAGATCTAGCGATACATATTTCCTACATTGTTTGTAAATGAATCGGGTCGTATTACAAAGATTACGATTTGGAGATTCAAAATATTCGTATTGATATGGTAACTTTTGGTAAAATATACGAAAAAATTTATTCATTTCATTTATTGTACAATGGTAAAATGCAGTTTCTTTCTTAAAGAAAGGATAAATATTTTCGATAAACAGGATTTTTTAACAGTTTTATTAAATCGGAGATCTATCAGGGATATCCCTGGACACATTCTTATAAAAGAATGAACATGGTCCGTTTGATATTCAGAAGGTAACACCTGATCATTATCTACCGCGATCATTTTCTGAAATGGAGGATAGACTGAGGAATCTCTTAGCTTCTGCAGATTATGAAGTCTTTAAGTGGCCTCATCATTACATTCTGGAAACATGGCCGGACAAAGAGACAGAAATGACCTACTTTCATAAACTCATGGATGAGCTTAGACCTGGTGCGGGGTTATGTTTTCAGCTTGCTATTTCGCTTGATGAGGAGCGATACTGGTCGGAGGCGTACCGGGACTTACCGGTTCTGGATTTCTTTGAAGAATGGATTGTGATTGATCGGAAGCATCAGCAAGTGCACATGATCCATTTGCTCAGGGATTAGGCGGGGGGTTCGCTTTTGGAGGAAATGCGGTGGGTTGGATGCGGCGCACGATGGGGCGTCGTGGGTAGGTGGTCTTCAGGTCTTTGAGGGTTGGTTGGGCGCACGTTGGGGTGGTGGGGTAGGAGATCGTTCAGGTGGGTGTCGGGGGCTGTACTGCTTTTGACGCGAAGAAGCTTTGTTTGTCGCAGGTCTGGAAAAGCACGACGCTTTCATGAGGTCAGGTTGTGTGGAAATTTGGGTGGTCCATATGGGCCCATCGGATTAAATTCCGGCTGTCTCGATGAAATTACCGGGTACCAGCGATGAAAGTGCGATTTCTGCTAATCCGGCTTCCTTTTCAGCGTTCGATGCTGCTGGTCGCGCAGGAGGTCGAGGGGCAGTGGATCGGGGCCTATCCGGTGCTTGCACCGGGCGAGGTCTTTTACGATGACCAGGCCCTCCAGATCGTGCGCGAGATTGATGCAGGGCGGCTCCCAGGTGGTGCGCAGGAAATGGGGGTGTTCGAATTCCCTGATCTGGATGCGATGCAGGAAGCGGCCCGCGCCTTTGCGCAGGACCTGAAAGAATCGTTCTGGGGAGAGGAGACCGAACTGGACACGACCGAGCCGATTCAAGTCGATACGGTGATGCTGTTAACGGTGGGTGGTTCGCCTGAGCCACTTATCCATGCCGTGCAGCATCTGCCACCGGACCGAAGCTTCGTGTGCTTTATCTGTTCGCCGGAGTCACGCGTACTGGTGGAAGGTGACGAGGCGACCGATCCATCGATTCCGAAGGCAGCTAGACTGGAGTCGTCGCGCTACGAAGTGACTATCTGGAAGGATCCGGACGATCTAACGCAGTGTGTGGCCTCGCTGTTTGCCCTGCAGCGCCGCATCCGGAAGCGGTTCCCAGGAGCCCGCGTGGTGGCTAACTATACGGGTGGTACTAAAACGATGTCGGCTGCCCTGGTAATCGGCGCTGTGCTGCTGGGATGGGAGCTACAACTCAACGTGGGCGTGCGGCAAGACCTGCGCCAGGTGCTGGCTGGCACCGACGTACCCACACGGGTGGCAGCCGACGATGTGTTGCTGCACCTGCAATTGCAATTGGTGCGGGAGGTGTTAGATCGTTTTGATTATGGGGCGGCTGCGGCGATCGTGCGGGAATTGTTGCACACGCTTTCTCTTGGAGGCACCCATCGAGCGCAGTTATTGCGCCTGTATCAGATTGTGAAAGGGCTGGCCGACTGGGATCGGTGTCGCTACCGGCAGGCCCTGACGGGGTTTCGCATGGCCGGCGAGCAGGGATCGGCCTGGCTGCCATTGCTGAACCGGCTTGCCGAGCAACAGATGATGAGCTGGGAAGGGGTAGGGGATCTGTTGCTCAATGCCAGGCGTCGAGCCCATCAAGGACGCTACGAGGAAGCAGCAGTGCGACTGTATCGGGCCATGACGCTCTTGGCAGCGGTGCAATTGCGGGAAGCTCATGGACTGGAAGCAGGCGATCCTGATCTGGAGCGGGTGCCTGCCTCGCTGCGAAGCCTTTTTGCGCTGCGTCGCAGCGAGACAGACCGTCTACCCCTCGATCCGATAATAACCTATCGGTTGCTGGAGGAACTGGGCGACCCAGTAGGCGCGCTGTTTGCCCGTCGGCCTGCCGTTCGAAAAGCGCTTGAGGCATGCCAACAGTCCTGTCTGCTGGAAGGAGACCGAACGCTGGATGCATCGGCCTATGAGACGCTGCGCAGCCGGCTGGAAGGGTTTGTGCGCGAGGCAGCCCAGCGGATCGAGGTGCGGCTTCCTACCCGTCAGCTGCCCGGAGCAGAGGTGCTGGAATGGGTGGAACTGGCACCCTGACCGGTAGCGCTGGTTTTCTGCAGGAGCCTGACTTTATAGGGGTGCATCTTTTGCAGGCCGTGCGTTCCCAGCCGCGCCAGGGAATCGGTCGTTTCGCTGTTGGAGCATTGCGGAAGGGTAGCGCATTCGCGGAAAAACGCCGTTCTTTTTAATTTCTCAACAGGAAGGCGACACCCATGATCACGTACCGTCTTGAAACCCCGCTGGGGCCGTTGCGTGCGTTGACAGACGGCCTCTTCCGATCCGGGCCGCCGGTGATCTTGCTCCATGGCTGGGGACTTTCTCCATGGGCGTGGGGGGCGTTAATGCCACCGGCAATGCGTCGGCAGCGTCGCTGGTATGCGCTCTCGTTGCCTGGACACCTGCCGGACGAAGCGGTAGCAATGCCTGCGTCGCTCACAACGGAACAGCTGGCGGCTGCGCTGGCGCAGGCGCTGGAAGATCTGGTGGGCGACGAGCCGGTGCATCTGGTCGGGCATTCACTGGGAGGTTTCTGGGGGGTATGTCTGGCCGCGTATCGGCCGGAGCGACTGGCGCGGCTGGTCCTTGTAGCTGGCTCGGCACAGGGAAGCTGGGCGGGGGCGCTGAGCCGAATTCAGCGCCTGTCCCGGCGCAGAGGGGGCAGGCTGCTTTTCCGGATCGGCTATCGCTGGCTGACGGCGCGTCCGGGTCGTTTCCGTCGTCTGCTGGTCCGGTTGTCCGGGCGTCCAGAGGCCTGGGCGCAGGAAGCCGGACAGGTGTTCTTCGACAGCGTATATCCCGACGCGAAACGCTATCGTCCGGAAGTGCTGCTGCAACTGGCTTGCGAAGTGGCGCGTCTGGATCTGACCGACCATCTATCGACGATGTCACTACCGGTGCTGCTGATAGCCGGTGCCCGGGATCCTGTGGTGCCTCTTGCGCAGGTCCATAAGATGGCAGCCCGTTTACCGGAAGTGCAGGTGAAAGTGTGGCCAGAGGTAGGTCATTTTCCCATGGTGGAGGCTCCAGAAGCGGTGTTTGCCCTCATGGAGAGCTTCCTTGCCCTTGAAAGTCCTTCCCGCATATGAAGGCCTGTATCATCGGGGCCGGGCCCTCGGGGCTGGTTACGGCCAAGGTGCTGCATCAGCGCGGCCTGCCGTTCGATTGCTTTGAGAAAGGATCCGATATTGGCGGACTCTGGCGGTATGCCAACGATAGCGGGCTTTCGCCCGCGTACGCTTCGCTGCACGTCAACACCTCGAAGACCCGGACCGCCTTTTCGGACTTTCCCATGCCGGACGACTACCCAGATTTCCCGTCCCATGCGCAGATGCTGGCTTACTTTGAGCGCTATGTCGAACACTTCGGCTTTCGACACACGATCACGTTTCGGACCGAGGTGCAGCGCGTGGTGCCGGTCGGAGATGGCACCTACGAGGTGACGGTTCGTCATCGAGATACCAACGCCACGCGCACGGAACGCTATGGAGCCGTGATCGTGGCCACGGGCCATCACTGGTGCCCGAACTGGCCCGAAGTGCCTGGCGCGTTCGACGGCGAAGTTATGCATGCGCGCGATTACCGAACGCCTGAGGTGCTCAAGGACAAACGGGTGCTGGTGGTCGGGGCCGGCAACTCCGCCTGCGATATCGCCTGCGAGGCCGTGCATCATGCCCGAGCCGTCTATCTCTCGACGCGCCGGGGGGCCCACGTTATTCCAAAGTATCTGCTGGGGCGCCCACTTGATCTGTGGCTGACGCCACTGACAGCTCGGCTACCCCTGTTCGTCCAGCGTGCCCTGTTCCGGTTGCTCGTCTATCTGACGCGGGGCAATCAGCGGCGTTACGGCTTTCCCGTACCCGACTATCCACTGGGCGCAGAACATCCGACCATCTCTACTGAACTGCTGCCACTTATCGGCCACGGCCGCATTCGCGTAAAACCCGGCCTGCTGCGGCTCGAAGGGCGACAGGTGCGGTTCATAGACGATTCTACCGAAGAGATCGACCTGATCATCTATGCAACCGGCTACCGGGTCGCCTTTCCGTTTTTTGAGTCAGCCTTTCTGGAGGTACGGGAAAACTACCTGCCGCGCTATTTGCACGTTGTACCGCCCGATCATCCTCATCTGTATTTCATTGGACTGGTCCAGCCGCTGGGCTCCATTATGCCGCTGGCTGAAGCGCAGGCCGAATGGGTGGCCGATCTGCTGGAAGGCCGCGCAGGACTGCCGTCGCGGGAAGCGATGTGGCGCTGGATTCGTCGGGAAGAGGCCTGGCGTCGTCGTCGCTTTGTGCCGACCATGCGCCATGCGCTGGAAGTGGACTTTTACCGATACCTGCGGCAGCTCCGCCGCGAACGCCGTCGGGGACGCTACCGTCCACCTCTTCAGGCACTTTTGCGATAGAGCAGCCGAAGTTGCCCGAAGCGTCTCTTTGCTTGAGATACCAGTTTTTAAAGAATCAGAGAAGAGACTGTTGCGGTCATTGTCTGGGGGGAGCCCGCATAACATATTATCCAAAACCTCAAAATCGGCATCCTTAAGAAGCAAAAGGAAAACAACAGAAAGCATCTGGTGCGAGCATGAACGGGATACGGAGCGGTGGTTAAGGGAAGGGCGCTGAAATTATATCTGCACACTGAAAAAGAGGGAGCCCTTTTCAGCTTGAAAAAGTCTCCACCAGGGTTTCGAACGTGGTATCAGATGACCTCAAATCCATATCCGGTTATGGTGAAAGGCTGAAAAAGGGAGAGCAGAAGCTTTCTGGGGAGGCAACCATGATAAAATACCAGGCCTATAACCAGGCCTATGGTGTCAGATGGCTGTCGGGACGGGCTCTCACGTCGGCCACATCCTTTGCGAATGCTTCAAAGGGATGGCGACTGTAGTGTTATTCTTGGAGGAAAGCGGTCAGAATGTTCAGGTATCACGATAATGATAGAGGATCATGGACCTGAGGGATCAAACGGTTCTGTTGACTGGCGCAGCACGCGGCATCGGGCAGACCACAGCTATTGCGCTGGCCCGTCGCGGGGCTCATATCATTGGGGTAGATCTTCGGGCCGAGGATATGGCGGAAACAGCCCGGAAAGTAGAAGCGCTGGGACGGCGTTTTGTCGGGCTTGAGGGGGATGTATCTGATCGGGCAGCAATGGAACGGGTAGTGAACGAGGCGATGGCGGCCGGTGGATTCTCGGTGCTGGTAAACAACGCTGGCGTATTACCCAGTGGCCCGTTCACGGAGGTTGATTTTGACGTCTGGGAGCGTACCATTGCTATTGATCTGACAGGACTCATGGCGCTCACCTATCTGGCGCTGCCTCATCTGCTGAGCCAACCCCGAGCACATATCGTAAACATCGCCAGTATTGCGGGCAAGTTTGGGGCGTCAGGGCTGGCCGCCTATTGCGCAGCCAAGCATGGCGTCGTAGGATTTTCTGCAGCACTGCGTTTTGAGCTGCGCCGCACGCGCGTGGGCGTCAGTTGCATCTGTCCAACCATGGTATCGACGCGGTTGGTTGAAGGCGTCCGACGTTCGCCTTTGATTCCACTGGTGCGCCCGGAAGAGGTGGCGCGGGCGGTTGTGCGGGCGATTGAACGCAATCTACCCGAGGTGTTTGTGCCACGCCACATGAAGCTGCTGATCGACGTATTGCCCACAGTGGCCCCACCACTTTTTCGTTGGCTAGTGCACCGCGACGCTGCAGCCGACGGCTGGTTGGAAGCTCGACTTTCTCTGGTAAAGGAACCCGTGAAAAAATAGACCTCATTGTGTCGAGCTGCTGGTACCGAAGGCTGCTCTGGAGTGGCGTGCATATTCCATGGGTAGCTGCGGGGCTGCTGGCCGGAAATGCGGCGTTGTTGCAAATTCCGCTATCGAAACCTCTGCTTGTGCTGGAAGCAACGGGTGCCTGGGTTGTGTACCTGTTGGATCGCGCGTTGAACATTGGGCCGGAAGACCTTGTGAATCAGCCAGAACGTGTTGCCTGGTGGCGTCGGCAACAGAAATTACTTCGTGGGGGACTTGCCATCGCTGGTTTGTTGATCGGATGGGCGGCGCTGCATGTACAGGCTTCTACCCTGGTCGCTGGGGCAGGACTGGGCCTCATAGGCCTGCTTTACATGCTGCCAGGTGTGCGATTGAAGCAATGGGGAATAGCTAAACCGATACTGATAGCAGGTACATGGAGCTTGGGAACAACGCTGTTGCTTCCACTGGAAGCAGGACGGGCATTGGGGGCTAATCTCTGGCTGCTTACGGGGTATCGACTGCTCTGGATACTACCCAATCCCTTACTGGCTGATTGGCCAGATCGACAGGGCGATCGCGTAGCCGGAATTCGAACGCCAGCGGTACGCTGGAACTATAAAACCCTTCGTAACGGAGCGCTCCTCCTGCTTCTGGGAGCCCTGAGCATAGGACTAATTCTGATAATACGCCTGGGACGTGCCGAAGCAGCTATCGACCTAATGGGCGTTTTATGCTCTGGTATGCTCATCATGGCAAGCCGCGCTGAGCCTTCTGAAGTACAGCTCATCATACTGGACCTCTTGCTGTGCTGGCCCGTTTTCACCATGCTGGCCCTAACTTTAAGCCGCTCGCTATAGCAAATGGTTACTTGACGAGGATGATTTTGCGTTGTTGGACGAAGCTGCCGGCCGTGAGGCGATAGAAATACAAGCCACTGGCCAGGCCCTGCGCTTCGAAACGCACGGCATAGAGGCCGGGCGCTAGCTCTTCGTCCACCAACACGCCGACGCGTCTTCCCAGCACGTCGTAGACTTCCAGGCGCACCCGCACCTGCCGTGGCACGGCAAAGCGAATCGTAGCCTGCCGCCGAAACGGATTGGGATAGGCTTCGTAGAGCGCAAAGCGTTCGGGCACAGCGCCTTCGTCTTCGGCGGCCACCAGATAGGGGGCCACTTCCAACAGGCGCAGGCCTACGGCAGTGCGCCATTGTTGATCAAGCTG
>NZ_FRAU01000014.1 GCF_900142415.1 Rhodothermus profundi
GAGGGGGCGTTGTGCTTTTTCTGGCCGTTGACGGCCGCCATTCCGCAGGAGATTGCCGCCGTTCCAGGCGACGGCTCGGTCGTGCTAACCTGGCAGGCCGCCCGAGGCGCCCTGAGCTACAACGTCTACCTGGCCGCCGAACCCGGCGTGACCAAGGCCAACTGGCACACCAAAACCGAAGGCCGCCAACTCGAAAACGTCCGCTCGCCGCTGGTCATCACCGGCCTGCGCAATGACCAACCCTATTACTTTGTGGTGACGGCCGTGGGGGTGCGTGGCGAGTCGCGCGAGTCCAACGAAGTGCAGGCTGTGCCGCAGCCGTCGCCCTTTGCTGCTCCGGGGCCGCGCAGTGGCAGGGGGCTGGGGGCTGATTCGGTCCGGTTGGGGCCGCCGCTGCAGGGCAAGACGTTGGTGGCGCATGATGGCGCCGTGGCCATCATCATCGCTCCGCAGGAGCTGACGCTGGAGCCGGGCGAGATGCGCACGCTGGGCGTGTGGCTTGAAGATGCCGACGGCAATCGCTTCGCCGGCAGCGCCGATTATCTGGAGGTAGTGGTGGCGGGGCAGGGCTGGCGCCTGCAGTGGGCGGCACCTGGTAACTTACAGGTGGAGGCTCCGGCGGCGGGGGCTGGTGGGGACAGCGTGTTGGTGTTGGAGGTGCGTTCGTCGTTGTTGGCCGACAGCACGTATTATGCGGGGCAGGCGCTGGTGCGTTTGGTGCGGATTCGGCCGGAGGTGGTTGTGGTGCCGGAGGAAAGGGTGGTCTGGCCTACAAGCTATCCGCTCAGCGCAGAAGAGCAGGCACGTCGAGAAGAATTGTTTTCGCTCATGCAATGGGAGCAAGCCGAGGCGCTCTCAAACACAGCGCCCGGACTGGTGATCGGCGTGGTGCTGCGCGAAGACACCTCCGGCCTGTATCAGGTGGGGCAGCGTATTGTCAGTAAGGGAGAAGGCTTCAGTCTGGGCGGCCAAATTGAACACGTGGTGGCCCGTAACGACACCTACGTCCTGCTCCGCATGCGGCTGCTCCCGCTGGAGGCGCTCTATGTGAGCTATCCTTTTCCGGATCCCCAGCAAATCCTGCAGCGTGGTCTATCTCCTTTCAATCCTAACGCCGTGCGCCTGATTCTCGAACAACAAGAAGAAAGTCTCTATAAAAAACCCAAGTCTCCCTGCCAGAAGAGCGTCAAGCTGCGGGTATCCAATGTCGGCTCGTTGATTACCGTTTCGCTGATCAGCAGCTTCAACTGCTCCTGGCCTCGCGGCAATAGTGGAGTATCTGCGAGTTTTACCGTAGTGTTCAGTGTTGGGCTGCAAACCAGAAATTGGACTTTAATCGACACTGCGCGACTCTATAGATCCCTGATTACACTTCCTGTTCCCGGCATGAACATCCTTAGCTTTGCCAGTATCGCAGCATTGCTGGACAAAATAGACCTCACCCTGTCGATCGATGTAGGAGTATCGCTGGGCTATTTCCTGGTAGCCCGATCCGAATTCGATATCGAAGGCCTGTTCTATGCTGTTCCTCTGTTTCCCGGCACCCTGTTTTACAGCCTCGGTCGGATGGCTGGCGGCATGGCCATCAGCGTGGGCCTGGGCAAGGCCAAGTTTGCCGGTTTGAAAGCAGCGCTGCAGGGCGAAGATACGGTCAGTCTGCCCATTATCACGTTCAGTGCAGGAGTTAAAGGCTCGCTAGGTCTGAATCTCGGCAAGATGCTTCAGTTTGAGAATCCCATCCAGTTTGCACGCGTGGAGCCGTACGTCCGATTGCAATTGCTGGACATTCCTAAAGAAGCGGGCTTTTCCCCGGATGGGCTCTCCTATTACAAGGCAACCGTCAACCTCCTACCTCTTACCGTGGGACCGCTATTAGGCTTTTTCAAGGCTCAGGGGTTGATTACACCCGGACTGAACCGCATTGAGAAAAAGTGGGCTGTCATTCAGCTGGGCGTCAGCCCCTACCTCACCATTGCTCCGCAGGGCCTCACCCCCCACGGCGCCATCACGCGCGGACGCGATGCCCGCCCCATCACCAAAAGCTTGATCACGCTGAGCGCTGGCCGCAAAATTCAGTTATTTGTTGAAGGGACGTTGTTGGCCAAAATTGGTGGAGAAGCCGCCCTGGACCTGTTGAACCTTCCTCTGTTTGAGGTTCAGATAGGCGACGTCAAACTGGGAGGTGTCCGGGTCAACACCGAAGAACGTCGCATCTCAGGCATCCTTGAAGGCTACTCCGACTGGGCAGACCCGGTGTTCTTGTACCACCTGAAATCAGCCGGCAGCAACACGTCCTCGGCTCAACCACACGCCCTGCAACTGTCGGAAGCACCTATCCTGCTCGGCACAGGCGAGCGCACCGGCAACACGTTCGCGTTTACCTACGACGATACCCCGATTGATTGCAGCGTGCCGGAGGGTGGCCGCGCGTATTTGCTCAGCTTCATTACCATTCCGATCCTGAACTTCTCTATCCCACTGGGCTACTCCTACCTTGGGGCAGTGGATCTCTGTGATCCCGAATTTGCCCTGCAACCGGCATCGCTTAACTTTACTGGTCGACAGGGAGACCGCCTTCAGAAAACAACCCAGGCCATTGCCCGGAGCGCCAGCATGGTGACCGTGACCGTCCTTCAACTCGACGGTCCGTTCACCATGATCCCCCTGCAGGCCACCATCTCTCGCCCAGACACTTCCGCAGCCTTTACGGTGCACACGGAATGCACCGGCGAACGCCTGAACCAGCGCCTGACTGGCCGCGCGCTTCTGGCTTTCGACACTGGCCAGAAACAGGTCCGACGCACCCTCTCGATCGCACTCTCCTGCCAGAACAACGAAGACGATCCGGATGAAAACCCGCCCATCACGGGCGATCTTCCTCCGGCCCGGGCCAGTAGCTGGGGGGATCCCCACCTCACCACCTTCGACCGCCTGAGCTACGACTTCCATGCCATTGGCGACTACCTGGCTGCTCGCTCCATGCTTCCGGGCGATCTGTTCGAAATCCAGGTTCGCCACAAGCCGTTCGGAAGCAGCAACCGCGTTTCCGGCAACGCGGCCCTGGCCGCCAACGTGGAAGGCCACCGCGTGGAAATCTATCATGATTCGGCCGCTACTTTTCCGGCCGTCTGGATTAATGGCCAGCGCATAGAAGGCACGCACTGGACGCAGTCACTTAGTGGTGGGGGCAGCGTCGTGGCCCGTGAAAGTCAGGTTGTGGTCTCCTGGAAGGACGGCTCGGCGCTGACGGTCTGGCAACGGGGCATCATTCTCGACTACCAGGTGTTGATCAACGGATTCCGCCGGGGGTACCTGATCGGGCTTCTAGGCGACGGCGACGGTAACCCGGGCAATGATCTGCGCCTGAAAGATGGTACCATCCTTCCAACCACTCGCGAGAAAGACCTGTACCTGACTCCGTTTCGGGACGACTGGCGCATTCCGCTCGGTTCAAAGGAAAGTCTTTTCAGCCAGGGCCCCGACCTCTACACTCCCTTTTTCCCGGATCCTGACGGCCTCTTTACTCTGGAAGATCTGCCTGAGGAACTGCGCGCCTGGGCCGAGCTAACCTGCCGCCTACAAGGCATTGTCACCACGCAAATCCTCCAGGCCTGTATGCTAGACGTGGCTATCACCCGGGATCCGAAGTGGGCAGCCAGTTCGCTGGGAGTGGATCCGAATGTGCCGGGCGTGCACACACAACCCCGAGCGCTCCTTGTGCCACTGGGCAGCCCCGACCGTACGCATCAGATCGGTGCGCTGGTAACCGGCGTCGAAGACAAAACGCTCTTCTGGGAAGGATCCGCCGGGCTCTTTATCCAGCAACAAACCAACAACCGGGTAGCCGTGTCGGTGCCGGACGTAGAAGGCGTCTATGAGGTGCGGGCCTACCTGGCCTCTGATTCTTCGATAAAGGATGTGGCTTACGTGCTGGTTCGACCACCCACATATGCCGTCTGGACCGGCGCAGGGGATGGCCGCAGCTTTTCGGACTGTGCAAACTGGCTTAACAACCAGTGTCCGGGTCCGAACAACGACGTGTACCTCCTAGTCTCCCGCCCGGTAACCATCGACCTGGACGGTCGGGAGGTGTACGCGCTGATTGCGCAGGGACCGATCACATTTAAAGGGAACTTGACCCTGCGTACTGGAGGGGAATTGCGGCATCGGATCGACCTCTCGGCCTCGCAGATCCCGCCGGCAGTGGCGGCACAAGTATCCGTATCAGAGGTATCGTCAGGTAAAACGCCGCCCCTTGTAGCCGCGCAGGATGCGGCCATCTGGGAAGGCGGAACGCTTACCATCCACCAGGGCGCATTGCAGCTTTACGGCAAGGTGCGATTGCGCGGTGCACTGACCGGCACCCTGATCAACCATGGCCAGCTCACCCTGCCCGAATCCGGATCTGGATATATCCTGACCCTGCAGGCCGGCAGCCAGCTCGAAAACCGTGGCATAATCGAGCAGATCGGCCGGCTGCTGATTCGAGACGCCTCCGTACAACTACGCAACCTTGGCACCTGGATCCTCCGTGAAAAGGGTACAGACCGAGCAGACCTCCTCACCCTATCCAGTTCGGTCACGGCATCCTTCACCAACCAGGGTCACATGGTCTACCAGACCAGCGGTACTACCAACTGGAGCAACCTCAACTTTACCCATGAAGGGATGCTGGAAGTCCAGAGCGGAACCTGGACCCTCCAGGGAGGCCATCTGACCCTGGCCGACAGCGCTACCCTGATCGTGGCAGACAGCGCCACCCTGTTCAAAAAATTTGGCAGTCTGACCTCACGAATGCGTCAGCCGACGCCCATTGCCGGCACCTTCCGCCTGGAAAATGCTACGCTTCAAACCAGCACCACCGACTTCACCCAAAACGGCCTCGAGCTGCGCAACGTCGCCCTTGACGGTCGGTTAATCAATCATGGTCGCCTCCAACTCTCAAGATCGATCGCCAGCTACGACCTGACGCTTCAGCCAGGTAGCCACCTGGAAAACCACGGCACCTTCGAACAAATAGAAAGCAGGCTACGAATTACGGACTCTTCCGCTCAGATCCAGAATTTCGGTTCCTGGACGTTCACTGGAACGCACGGTTCACAGCTCTTTACCTCCAGTAATTCCATCAGAGCTTCCTTCACCAACCAGGGCCGTATAATTCATCAGGCTGCCGGCACAACAAGCTGGAGCAACTTCAACTTTACCCATGAAGGAGTGCTTGAAATCCGAAATGGAACCTGGTCCTGGGCAAGAGGAGAGCTGATCCTGACAGACAGCGCAATCTTGATCGTGGCAGACAGCGCTGCCCTGATAAAAGGCGGAGGAACTGTCACGCTCACCATCCCGCAGCCCATGCCCATCGCCGGCAGCTTCCGCCTGCAAAACACCACGCTCCAAACCAGCACCACCTACTTCACCCAAAACGGCCTCGAGCTGCGCAACGT
>NZ_FRAU01000015.1 GCF_900142415.1 Rhodothermus profundi
GCGTTGAGCGCACGGCCAGGTAGTCGCCAATGGCATGGAAGTCGTAGCCCAGGCGGTCGAAGGTGGTGATGTGCGGATCGCCCCAACTGCCACCGAGGCCGGGAGGAGGAGGTTCGTCAGGGTCCTCATCGTCGTCATCGTCATCGTCGTCATCGTCGTCCTTGCAGGAGAGCGACAGCGAGAGTGTGCGCTGGACCTGTTTGGCGTCAGTGGTGAAGGTGAACGTAGCGCTGCCGGTCAGGCGTTGGACGAGGCGCTCGTCGGTGCACGCGGTCTGGACGGTGAAGGTGGCGGCAGAATCTGGAGGGGTGATGGTGGCCTGTGAAGGGGTGATCGTGAAGGGGCCCTGGATGGCAGTGACTGAGACGGTTGTGGTACCGGCGTCTTTGCTGATGGCTCGGGTTATTTTTTGCAGGCGGTCGCCTTTCTGGCCGATGAATTCGAGCCGGTCAGGCTGAAGCCGAAACTCTGGGTTGCACAGATCTACCTCTCCCAGGTAGGAGAAGCCGAGCGGTAAGCGCAGGGAGAGCACGGGAATGTCGACCGAACTTACCAGGTGGGCTTTGCCGCCGTCAGGTGCGCTACAGTCAAGCTGGGTTGGGTCGTACGACATCTGGAATGTCTTGCTCTGGGGTTCGGCCTGTCCCAGTTGGTGTAGCTGGCTATTCTGGAACTGATAGAGGCGAATTTTTTCGGCCCATTGATAGTAGCCTTTGAGCACGCCGGAGATCAGATGCTGGGAGCGGTCAATGTGAGCCGGTTGCTCAAGCGAAATGTCGCCAATATTTGTCTGCCAGAAAGTAATGTCCTTCAACCCGATTTTACCCTTTTTCGCTATATCCCGAAGTTTGGAAGTCAAATTTGATGGAGGCATTTCTGCGAGCACCTTTCCGACCAGGTCTACTGATTCACCTTGAAATACCAGCTCAGCGGCAGCGCCAGTGTTTACCGCGATGCGACTTTTCGTGAGGTCCTGCTTTCCGTCGATTGTGTTGACAATGGTACCATGGTCAGTGATGCCCTGGGGTGATAGGGTCAGATAGGGACGCAAGCCCAGGCCCAACAGAAATAGCACCCTGGTCTCTTCAATGAAGAGGGGCGCAATAGCCGATCGTCTGGTTTTGACGAAGCCCAGGATGGGGCCGATGGTAAAAGGTGAGAGTTTAAAGTCAGCCTTGTAATAGTTCAGAACATCCGTGTCAGCCTGCAGGGAGATTAGATCCAGCATCTTCATGCTAAAAGAACCTGAAAGGTTTATCTGAGCGGCATCAGGGTTGAAGCGCATAAACTTTCCGATATTCAGGGAGGTATTCAGGGCTGCCTTGAGTTCGGCCGATAGGATTTCAAGGGTTTTAGATTCCGATGGATCGCTTTCCAGAATTTCTTCCTTAATGCCATCAAGAATGCCATCAATGAGAGTAATCCGTAAGGCAAGTCCGACTGTATAGGAAAATAATTGGTGAGAATAGATTCCCAGCCCAATAGGAAGAAGGTAAGTGGGTCCTTTGGTAGGCAGGTCGAGTTGGTAGGCTATTGACACACTTCCTTTGGCATTAGCCTTGACTCCTGAGCTGAACTGAACTTTCTCAAGCAACTGGGACAGCTTATTGTAGTCCAGCCGAACAAGGGCATAATAGAATCTGCGGGAGTCTTTACGAAAGTCCCACTGGGAAACCTGCAGCGCCCCGGACTGCTCAAGCGTAAAATTAACTTTGATAGCACCGCGAGCTTTTTTCCATTCACAGGTCACTGTTAAGGTATATCCCAGGCTTATTGTGCCGCCGCCGGTACCCGGCTTCTCCAACGTACCGCTTACCTTACCGCTCAGCTTGACCGAGGTATTGCAGGCAGGTTTTTGAGGACTATCTTTTTTAAAGCGTTGATGTTGCAATTCTTCTGGCCAGCGAACATGAATGGTGTTGGGGTTAATGGGCGCGATGCCCCTGCGGGCAAGCTGCGTCGGGTCGGGGAAGGGATAGTTGACGTAGAGTTGTTCGAGCGGCAGCAAGCGTACGCCCAGCAATACATAGCGCTCTCGTCGGGCAATAATATGCTCAATTTGGCCGCCCAGACTGAAGCCCTCACCTTTACTGACAATACGCTGCCCTACCTGATACGGGCTGCTTGAGTCCTCCCAAAGCACTACTCCAATCATGAGGCCAGGTGGATTGAGCAGGGGACGCTCTGCCTGATCCCATTCAGGGTCTGTGAAGAGACCGCGTCGTCGGGCAATTGATTCTGCGCTGAGCGGATAGCTTGTAGGCCAGACCACCCTTTCCTCCGGCACCACAACCACCTCCGGCCGAATCCGCACCAAACGTACGATTGCCTGCCCCGCATAATACGTGCTGTCGGGAAGAGGAGCAGAGCGCACTTCAATTACCAGTACGCTGTCAATAACCGAACCCGC
>NZ_FRAU01000016.1 GCF_900142415.1 Rhodothermus profundi
GCGGGTTCGGTTATTGACAGCGTACTGGTAATTGAAGTGCGCTCTGCTCCTCTTCCCGACAGCACGTATTATGCGGGGCAGGCAATCGTACGTTTAGTCCGCATTAAGCCCAATGTCCTTGTAGTTCCTGAGGAACTAGCTATCTGGCCTACAAGCTATCCGCTCACCCCCGCTGAATTAGCCCAGCGCCAGAATCTCTTTACTCCAAGTCAATGGGCCCAGGTGAACGTATTGCTCAACAATCCGCCGGGTCTGTTAGCAGGAGGTATTCTGGAGGAAGATTCTACCTATAAATATCAAGTTGGGCAACTCATAGTTAGTAAAGGAGAAGGTTTTAGTTTTGGGGGTCGAATTGAGCGGATTATTGCCCGAAATGGCAATTATGTACTTGTAGGGGTACGTCTTTTACCCCTGGAAGAAATTTACGACAATTATCCCTTCCCCAACATTAACCAGATGATCCAACAGGGTCTTTCACCTATCAACCCCAATGATGTACGCTTTCTTCCAATTTTAAACAAAAAAGATTCTCTATCCCTCAACAAGTTCATCCAAGAAGATAAGAAGAAACCATTCTGTAAGCCTAAGATAAAACCTAAACTTGGAAGTACACGTGCATACAAGATAGGATTAGATGTTACAGTCTCTGCAGTCTGTGAATTTGAAACAGAATCAGGAACGTTAGAAATCATTTTCTCTGCCGGAGTTGCTGGGGGTATTAATTATACAACATGGTACACAAGTGATGCATTTTATATACTGAAATATATTCTATGGAATCATGATATAAGATCTGCTGCCAAACTTATTTATAATCGCAATCTTTCTGTCGTTTTCATTCCCAAGTTAGAAGGAGAAGTAAAATACACCATAAAAACCCAGAAGGATGATCTAGAAATAGAAGGGATCACCTACATTATTCCTATCCCCGGCATGAGCATTAGATTCTGGGGATACTGGGCTGGTGTTGCATTAAGTGCCAGTATTGGAAGCTCGAACGTAACAGGAGAGTTAGTAGCAACCACTACACCCCAACTTGAGCTCTTTTCCATTAAAGCAGGAATAAAAGGATCATTCAGTCTGAATTTGGGAAGCCTTCTATATAGAGTTTTAGGCGAATCTCGAGGATCCATTCTCAATATAGAAACAACACCTTATGCCAAGGTTTCTATATTAGATGTGATAAAAATAAGCTCAAAAATAAAATTAGATTATTATGAAACTAGAGTAAAATTAATTCCTTTCACTTTTGGTCCCATGATCGGGATCCTTTACATCGAAAATATTGGAGAGCTTAATACAAGATATGCTTCTATTGGGTTGGGTATTAATCCTTATGCCTCTATTACTCCGTTAGCTGTATCATTACAGGGTGCTGTTAATGGGGCCGATGCTTCCAAAAGAAAAAGTAGAATATCCCTTCAGTTAGGCGGTGAAGCTCGTCTACTGGCTGCTGGAGACATCCTCGACTGGCTGGGCCTAACGGCCAATGTCCAACTTTGGAATCATGTATTTTTCGAAAAAGTCATTGGCAACATCAATCTCAGCGATTTGAATATCTCCAGAAATCAGAATCTGATTGCAGGAAAGCTGGGAGGCTATTCAAGCTGGGCAAATGAGGTTGCACTCTATCGAGTTGGAAGCCCCGCAGCTAAAAGCCAACCTGAAATACAGCAAACGGCTATAGCCAGTCAAGATCTGATTCTTTTAGGACAGGGCACGCCCCAACAGGATCGCTTTCAGTTTACTTATGATGCTTCTAAACTAGACTGTGGTGCTCCCGAAGGTGGAAAAGCCCACCTTGTCACCTACATCCGCATTCCTGTACTGGGCCTGTTTACCCTTCCACTTGGATTTTCCTATCTACGAGAGGTGGATTTGTGCAATCCGGAATTCAGGATACAACCTCCTCATCTCGAATTCACGGGCCAGAAAGGCGACCGCCTGCAACAGACCGTACAGGCCATTGCCAAAGACGCCGGCACCGTAACCGTCTCGGTCTCTAACACGCAGGGCCCCTTCACCCTTACCCCCACCCAGGCTACCATCACGCCCCCTGACTCTACCACCTCCTTCACCGTCCAGACCGAATGCACCGACGAGCGCCTCGGCCAGCGCCTGACCGGCAGCGCTACGTTCACCTTCACTACTTCCAGCAAACAGGTCCAGCGCACACTCTCGCTGTCGCTCTCCTGCCAGGACGCAGACAATCCCAACGACAATCCACCCATTGCGGGTGATCGTCCGCCGGCCCGCGGTGGCAG
>NZ_FRAU01000017.1 GCF_900142415.1 Rhodothermus profundi
TGCCAGGTTAGCACGACCGAGCCGTCGCCTGGAACGGCGGCAATCTCCTGCGGAATGGCGGCCGTCAACGGCCAGAAAAAGCACAACGCCCCCTCAGGAACAGCAAGACACACCTCCGGCGGGCGTCCGACTGCCAGGGCGATATGGAGGGCCTGGGCCGGTGGTCGCTGCCAGGGCCGGGGAGCCAGCGTATCAACAGCGATGGTTTTGCCCAGGGCGTCGATGCGCTGCAGCACGTAACGCAGGCTGTCGATGCGTTGGATCTCAAAACGGACGGCTTCGCCCAGCGTGCGCTGGGGATGTTTGCGGGCAGCGATGAAGACGCCGAAGGAGAGGCCGTCTTGAAGTTGTGCTTCGGAGAGAGGGGATATGTCAGGGGCCAGTGCGCTGGCCATCACGACGTTGTCGGAGGAGGTGATCAGCACCCGCGTGGAATCAAGTGTTCCCAGTTGTTGAAGTTCATGGAGCACCTGCAAGAGGGCTTGCCGGGTGGTAGATTCGACGGGATCGGTTTCGGGAGCGGGTTGGGGGACGGAAGACCTGGGGATGCGGAATCGTACCTGCTGTCGGCTGTTCAGGCGGGCCAGGAAGTCGATGGCATCGCCATAGGCGACAATGCCTGCCTGGAAGGCAGCGTCGTCCAGGCTGGGAGGAAGTGTTTCGGCCAGTGTGGCAGGAAAAGTAGCCTGACGGCCTTTGACATCCTCCACCACAATGGCATAGGTGCTGTCGGACTGCGGGTGCAGCGCGATGCGGTACCATCCGGGGGGCATGTTCTCAGCGGGCCACAGGACGTTACCTTGCGCGTCATGTCGGGCCAGGTAAAGCACACCCAGTGTGAAGGGATGGGAGAGATTACCGGGAAGTTGCTCCGCAAGCGCAAGCAGCGCGGTAAGCTGAGGATCGAGATAAAGGGCCATAGAGGCGGTGTCGATGGCAACCTGGAGTTGGTCGGCCGTCTTTTGCAGCAGAGTGCTATGCTGCGCCCATATCCTGGGAGGCAGCCCCGACAGGACCAACCATACGATTAGAGCGCCACAGAGCTGTTTTGCACCTTGAATGCGGGTAACCGCTGATGCATATCTGGAGACTTTTCTCTGAAAAAGATGCGCTGACATGGCCCAGATGTTCGGTATAAGATTCAATCCGTGAAAACCCTCCAAGCATCTGCACATGCATACCGTATCACGGAAGGGCCACGCCAGCGGGCAGAGATGCGCTACTTACTGCTGCACTGAGGAGGCAATCCATCCGGGATGGTTTGCAGGGCGGGCTGAAAGATAATTACAGGGAGACAGGAGGAGGGCGGCTTCTGCAGCACAGATTCTGATGCAGCGGTGCAGTGAACCGAAGCATCTGACTGGCAATAGGCAATACGCTGGGGTAGTGGCCAATATTTGACGTAATAAGCAATGGGCCCTGAAGCTTGTGAACGCTGATGACCGTGGGCAGATGGGGAGGAAAGGGTTCCATGCTACTATAGGGAGTTTGCTTTCAGGTAAACCCGGCTCAGTCTCTGCCTTACAGGCATGCTAATAAAAAATCTGGAGCAAGTATGCGGAATTTGCAATAGACAAGTGATCTTTCTGGTCCCAATTGACCTGTTCCAGGGAAGCTGTGGCGCAGCATAATTCGGAGGATATGGATTGGGTGTGGTAGCATCTGTCGATTAACCGCCTCTTTTTCTGAAGCATTTTCTATAAAAAACATGGGAGTGTGTATTCCTGATTTTAAGGACTGAATGGCTGTGGTGACTGCTACGTGCTGAAAGCTATGCTCGGAAATGGCTACGTCCACATAATTCGCTGCTGGCTACCGACTTGCTGACGGGCAATACTGCTTCAAGTTACGCTAGCTGGAGGCTACCGATGTCTGAGCAGCATATGGTAGATTACTCCATAGCAATAAGGCTCGAGAAAACTTTTATTCGTTCGATGTGCATGGATCGTGCGTCCGCCTCTATTGACTGCTGGCGCAGGCTGCTTACGAGGTATCAAGGGGTATCAACGGCTCTACTCAATTTTGAGATATAGTGCACTTACCCCCTACTAAAACAATAGGGCAACCGCGGCCAACATTGTGGCCTACCAGCACATTCTTCGACTTTGTATACTTTGCCTTTAGGGCGGCTTTTAGCTACTTGACGAGGATGATTTTGCGTTGTTGGACGAAGCTGCCGGCCGTGAGGCGATAGAAATACAAGCCACTGGC
>NZ_FRAU01000018.1 GCF_900142415.1 Rhodothermus profundi
CTATCCTCATACAATAAACCATTAAGCATTCCATAGATTCCTGCAATGAGAATAAATACCAGAGTAATGCGAAGCACATATCTATTGGAGAAAACTAGAGTTCTTCTGCGCATGACTAATCATTGAGGTTTAGTTACTTCGTCACAGAAAGATTGATATGCTTCCATCCTTTCACAAACATCACGATTTCGTTCACACCAGCCGATGGATGCGGCCTCCAATCTCCGTTTCCAGGCAAAAGTCCCCACAAAGAGTCCGGTCAGTAAGCCGGCTTCCACACCGATTATGCAGCCGGTTATAGAACCACCAGGCCGCTTAAAAACCCTGCTCCTGATCCACAGCCTTCCCATGCCTTCTCAAAGAAAGAAAACAGACTTTTCTGCGGCAACGAAAATCAGGTACCGTCGCCAGGGGACGCTGCTCCTGGCTATTCCGTTTCAGGAAAGAATGGATTTTTATTTTTCCTGTGTCGCCCTGCGCACCACATAAAACTAAGAAATCCATACGAAGCATATAGGATAATGATAATAACAAGGAACACAATGATCAAATCCGTGCCAGTATGGATCGATATATCTGATAGCTCATCGAAGGTTAATCGGAAAAGTGCAATCCCTGCCAGCAGGGTAGCAAAGGCAAGATGCAGCGCAACCTTTGTTTTTGGGTTTTGTCGACGTTCTCTTTGAACGAGCTCTAAGTAGGCTTTGGCTGCCAGGATGCCGACAACGCCAAAGGTGGCGCTACCAATCGCACTGTAGAGAATCTCAGCCAGAGGCTTTTCGGAATAATAAACAAGCCGACTAATGAAGAAAAAAATCGTTAGCCATCCCCATATAAGGAAGACTCAGGTAGCAGGCTTTTTCTCTTGAAGGGAAAAGATAAAAGCACGTAGTTTTGTCATGATTTTATAGCTATGTTATTTCATTATTCAGCATTGATTAACTCATTGCAGGCTCGAAGGTAATATTCATTATTTCGGCAATTCGTAAGATTTTGGCGACACCATCGAGTGATATCTACATTGTATTCTTGTTTTGTTTCCAAGGCAAAGATTAGACCGCGTATTCCCATACCTATTGGCATATAAACTAAGCAACCAGGGAGTCCTCCTAAAGCCGCTCCTAATCCACAGCCTTCCCATGCTCCTGTAAGTATCGCCGCGAGCGCCCCCTCCACGGCCCGATAATCTCCAATCTGCGGCATGCTGTTGAGCTCACACGTCGCATTCTGCTGCACCAACCAAATCTAACCTCTCCGTTTGTCTCTCTCAGCAACGGTCACAAACTCGCCTCAAACGCACGGAACAATCTGTTACTTCATTGGCACCTCGGTAACGATGCCTTCTTCTTTTTCAAAAAATATAAAACTGATAATGCAATAACATATAAAGTTAGAAAGACATAAAATATAAATTTCAGATAATCACCTAATACAAAATCTTCATCAAAAAAATATCTCCCCGTTAAAGGTAGCTGAGTGACAAATGTAAAAAAACCCTGCTATATAGAAAGAAGACAACAAAAGTGGTTCTGAGGAATTTATACATAAAGATCCTATATATATCATTATTATTAACATTGAAAAAATGTATGCAGAAAAAGATAAACTTATCACAATGTTATCCATACTAAATAAATCTACATCAATGCTAATACTACGATACCCTCCAAATATAAGAGTTATAAACAACCATCCTATAAACACTCTAGTGACAGGATATTTTGATGATATAATGCGCTGCATAACCTGCTATTCCGTTGTTTCTGGCTTTATAAAATCCGCACAGGCATTCCTGATCTTTACAATTAATATAATTCTCTCTGCACCATTTAGCCAGATCTGTATGATAATCAGTATAGGCCTCTGCCATGTATAAAGTGCCGGCAACAATTGCTCCTCCAACACAGGTACCCAAAAGTACCCATGGATTAGTAAGCCGCCTGATAAAGGCCACAAAGTCTCCCCCTATGCAGGTCCCCATCATAACCGCCCCCAACTCCACCCCCGTCCAATAGTCCCCAAATTGAGGCATCGTGACCGGCTCACACAGGCCCTGCTGCGCCAGCCGAATCCATCCCCTACCACCCAGAATACCCCAACGCGCCATCCCACCACTACCTGACTTCTCCAACAACTCCCGAACCACCG